>NZ_JACHGY010000001.1:2735772-3077241 GCF_014207595.1 Algisphaera agarilytica
AGGGGGTGCGGCTCTACGACCCGGCGGGGGATGTGGTCGGCTCGATCGACGAGGTGCGTCTCGAAGACGTCGGCCTGATCGCCCTGGCGCGGGGCACACGCGACCTGGGCATCATCGCCATCGAAGGCGGGGCGGTCAGCCTGGTCGAAGACGAAGACGGCAGCACCAACCTCGACCGTGCGCTGGGCACTTCGATCTTTGCCAAACCCGAGCGCCAGCCGATGCCGCCTGCAGGGCCCGCGCCGCCGAGCGAGTCCGACACCGAACCGGCCGACAAGCCCGAAGTCCGGACCGAGCCCGCGCCGCGCTCCGAGCCCAAGCCCGACACGAAAGACAACGGCCCGGTCCTGCCGGCCGACCTGCGGCTGGCTTTTGCGATGCGGGACATCAAGTTGCATGTCGTCGGCCCGACGCTGCCGGATGTGTTGATTGAAGTCCCCGAAGCGACCCTGACCGCCGACACCCCCGCGAGCCTGGGCTTCACGCTCGACGCCACCCTCGCCCAGGGCAAAGAAAACGGCCAGGTCAAGATCGCGGGCACCGCCAAGGACTTGTTCGACGCCGCGGGGGAGTGGTCGCTGTACGACGCGGAGTTCGATGTCGAGGGGTTGGTGCAAAGCGTGCCGATGTCGGCGATCGACCGCATCGCGTCGGAGGGCGAGCCGTTCCTCCAGACCGTCATCGGCCCGATGCTCGATGCGAACATCTCCATGCAGGGGCCGACCGATGCGCTCGACGCGTTGGTCACGGTCACCAGCGAAAACCTCAACGTCCGGCAGGGCTTGATCGCCAGCGCCCAGCGCATCAACGCATCGGACGAATCGTATTCGACCTGGGTGTTCACCCCCGAGACGTGGAAGATGCTCACCGGCGGAGGCGAGCAAGACGAGCCCGGCCCGGAATTGGTCGAGCCGTTTGTGTTGTCGTTCGGTTTGCGTGGGTTGGATGCGCCGCGGAAGGGGCAAAGCCTTGATCTGGATGCGACGCAGTTCCTGGCGTCGGTGTCGCTTGAGAACGGCCAGTCCGTGCGGCTGGCGGTGCCCGAGCAGGGCGAGATCACCGTGCAGAACTTTACCGCGGCGCTCGGCAGCGAGTCGGCGGCGACCGGCGTCTCGTTCACCCTGGACGCCGATGTCGATGCCTACGGCAACGCCGGTGAACTGTCGGGCGTGGTGGATGTGCGTCGCGGCGAAGCGGGCTGGAACGAGTTGGAGATCGAATCGGTGCTGCGGACGCTGCCGATGGCGGTGGTCGATGCCTTGGCGGGGCAGGGCAAGCGTCTGACCACCACCTTCGGACCGACGGTCGGCATGAACCTGCTGGCCAAGGCGGATGGCGCGGGCGGATACGCCCTGACGGCGGGGTTCGATCCCGGGGCCGGTTCGCCGGGCGTGTCGCGGCTGAGCGGAACGATGACGGGGCGTTACTCGGCCGATGGCGCAATCGCGCTCAAGACCGACACGCCGATCCGGCTGACGATGTCGCCCGAAGCGTTTGATCAGTGGATGCAGCCCGTCGCGGCGGCGGCGGACATGGGCGAGTCGGTGGGGCTGAGCCTGCCCGAGGCGGCGGACGTCGAGGCGGACCTGGATATCAAGTTTGCGTTGGCCGACGGCCCGGGCCTGCGGTTCGACCCCGAGCGGACGCGGGCGGTGGCGGTGATCGACCTGCCCGAGACGCAGCTGGTCGACGAGTGGTACCACCGCAGCTTCCCGCTACGCAACGGCACGATCCGCATCGACGCCCCCGATCTCCGCCAACCCATCACCGCGAAGATCGGCTTCGAGACCGACACGCCTACTGGCGAGACCGGCACGCTGACCGCCGACGCCCGCCTCACCGGCGTGATGCTCGACGACGGCTATATCCAGGTCGAGCGTGGCAAGCTTGAATGCGAGATTGAGCTGAACCGCGTGCCCACCGTCGTGTTCGATGCGCTCAGCCGGCAGCAGGGCTACGCCGTCGCGGCGTTCGGCGAAACGGTGTCGACCAACATCGACCTCAGCGACTGGAGCTTCGGCAGCGGCGGGCGGATCGAGTTTGAACTAAACAGTGCGAATAATTCGTTGGCGTCGTTTTCGGGTGAAGACAAAGAAGATTACTTTGTGCCCGATGCGCCGATGACGATGTTCCTCAACCAGACGCCGGAGTTGTCGAACAAGATCCTGCGTTTCTTGAATCCGGTGCTGCTGCCTGCGGTGGTGTCGGCGACGGTACCCATGGCGGTGACGATCGATGACGACACGTTACGGTTGCCGACTCGCGGGTTCGATATCTCGAAACTTGATGCCGATATTACGGCGCAGATGGGAACACTGTCTATCGTTCCAAACGTTTCGCCGGTCGATAAGATTTTGCCGCAACTTCAAGCGCTTGGGGTGATTGAGAAAGCATCGATTTACGAGGCGCGTGTCTCGCCGATCACCATCCGAATCCGAAACGGGGTGATCATTTACGAAGAGTTGTCGTTCAAAATCGACGACGTCGAGCTCATGTTCGGCGGGACGATCAGCCTGGTGGACCAGACGGTGGACATGGGCATGACCCTCGGCGGTCGGGAGATCGACCGCGACCCGCTGCTCAAACGGCTCGTCGGCGAGGGGATCCAGATTGGCGGCACGGTGAAGCAGCCGCAGGTCAACCTCACGTCGGTGCTCAACGCGTTCTCGCAGGAACGCCTGCCCCAGACTCTCGGCGGGATACTGGAAGGCGTGCTCAAGAAAGAGCTCGGCCGCGATGAGCCCGAGGCCCCGCCGGTGAAGCCCGTTGAAGACGGGGGTGCTCAAGAGGTGCCCGCGACCGAAGAACCCGAGCCGGAAGAATCGCTAGAGGAAGCCATCGGCGGGTTGCTGGGCGACTTCCTTCGACGCGAGCTCGAGAAGGCGCAGGAATAGCGACGCAGCGCATTCGCGTGATTCACAGTGGACCGCATCTCTCGTGGGAGGCTAGCCGATGCAGCAGGTGGTAGTCGAACGGTTTGGCGGGGTGGAAGAATTGCAATGGCGTGAGGTGCCCACGCCGACGCCGGGCGCGGGGCAGGTGTTGGTGCGGCTGACCTCGATCGGGATGAACCACGCGGACCTGATGGGCCGTCGTGGTGAGTACAAGCTGTCGACCGGCGACCCGCCGTACACGCCCGGGCTCGAGGGCGGGGGTGTGATCGAAGCGGTGGGGGAGGGCGGCGATGCGTCGCGCGTCGGTCAGCGCGTGTGCCTTGCGCCGGATGCGGTACGTTTGTCGAAGGGCCGACCTGGGACGTACAGCAGCCACTACGTTTGCGACGACGACGAAGCGTTGGCTGCGCCGGACGAGTTGCCCGACGACCAACTCGGCGCGGTCTGGCTGCCGTACCTCACGGCGTGGGGCGCGTTGGTGTGGAAGGCGAAGATCACGCCCGGCCAGACCGTCGTCTGCCCTGCGGCCAGCAGCAGCACCGCGCTCGCCGCCGCGCAGATCGCTAGGCACCACGGCTGCACGACCCTCGGCCTGACCACCAGCCCCGACAAAGTCGCCTCGCTCGAATCGGCTTACGACCACGTCGTCGTCACCCACGAACACCAAGACGGCGAGCGGGTCATGCGCCCGTGGCACCGCGACATGAAACAGCTCACCGACAGCAGGGGCGTGGACGTGTTTTTCGACCCCGTCGCGGCGGGGGCGTACCTCAACACCGAGATCCGCTGCCTCGCTCAGCACGGCTGCGTCGTCGTGTACGGCCTGCTCGGCTCGCCCGGTACGGTGGACGTCACCCCGCTCATCCGCAAGCACGCCTCGATCGTGAGCTACGTCAACGATGAGGTGTTTTCGGCTGGCCGTGACGAGATGATGCGCGGCGTCGAGCACCTGTTCGAGGGGTTCGCCTCAGGGGCCTACCGCCAAACCTTGGCGGCACGTTTCGCCCTGGCCGACGTCCGCGAGGCCAACGAAGCCATGCAACGCGGAGCCCACGTGGGCAAGATGGTGCTGATCCCCTGACAACTCGAGAAGCCCGGCTAAGCCGCAAGCGGCCTACACTACGCTGCCTTCAATTATCCGTAATCCGCAATCTGAAATCCGAAATCCAAGACCCCCATGCAGTACCGACGATTTGGCCGAACCGAACTCCAGATGCCCGTGATCTCCACCGGCGGCATGCGCTACCAGGATGGCTGGAAAGACAAGCCGCTCTCCGAGGTTGACCCCGAGGTCCACAAGAACATGGAGGCCACGATCGCCCGGTCGATCGAGGTCGGCATCAACCACATCGAGACCGCCCGCGGCTACGGCTGTAGCGAACGCCAGCTCGGCGTGATCCTGCCCAAGTTCCCGCGTGAAGAACTCATCGTGCAGACCAAGGTCGGCCCCAACGCCGACTCGGATCAGTTCCGCGCCGATGTGCTCGACTCGCTCGAACGTTTGCAACTCGACTATGTCGACCTGCTCGGCATCCACGGCCTGAACAACACCGAAACCACCCATTGGGCGGTGCGCGAAGGCGGCTGCCTCGCCGTGGCCAAGGAACTGCAGAAGCAGGGCAAGGTCCGCCACATCGGCTTCTCGACCCACGGCGGGTGCGACGAGATCATCGAAGCCATCCGCGGCGGCGACGCCCACGGCGGGTTCGACTACATGAACGTCCACTACTACTACATCTACCAACGCAACTGGCGGGCGATCCAGGAAGCCCACCAGCGCGACATGGGTGTGTTCATCATCAGCCCCAGCGACAAGGGCGGCAAGCTCTACGCCCCGTCCGACAAGTTCGCCGCGTTGTGCGATCCGCTGCACCCGATCGAGTTCAACGACCTGTGGTGTCTGCGCCACCCCGAGATCCACACGCTGAGCCTCGGCGCGGCCAAACCCAGCGACTACGACCTGCACCTCAGCGCAATCGAGAAGATCGATCAGACCGATGAGCTGGTTCCGCCGATCGAAGCGAAACTCGAAGCCGCGATGCGCGACATCGCCGGCGTGAACCACCCCGAGGCGATGAGCTGGACCGGCGTGCCCGAGCACCACGACGCTCCCGGCGGCCACAACCTGCCGATCATCCTCTGGCTGTACAACCTCGCCCGGGGTTGGGACATGGACGAGTACGCCCGTGGCCGGATGAACCTCATGGGCAACGCCAAGCACTGGTTCCCCGGCCAGAAGGTCGCGGAGCTGGCGGACATCAGCGATGCGCAGCTGCGCGAAGCGGTGCAGGCTTCGCCGTTTGCCGAGCAGATTCCCGAATTGTTGCGAGCGGGGGTGGAACGTTTGGGGGGTGAGGAAGTGAAACGGCAGAGCGCGGGTGGGTAACGTGTTGTTCGCCGCTTGCGGCTTAGCGCTCGACAGCTAAGCCGCAAGCAGCGAATGAGGATAGATCAACCCAACCCACTCTTCAGGAAATACTCCATCAATTCGTGGCCGTGGTCGATGTGGAGGTCGCTGGCGCCGGCGTTTTCTTCGCTGAAGGTGCGTTGCAGGACGCTGTGGACTTTGTGGCCGGCCATGAGGAAGGGCACGGGTGTGGGGTCGTGCTTGCGGGTGTTGACCAGGGTGTAGTGGTCGGGCAGCAGGAGGATGCGCCACGGCTCGCCGGTCTCGGCTTCGCGGGCTTCGAGGGCTTGGTGGATGGGGCCGATGACGTGTTCGTCGATCGACGCGACGGAGGCGACCTTGGTTGCGGGGTCGGCGGCGTGGCCCGCCTCGTCGGGGGCTTCGACGTGGGCGCAGACGATGTCGTAGTCGTCGAGCGCTTTGATCGCGTATTCGCCGGTCGCGGCGTAGTCGTTGTCGTGGTACGAGGTTTGGCCCGGCACGTCGAGGCGGTCCCAGTCGATAAAGGCGCTGATGCCCGCGAGCAGGTCGACGGCCGTGATCATCGCGCCCTTCAAGCCGAAGCGCGACTCGAACGACGGCATCGTCGGCCGCTGGCCCTGGCCCCACGGCCAGAAGTGCGTCGCGGGGAGTTCGCCCATCTCGGCGCGGGTCAGGTTGATCTCGTGTTCGGCGAGGAAGACCTCACTCTCGGCGATGAGTTGTTGCAGCAGCTTGGCGTGTTCCCCGCCAACGGGCAGGTGCTTGCGGATCGGCTCGCCGGGCACGTCGTGCGGCGGGGTCGTTTCGAGCTCGCCCCAATCGCGCTGGCCCGAGCGGTCGATCATGATGTTGCGGTAGCTCACGCCGGGGTAGAGCGCCACGCCGTCGAGGTCTAGGCGCGGGGCGAACTCGGTCAGCAGCCGCTTGCTCTCGGTCGAGGAGATGTGACCCGCCGAGTGATCTTGCATCTTGCCGTCGATCACCGTGACCAGGTTCACGCGGAAGATCCAATCCGATTCGCCCATCTCGATGCCCAGCGCCGCGGCTTCGAGGGGGGCCCGGCCTTTGTGGTACTTGCGGGGGTCGTAGCCCAGCAGCGACATGGTGCAGACATCGCTGCCGCAGGGCATCCCCTCGGGCGTGGTCACCGCGGTGCCCTGCCGGCCGCTCATCGCGAGCTTGTTGAGGTTGGGCGTGTCGGCGGCTTCGAAGGGCGTCTGGTCGCCCAGTTCAGCGAGGCGTTCGTCGGCGGCACCGTCGGGGATGATGAGGACGTATTTCATGGAGTAGGCGCTAGGGGTTAGGCGCTAGGCGTTAGGAGAGACTTTCTCACCATTGGCCCAGGCCAAGGCTTTCGGTTTATCGCGCACCAGAGTAGCGAAACCTAGCGCCGAGCGCCTAACTCCTAACGCCACCCCACGCCGCTCGCCCAAGCCCCTAAGCCCCCAACACCCAAGCCCCCATCAAAGACTGACCGGCACCCCCTCCGCCTTCCACTTCTCGATCAACAGCTTGAGCTCGTCCGCGGCGGTGCCGATGCGTTTGGCGGCGTCTTCGAGGCTGTTGTAGAGGGCGGGGTCCTGCATCACCTTGCCGAACGAACCTTCTTCAGAGTTCGCGGTTTCGACCAGCTTGTTGACCTGCTCGATCATGCCCGAGACGTCGTCGGCCAAAGCGACGTAGCGCTTTTCAAGACTGGCCATCGCTCCGGCGATATCTTCGCTGGCCTGGCGGGCGTTGCTGGCGGTCGCGGTCACGTCGTCGCGGAGCTGCGGGTCGTTGACCAGCGAATCGATCCCCGCGAGGACTTCGCGGAACTCGGCCAGGCGTTTGTCGACCCGGGCGATGACTGTCGTGACGTTGCCCGGGGCTTCGCCCGCTTCCACGGCGGCGAGGTCTTGCGGGTCGAGCAGGCCGTTGAGTTTTTCGCCGACGTTGCGCCACTCGGCACTCAGCCGGTCGAAGCTGTCGGCCACGCGGGTGAGTTCGCCGAAGATGCCCGCCAATGCACCGAGGCTGCCGGGGACCACGGCGCTGCCGTCTTTCTTGAGGAAGGCCTTGGGCGTGCCGTTCTGCGAGTTGGTGACGAAGCGGATGGTGGGGCTGCCGCCGAGGAGGGGTTTTTCGATGATGGCCCGGGCGGAGACGGGGACGAGCGTGTCGTCTTCGGTGATGCGGACCGCGACGGTGACGCCGGTGCCCAGGGGCTGTTTGAAGTCGACGGTTTCGACGGCACCGATGTCGATGCCCGAGAGCTCGACGCGGCTGCCGGGGTTGAGGCCCAGGGCGTCGTCGAGTTCGATGTTGACGATGTATCCGCCCTTCATGAGGGAGGGGACGTAGCCGAAGACCAGCAGCAGGAACATCAGGCCGATGAGGGCGACGGCGGTGGTGAGGCCGACGATGATGTTGCGGTTGCGTTCGTTCATGGGAAGGCTCGCGGGTGGCGGGGCGGTGGGTTAGTCCTCGTGGAAGACCGACGGGGTGTCGTCGTCGGTGTCTTCGCTGTCCAGTTCGGTAGGGTCGGGTCCGGTCGGCTCGGCCTGCAAATCGGCGACGGGCGGGGGCGGCGCTTGGGTTTGCGGGCTGGCTGAGGGTTCGTCACGGTCGGTCTTGCGTCGGCGGGGGGCGGGCGTGTTGATCGCCTCGCCGGCCGATTCGATGTTCGGGGCTTGGCCTTCTTCGAAGCCCATGCGGATCAGTTCGATGTCTTGCTGGTCGGCCTGGCCACGAATGAACCGCTGCACCAGCTCGCTCTTGCTGTTGCGGAAGGTGCAGGGGTCGGAGTCGGCGGCGACCTGGCCGTCGTAGAGCAGGACCATGCGGTCGGCGATCTTGTTGGCCGAGTTCATGTCGTGGGTCACGACGATGCTGGTCATGCCGAGCTGTTTGGTGAGCGCGAGGATGAGCTCGTTGATGACGTCCGAGCGGATGGGGTCGAGGCCGGTGGTGGGCTCGTCGTAGAGCATGACCTCCGGCTCAAGGGCGATGGCCCGGGCGAGGGCGGCGCGTTTGCGTTGCCCGCCGGACATGTCGTTGGGCATCTTGTCCTGGGTCTTGCCCAGGCCGACCATCTTGAGCAGGCGGTCGACTTTGTCGGCCCGCTGGCGTCGGTTGAGGTTGGTGTGTTCGACCAGGGGGAACTCGACGTTCTCGCCGACGGTCATCGAGTCGAACATCGCGCCCATCTGGAAGAGGAAGCCGATGCGTTTGCGCAGCGGCACGAGCTCACGTTCTTTGAGTTGGTCGACGCGTTGGTCGTGGAAGTAGACCTCGCCGGCGTCGGGCTGGAGCAGGCCGACGATGTGCTTGAGGGTCACGCTCTTGCCGGTGCCCGAGGGCCCGAGCAGGACGGTGGTTTCGTGGGGGCGGAAGTCGAGGTCCAGGCCGTTGAGCACGGTCAGCGGGCCGAAGCGTTTGTGGACGCCACGCATGCGGATGATGGGCTCGGCCTCGGACATGGCCGCCTGCGACTCGGCGCAGTCGTTATCCATTTCGGATTTCGGATTTCGGATTTCGGCATCCATATCCATGACGATCCGATCGTGACTGCTTGGACTCATTCCTTGACCGAGGCTGTCCCTTCCGAAATCCCCATTCCGCAATCCGACATCATCCATCCGAAATCGGATCAGTCGCCGGCGAAGAAGTCCCGCACCGCGCCGACGACCTCGTCCTGTTCTTCACGGGTCATCTCAGGGAACATCGGCAGGGCGAGCAGTTCTTGTGAAGCTTTCTCGGCGATCGGCAGGCTGCCGGGGCCGTAGTCCAGGTCGGCGAAACACGCCAAACGGTGCACCGGCTTGGGGTAATAGACCCGGTTGCCGATCCCCATTGCGTCCAGGTGCATCCGCAGCGGCTCGCGGCCCTCGCCCCGGACGCGGATGACGTATTGGTTGAACACGTGCTCCCGCGACTCGGCCTCGAACGGCGTGGTCAACGCCAGCGGCTCGAGCAGCTTGTGGTAACGCTTGGCCATCTCGCGACGCTTGGCGGTCCACTCTTCGAGGTGGGGCAGCTTCACCGACAGCAGCTTGGCCTGCAGGCCGTCGAGACGGAACGCGCCGCCGAGCTGCGAGACGACAAAGCCCGGCTCGATGCCGTGGACGCGCAGGGTCTTGAGCCGTGCGGCCAGGTCGTCGTCGTTGGTGAGCACGGCCCCGGCGTCGCCGAGGGCGGCGAGGTTCTTGGTGGGGTAGAAGCTCATGGTGGCGACATCGCCGATGCCGCCGACTGGCTTGCCGTTGTACTTGGCGCCGATGGCCATGTCGGTGTCTTCGATGACCTTGAGGCCGTGCTCGGCGGCGAGGCTGTTGATCGCGTCCATCTCGGCGGGCAGGCCGAAGAGGTGGGTGGGCAGGATGGCCTTGGTCTTGGCGGTGATCCGCCCCGGCAGGTGGTCGACGTCGAGGTTGTAGGTGCGGGGGTCGATGTCGGCGAAGACCGGCGTCGCGCCGACCCGGGCGATCGACTCGGCGATGTGCAGGTAGGCCAGCGGGGTGGTGATGACTTCGTCGCCTTCGCCGATGCCCAGGGCGAGCAACGCGAGGATGATCGCGTCGTTGCCGCTGCTGACGCCGATGGCGTGCTTCACGCCGCAGTACCCGGCGATCTCTTTTTCAAACTCACGGACGTACGGCCCGAGGATCAACTGACCCGACGCGGCGACTTCGATAAACGCCTCACGCAGTTGAGGCATCATGGCCTGGTGCTGACGGGTCAGGTCGGTCAGGGGAACGGGCATGTGGGCTTTCTCGGGGCAGGCGATGTGGGCGGCGATCCGTCCGTGGACCGCGGGCTTTCATGCGTAAGGATAATGCGGAACCGCAGCGGGAGAAAGTGAGCGGGGTGATGCCGGGGCGTATCTTCTTTTGCAGGTCAGGCCTGCCTGCCTGACACGACACGCAAGGAACTCGGCGTCAGGCAAGCATGGCTGACCGACAGAGTCCTTGACAAAACCGACCGTCCCCGCGACGCTTGCGTTGTTCATTTCCTGTTCGTTTGTCCGCCGGGATTGCATCGATGAGTGACGAGAGGTTTGATTGCCCCAATTGCGGGAAGGCCTACCGCTGGCAGACCAAGATCGCCGGCAAGAAGGTGAAGTGTGCCTGCGGCCAGAAGTTCCGTGTACCCATGATGCCGGGCGGCGATGCCGAGCCCGAGGGGCCGCTGGTGGGCGCGGGGGATTCCCCTGTCATCGAAGTGGTCGAATCCAGTCCCACCGAAAAGCCCAAGCCCCAGGCCCCCGAGCCCAACCCGTACGAACTCGACCTGCCTGGCGACGAGCCCCACGGCGAGACGGCACCGATCTCCGCGCGTTCGTCGGAGGGCGCGGCGGCCAAGGGCGGCAAGTGCCCGTCGTGTAACACGCAGCTGCGTCCCGGCGCGGTGATCTGCATGAACTGCGGCTTCAACCTGGCCGAGGGCGCGAAGGTGCAGACGGTGGTGGAGTCTGCTCCCGCCGAAGACCAAACCCCCGCCGCGGGCCGGGGCAGCGACGCAACGGTGGGTGGTGTCGCCGCGGCGGTCGGCGAAGAACGCGTGATCGCACGCACACGGTTGCAGGAAGACCTCGCGGCCGACATGGAGAAGCGTCACCACTTCCAGGAGAAGACCCTGCCGCTGATCTTCCTGGGCATCGGGGCGGTGTTGTTGTTGCTCAACGCATTTGTGCTGACGCCGATGCTTGGGGATGTGCTGAGTTTGCCCATGAGCGTGGGGGAATCGGTCGGGGCATTGATCGTTTATGTGATCTTGTTCGCGATCCAGCTGCCGTGTCTGTTCATCGGCATCCTCGTGATCTCCAAGCTCTTTGGCTCGGCGTTCGGTGAGCTGTTTAGCGCCTTGAAGAAACTCGCGGCCCTCGCGCTGCTGGCCGGGCAGTTCGATGTCATGGTCGATCTGGGCTTCGACATCATGCTCGGCGGACTGGGGTTCCTGGCCTTCTGGCTGAAGATGGCCTTGTCCTTCGGCGTGTTCTGGGGGTTGTCCAAGCAGATGTTCGATGAACTCGAACCCACCGAAACGATCGTCCTGTGGATCGCGATGCTGTTCCTGCCAGGCTTCATCCTGCTTGGCGTGCTGTTCCTGCTTGGGGCGTCGCTGTAGGCCGTATTCGGAACGGCTGTGATGTAGGTCAGGTCTTCGACCTGACACAAAGCACAGAGGCTCTGCATGTCAGGTCGAAGACCTGACCTACGGATAGGGCTTACCGCCCCCAGCCGCTGCCGGAGGTTTGGGCGTGTTCATCTGGGAGGATCGCGCTGGTACCCATCGCTTTGAGTTGATCGAGTTGGCGGTGGCCGATCTTCACGGTCATGTGGACGCGGTCGTTCTGGTAGTCGCGTTCGAGGACGGTGGCGCGGTTTTCGAGGAAGGTCAGCGCCTTGCCATCCGCCTGGGCGAGGTTGAGGGTGAGCGTCACCGTGCCGCCGTGCAGGTGGCCGCGGACCGCTTCGACGAGCTGATCGATGTGTCGCCCGGTCGCCGCGGAGAGCGGGATCGCGTCCGGGTATTCCTTCTGCAGAAGCAACAGGTCAACATTGTGATCGACCTTGTCGATCTTGTTGAGCACCAGAAGCCGCGGCTGCTCGGTTGCGCCGATGCTGTCGAGCACTTCGTTGACGGTGCGGAGCTGGCGTTGGCAATGCGGGTCGGAGACGTCTAGGACGACGAGCAGGAGTTGGCTGTGCACCGCCTCTTCGAGTGTGGCTTTGAACGACGCGACGAGGTGGTGGGGCAAGTTCCGGACGAAGCCGACGGTGTCGGACAGCATGACCGTGTCGCCGTTGCCCAGTTTCCACTCGCGGGTGCGGGTGCTGAGCGTGGCGAACAATTGGTCAGCGGCGTAGGCCTCGCCATCCGTGACTGTGTTGAACAGCGTGGACTTGCCCGCGTTGGTGTAGCCGACGAGCCCGACGGTGAAGTGGTCGGTGTTGCGGGCCTCGACCTCGCGGGTCTTGCGGGCCTGGAGCGACTCGATCTCTTTCTTGAGGATCGACTTCTTGCGTTGCACGATTCGGCGGTCGATCTCCAGCTGTTGTTCACCCGGGCCGCGGGTGCCGATGCCGGCCGGAGCGCCGCCGACGATCCGCTCGAGGTGGGTCCACATCGCGCGGAGGCGGGGGTAGGTGTATTCAAGCTGGGCGAGTTCGACCTGCAGACGGGCCTCGTGGGTCTGGGCCCGGGCAGCAAAAATGTCGAGGATCAGCTCCGAACGGTCGAGGACCTTGACCTCGCACACCTTCTCGATGTTGCCGATCTGCGAAGGGGACAGGTCGTTCTCGAGGATGATCACCTGGGCCTGGTGGAGCTTGACCCGCTCGGCCAGTTCCTGAACCTTGCCCTTACCCAGGAACGACTTGGCCGAGGGCTTCTGGCGTTTCTGGAGCACCTCGTCGACGACGACCGCGCCCGCCGTTGCCGCGAGGGAGCGCAGCTCGTCCAGCGGGTCGTGGGGGTTGACCTCGGTGTCGGGCAGCAGGCAGGCCACCAGGATCGCCCGTTCGGAGGCGACGGCGAGTTTTTCGCGTTGACCGGATTCCATTCCGACCAGTGTAGCGTTGCCGCCCGCTTTAGCCCCGAGTCATTCAGACCCGGGGTGCCGCGGGCAACGGTTTATGGAGATTCTGGAGGTTTTCGCGGGCCGGTATGTGATGACGTGAACCATATTGCGGCCGCCCCGGGTCAAAGACCCGGGCTAAAGGTCAGCGGCGGGAGGTTGGCCGACGTGTGGTCACCCGGCGGTCCACCGGCTGCTTGGCGACCCAGCGGGCGAACTTGGCGATCTCGGGGTGGCCACGCAGGGCCTCGAGCGTGTGGTACGCCTCGGCTAATTCCTGCTCGGACAGGTGGTGGTGCACGGTGGCATGGCACGGCCGGCAGATCATGGCCACGTAGGTGTTCAGATTGATCCTGGGGTGCATCCGCTTGGTCCGCGGCTTGTTGTGCCGGGCCCGGGGCACCAGGTGGTGCCGGGTCAGTTCCAGGCCCGATCGGCCGCAGAGTTCGCAATTGGGTTCGGGCATCCACGGAGAATATGGGATTCGGCCGCAGATTTCGCCGATTACGCCGATTGGGTTTCGGGCCAACCCGGCGGTTTGCCTTAAAATCGGTCCCTCATCGGCGAAATCTGCGGCAAAAAACCAGGTTTTTCAACTTGCAGGCCGCCGCGTTTCCCGCTATTTTATGTGGCTCGGCCCAACCCGGCCGGGCTTCACCCACGCTTTCCCCTGCTGCAGCAAGGTTATCGTTATGCCACGAGTTTGCGAATTTACCGGCCGTCGGACTGGAACCGGCTTCACCTACACCCTCCGCGGTAAGAAAAAATACCTCGGCGGCGTCGGTACCAAGATCACCGGCAAGACCAAGCGCAAGTTCAAGCCCAACCTCCAGAACGTCAACTGCGTGATGGAAGACGGCAGCGTCCGCAAGGTCAAGGCCTCGGCCAAGGCCATCCGCATGGGTCTCGTGGTCAAGCCGCTGAAGCGGAAATACGCCTACAAGCCTGAAGAAGCCGCCGCGGAGTAATCCCCGGCTAAACCCTCCCGCCTTTCTTTTTTTGCGGGTGGTTTCGGGCCTTCGCCCGGAGGACGGCCTCGGCGGATCGGTGCAGGGATGCAGCCTTTTTTGCCTGGGGTTGACCCATTTATGGGGCTTTGCCCAAACTCGGTTGACTTTGCCGGTTTGGAGCGAAAAACTTAGTACAGATTGAGAGAGTTTCAGATTCGGCACCTTGGGTCACGGCCGACCCGCCGAATCACGCCACGCTGGCATCCCCTGCGGATCCCGAGCCACGGACGACGCCGCCGACCGCACCCGGCAGCCCCGCTTGAGCATCGACCCGCAACCTTGGTGAGTTCGACACGGTTCACGACAAACCGTCCCGATCAATTCCGCTGTCCCGAACCCCTCACCGGGCGACGGCAGATGGGTGCTGTATGAGCTTCCGAGATAACGGCGACAAAGAGAAAGTGCAAGAGGCAACGGACATCGTCCGCCTCATCGGCGAGCACCTGCCCCTGCGGCCCAAGGGCAAGGAGTTTGTCGGCGTCTGCCCGTTCCACAACGACACCAACCCGTCCATGAACGTGGTGCCCCAGAAGCAGATCTACCACTGCTTTTCCTGCGGCGCGGGCGGGGACGCGTTCTCGTTCGTGATGAACTACCACAAGATGGACTTCGTCGAGGCGCTCAAGTTCCTGGCCAACCGGGCCGGCATCGAGCTCACCCCGTGGAAGCCCGGCGGGCAGGGCGGCGACGAACAGGGCCCCAGCGAACGCAAACGCATCGCCGCGGCCAACGCCCAGGCGGTCGATTTCTTTAAGTTATTACTTAATCATTCCGAGTACGGCCGCGAGGCCCGAGCCTACCTCGAACGCCGCGGCGTGACCCCTGAAATGGTCGAAACCTTCGGCCTGGGCTACGCCCCCGACCGCTGGGACGGCCTGGTCACCATGGTCCGCGAAAAAGGCTGGGATAAACAAGCCTTCGAACTCGCTCAGCTCATCCGCCCGCGCAAGACCGGGGACGGCGACTTCGATTTCCTGCGTCGCCGCCTGGTTTTCCCGATTTTCGACGGCATCGGGCGCCCGATCGCGTTCGGCGGCCGGAAGCTGCGTGACGAGGATGATCCCAAGTATCTGAACTCGCCCGAGACCCCGCTGTTCAACAAATCCGCGACGCTCTACGGCCTCCACGCCGCGAAAAAACCGATTATCGACAGCAAAACCGCCGTGATCGTCGAGGGCTACACCGACGTGATCGCCTGCCACCAGGCCGGGGCGAACAACGCCGTGGCTGCGCTGGGCACGGCCCTCACCCCGCAGCACGTCCGCGAACTCCGCCGGTACTGCGAGCAGGTCGTTTTGGTCATGGACGGCGACGCGGCGGGGCAGAAGGCTGCCGACCGCGCGATCGAGGTGTTCCTCACCGGCGATTTGGACGTAAGCATCGCGGTGCTCCCCGGCGGGCAGGACCCGGACGAGCTGCTCAAAGCAGGGGGGCTCGACGCCTGGTCGCAAGTGCTTGCTGAGGCGGAAGATGCGCTGGGATTCGCGTTCAATCGGATGCAAGCCAGCCTAGAATCTTCTGAGACCACCACGGGCAAACAGCGGGTCATCGAAGGCTTCATGACCAAGCTGATCGACCTGGGCGTGGCCCGGATGGGCGACCTGCGGCGGGCGTTTGTGGTGCGTCGTTTGGCCGAGATGCTGCACATGAGCGAGTCGGCGGTGGATTCGCTGCTGGCGGCCCGATCGCCGCGATCTTCTCGGGCAGTGGAGTCTTACGACCAACCGGCCGATATTGACGGGCCTGACGCTACTGATATGGCCCAATATGCGTATGAAAATGAGGTTCAGAATGGGCTTGCGTCGAGCCATTCTGGGCATAGACTTCACGCTGTAGGCATTGCGGAAAGGCGGCTCATAGCAGCCCTGGTGAGACATAACAGCCTGTTTAGTGCCACCCTCAGCGACGGCTCGGCCATCGACGAGGCGATCTCACCGGCCGAACTCGCCGTGCCCGACCACCGCGCGTTGTACCAGCGGGTGTTTGACGGCCTGGCCGAGGGGCGACCCGTGACGCTGCACAGCCTCTGCGGCGACCTCGCGGTGGACGGCCAGCACGAACTGACCCAGCTCGCCACGACCGCCGACCGCGAACTGGACGAGGCCCTGCCCGAACCCGACCCGGACCAAGACGACTTCAACGACCTCGAACCCGTGAAAGAATTGTTGCTGGACGCGGCCGTGGCCGTGATCCGACACCGCCGTGAAACCCACACCCAGCAGCTGCGTCAAAAACTGACGCAAGACAACAACGCTCCCCCCGGAGATGCCCCCGGCAACGCCCCGGCGGACGACTCGAACCGGCAAGCCGAACTGCTCCGCCAATACGTCGAGTCCCGCAAAGCCAACCCGTCGCCCGGCCGCATCGCCCGACTCTGACCCCGAGTGGTCTGCCCGCCAACCGCCAGACCAGACCACCAAAACCAGACCAGCTTTAGACCACAACCTGACCAAACCCACCGCACCTTTCCCCGCAATCACCGTCTTTGTTTAAAGAGAGACCCTGCCCTTGATGCTTGACCCCCTGAATCCCGCCGTCCTCGAACTGATCGCCGCTGGCCAAAAGCACGGCGTCATCAGCTTTGATCAGCTCAACGCGCTGCTCCCGGACAACTACGTCGACCCCGACAAGCTCGACGAGCTGTTGGTGCTGTTCGAACGGCTCGAGATCACCCTCGTGGACCCCAAGCACATCCCCGCCGCTGCGATGCCGAGCAACGTGGTCGCCGCCGCGACCGCGATCGGTGAGACCCCCGAGCCGCCCAAGTCCAAGGCTGCGCAAGAAGCCGAGGAAGCCAAAGCCGCCGAGCAAGCCAAGGCCGAGACCGAAGTGGTCGAAGGCGAGGAAAGTGAAGAAAGCGAAGAAGGCGAAGGCGACGATGAAGACGCCGAAGGCGAAGAGCTGCTCACCCAGGAGCAGGCCAAGGCCGAGATCGCCAAGGCCCTGTCGGAGTCCGGCCACAAGCGGATCGACGACCCCGTCCGCATGTACCTCACCCAGATGGGCGAGATCAGCCTGCTGACCCGCGACGAAGAAATCCGTCTGGCCAAGAAGATCGAGACCTGCCGGTACCTGTTCCGCCGCCTCGTGCTGCAGAACGACTACTCGGTCAAGACCTGCGTCGAGACGCTGGAAATGGTCCACGAAGGCGACCTGCCGTTCGACCGGACCATGAAGATCAGCACCGCTGAGGAAGACGCCAAGGGCAAGATCGCCGCGCGGATTCCGAACAACCTCAAAACCATCAAGCGGATGCTCGACCTCAACCGTGCCGACTGGGACGCCCTCGAAGCGCCCGGCCGGATGAGCAAGACCGAAACCAACGCGATCCACGACCGCCTGGCCACCCGCCGCCGCAAGATGACCACGCTCATCGAAGAGCTGAGCCTGCGGACGAGCAAGGTCCAGCCGATGCTCAAGAAGCTGCGTTCGATCGTCAAGAAGATGACCGACCTGCAGAAGACCCTGGCCAAGGCCGAGGAGTACCCCGACCGCTACGACCCCGAAGACGTGATGGTCATGCGGGAAGAGATCTCGGGTCTGCGTAGCCTCGTGCTCTGCGAGCCGGAAGAACTCAAGCAGATGGTCACCGACGTCACCACCGTCTTCGACGAATACGAAGAAGCCAAGCGTGACCTGTCGGGCGGCAACCTGCGTCTGGTCGTCTCGATCGCCAAGAAGTATCGCAACCGCGGCCTGTCGTTCCTCGACATCATTCAGGAAGGCAACACCGGCCTGATGCGTGCGGTCGACAAGTACGAGTACAAGCGGGGCTACAAGTTCTCGACCTACGCTACGTGGTGGATCCGTCAGGCCATCACCCGCGCGATCGCCGACCACGCCCGCACCATCCGTATCCCGGTGCACATGATCGAGACGATGAGCAAGCTGCGCAACATCGCCAAGAACCTGCTGCAGGACTTGGGTCGCGAGCCCACCATCGAAGAGATCGCCGAGGCCGCGAAGATGCCGGTCGTCGAAGCGCGTCGCGTCATGAAGATCAGCCGCCACCCGATCAGCCTCGACCGCCCGGTGGGCGAATCGGAAGACTCCTACTTCGGCGACTTCATCGAAGACGAGTCGGCCAGCAACCCCTCGGAGTCCGCCACCAGCGACATGCTCCGCAGCCGCATCGAGCAGGTCCTCAAGACCCTGACCTACCGCGAACGCGAGATCATCAAGCTCCGCTACGGCATCGGTGACGGCTACACCTACACCCTCGAAGAGGTCGGCCGCATCTTCAAGGTCACCCGCGAGCGTGTCCGCCAGGTCGAAGCCAAGGCCATCCGCAAGCTGCAACACCCCGTGCGCAGCCGTAAACTCGTCGGCTTCGTCGACGGCGACGGCGAGTTCGAATAAGCCCCGCCCCCGGAAGGCGTCACGCCACGCCCGGGTCTCAATGAAATCCCACCCAAGCCCACGGCCCACCGCCGTGGGCTTTTTCTTTGGGTCCTAACTTGAAACCAACCGATCGGTCGGTAGGATACGCGTATGCGAGAAAAAGTCCTCGATGCGGCGGAGCAGATGGTGCAGGAGCGCGGCCTCTCGGCCGTGAGCTTCCAGCAGCTGGCCGATGCGGTGGGCTTGAGTAAACCCAGCGTCTTCCACCACTTTCCGAACAAACAGGCCCTGGCCAAGGCTCTGGTCGATCGGTGTCAGAGCAAATACGGCGTTGAGTACGGCCGGGTCATTGATGCCGACCTGCCCGCCCCCGACAAGCTCTGGGGCATCGTTGACATCTTCGAGCAAGGCCTCCGCGACGATCGCCTCTGCCTGCTCGGCTCGCTGAGCCAAAGCCTCTCGAGCCTGAACGAAGCGGTCTCGGAAGACCTGCGTCTGTCCGTGTCCCGCTCCATCGAGCGATACGCCACCGTGTTTGAGCAGGGCGTTGAGGAAGGCACGCTCCGCATCCACGCCAGCCCGGCCGACACCGCCGCGGCGTTCCTCGCGTTGCTCGAAGGGCTGCAAGTCTTGGCCCGCGCTAAACGTGACCACGCGATGTTCCGCAACGCCGCCGGGGCTTTTGTGCAAGCCATGCTGGTGTGAGACGAGTTGATTTTCCGCGGCGGTCTGCCGTCGCCTTGATCCGATACCCAAGAGAAGAACCATGAAGAACGTTTTTGTCATCAACGCCCACGAAGAGTACGAATTTTCCAAGGGCACCCTCAACCAAACCATGACCGACATCGCCGTCGATCACCTCAAGGCCTCGGGCTACGAGACGAAGGTCACCACGATGAAAGACGCGTGGGAGATCGACGCCGAGATCGAGAAGCACCAATGGGCGGATGCGGTGTTGTTGCAGTCGCCGGTGAACTGGATGGGCGTGCCGTGGAGTTTCAAGAAGTACATGGACATGGTGTACTCCTTCGGCATGGACGGCCGGCTCTGCGCGGGCGATGGGCGAACCCGCCAGGACCCAAGCAAGCAGTACGGCAGCGGCGGCACGCTCAACGGCAAGAAGTACATGATGTCGCTCACCCTCAACGCCCCGAGCGAATCCTTCGGCGATCCGGATCAGTTCTTCTTCGAAGGCAAAACCATCGACGACCTGTTCTGGCCCATGCACCTGAACTTCCGCTTCTTCGGCATGGAGCCGCTGCCCACGTTCTCCGCCCACGACGTGATGAAAAACCCCGACGTCGAAACCGATCTGGCAAAATACCGCGAGCACCTCGCCGCTTCGTTCCCGACACAGGGCTGACGCCTTATTTGAACCGAATCAGTTCGGTGACTACTGCCAACACGACCAAGCCCACGGCCCACCGCCGTGGGCTTATTGTTCGGGCTAAGCTAGTGGCGAATACATCGAATCCCCAGCGCGGCACTGCCGTCGCATTGATCCTCTCGCCGAGAAACACCGCATGAAGAACGTCCTGGTCATCAACGCCCACGAAGAGTTTGAGTTTTCCAAGGGCGGGCTCAACCGCACCATGACCGACATCGCCGTCGAGCACCTGCAGCAGTCGGGCTATGAAACCCAAGTCACGACGATGAAGGACGACTGGGCGATCGACGCCGAGATCGAGAAGCACATCTGGGCGGACGCGGTGGTTTTGCAGTCGCCGGTGAACTGGATGGGGGTGCCGTGGAGTTTCAAGAAGTACATGGACCTGGTGTACACGTACGGCGGCGACGGGCGTCTCTACACCGGCGACGGCCGAACCCGCCAAGACCCGAGCAAGCAGTACGGCAGCGGCGGCACGCTCAACGGCAAGAAGTACATGATCTCTCTGACGTTCAACGCCCCGCGTGAGTCCTTCGGCGACCCGAATCAGGTCTTCTTTGAAGGTAAAACGGCCGACGATCTGTTTTGGCCGATGCACCTGACCTTCCGTTTCATGGCCATGGAACCGCTGCCGACCTTCGTGGCGTACGACGTGATGAAGAACCCCGATATCGAGGCCGACTTGGCCAAGTACCGCGAACACCTGGCGGAAGTGTTTCCGAAACAAGCCTAATCACGGGCTAGAAGAACAGCGTCAGGAAGATCACTACGAAGATAACGAACACCAGATCAAACGCGCTCCCGCTTGCCTCGGCGGCGCGTCGGTAGTCGTCGGGGTGGGCCGAGCTCATCAACGAAAGCGAGTGCTCGTCCGGCATGAACTGGCTGATCTTCTGCGGCCTCATCGGTGCGTGCCTCCGGAGCAGGTGACACACTATTGTGAGATGGGGTGGGGTCGCAGGGATGACGACTTCGTGTTGAGCTTTCGCGAACGCGGCGATTACGCGGCGTGGCGCTGGTCGTCTTTGTTGCTCTGCGAAGTAGCGTCGCTGCCGATGTTCTGGAGGAGCTTGCGGCGGTAGTCGCTGCTGGCGAGCCACCACGGGCGTTTGAGCAGTTGGGCCCACAGGACGCGGCGCTGGTTGTCCTCGTGGATCTCCATCTCGGCGGCGGCGTAGATGCGGCGGGTTTCGTCGCAGGTGCGCCACAGCAGGTAGCGGTGGGTCGGCGAGAGGTGGGTCGAGTAGCGCTCGGCGGCGTCGATAAATTCCGGGCCACACGACAGGGCGTGCGTCGCGGTCAGGCTCTGCTCGTGGTCACGCACGGCGGTAATGGCGGCGCGGGCGACGGCGGGCTTGAGGTTCGCGGCGTACAGGCGGGCGTGCATCTCGTGGGCGTAGGCGAGTTTGAACTGGCTGTCGAAACCGCCCATCGCTTTGAGCAGGTCGGTGCGGTAGAACACGGCGCTGCCGGGCATCGGGCCCGAGTCCTGCATGAGGAAGGCGGACAAGGTGCGCGGCGGGTCGGCGGGGAGGTCGCCCAGGTGCTCGTCGAGTTCGTCGACGCGCACGGCTTGGCCGATCATCCAGTCGCCGCCGGAGGTGGGGCCGTGCAGGTCGGTGTTTTCGACTTCGCCCATGGTGCGGGCGACTTCGTGCAGGGCGTAGGGGAGGTAGGCGTCGTCGGCGTCGAGGATTCCGACGATCTGGCCGGTCGCCCAGGTGAGTGCGGTGTTGACGGCTTCGGCGGGGCCCGAGTCCCAGGCGCTCTGCCAGTGATCGATGTCTTTTTCGTAGGTGCGGATGATCTCGACGCTCTGGTCGGAGGAGCCGCCGTCCATGACGATCAGTTCGAGGTTCTCGTAGCCCTGGTCGAGGACGGAGCAGATGGCGCGTTCGAGGTAGAGGTCCTGATCCAGGTTGGGGATGATGACGGTGATGCGGGGGAGTTTGGACTGGCTCATCGCGGCGGGGCTCCGGTTCTGCGGGAGGGCGTCGGGCTACGCAAAGGGCATAACCGTTACATGCCGTATCGTCGCGCCAGCCGGTCGGCTTAACCGGGAGCGGCCGGGAAGGTTTTCGGACAAGCGCAAACGAAAACCGCCCGCGGCTTAGCGGTTATTCTCGGACGCTAAGCCGCGGGCGGCTGGGTTTCGATTTGTTGACGGGTCAGATCAGATCGGCCGACCACTCGTGGCGAGGTTTTTCAGGCGTTCGTCCTGAACGCTGGCGGCGAAGTCTTTGGCTTCGTCGCCGCTGATGGAGCCGGGGGCGGGGCTCTCGCCTTCGGGTGCCGAGGCGAGCGCGGGGTGGATGGCGTCCTTGAGCGAGATGTCGCCCGAGCCCATGACCGGTCCAGCCGCGGCGGGCTGCGGCTCGGCGGCGGGGCGGAGCGATTCTTCGGTGGCCAGAGGCGAGCCGGTGCGGGTGCCTTCGAGCTCGTCGATCTTCTTGGCCTTGCGGACCTTGGCCTTCTTAGGCTTTTTCACCCGCAGCGGGCCGGGCGCGAGGATCGCGGTGATCATCAGTGCTTGCAGCCCGATGAGCGGCAGCCGCAGGGTCTCGCTCGGGCCCGTGGTGGCGAGTACGAGGTAGAAGCCCATCACCATGGTCAACAGCAAGAGGCCCGACCAGCGGCGACGCCACAGCATCAGCATGGCACCCACCGCCATGGCGGCGACCATGGCCGCGTTGAGCGCGACCCAGGCGTTGGTGATCCATTCGGTGGCGACGTCCTGCGAACCGGACGAGGCGACGTCTTCACCCAGCAGCTGAGCGCCTTGGCCGCGAGGCGTGTATTCCAGGCCGAGCCGGGCGTATGCGGTGTCGAGCGAGTGGTCGAGTGCAAACTTCGGCGCGGTGGCTTGGATCGCACGGCCCAGGTTGCCCGCGAGGTCACCGGTGAGTTGCTCCCGGCTGAATTGATCCAGCAGAGCAAAGGTGTCGGTCTCGGCGTTCTCCGGCATCGCGGCGAAATCCTTGAACTCCTCCATGGACTGCTGCACGCTGTCACGGTTGTAGGGCCCGGCGACGGGGTTGTCGGCCGCGGCCATCGTGCCGAACACGCGGTCCATCATCGGCTGAGCGGAAACGTACGGGCCCATGCCCAGGTCGACGTTGCGTTTCATCCAAGCGCCAACGGGCAACGCGGTGCCGACCAGCAGCAGCACGGCCAGCGCGACGGTTTTGAGCCGACGCTCGGTGACGATCATCCAGGTGGCCAGCAGCGGCGAGAGCCAGGCGAGCATGGGCGAGAACAGTGCCGCGCCGCCGATCGCGATGCCGCCGCCCAGGGCGCTGCGGAAGCCGCGTTGCTCGGCGTGGGCCACGCCGAACAGCCCAAGAAACACCAGCAACACCACGACGGTGTCGGCCGCGAGGGTCGAGGGGGCGAAGATCAACGCGGGGTGCAGCGCCACGATGGCCGCGCCGATCGCCGAGGGCATCTTCCGGCCGATCACGCCCAGCCCGACGCGGTACACGACGGGCACACACAATGCGCCGAGGACGCACTGGAAGACGAGCAGCCAGATCATCGGCAGGCCGGTGAGTTTCATCAGCCACAGCATCGCGGGGTAGCCGGGCGCTTCGTAGAACTCGGGGTGGAGGGTGGTGCCTTCGAGGGTGGTCAGTTCGCCACGCTCGGCACGCATCGCCTCGAGCTCCGAGGAGAGGGTATAGGCGGGCTGCGATTCGATGCCGAAGGCCTGATCGGAGGCGAGGTTCTCGGCCAACACGGTTTCGTGCGGCGTGTGGTCGGTGTAGGCGTTTTCGATCCCGAACATCGGGCCCATGAGGACCACGAGGATGCGCAGGACGAGCGCGATGCCGAAGATCAGGGCGATGTAGAGCGCGTACGACTCTTGATCGTCGGAGGGCATGTTGGAGCTGCGCAGCTGAGCGGGTTGGTTACCGCTGCTGTCCTGGCCGGCCCATTGGACCCCGGGGACCCCGTGGGTCAGGTCGGGGCTGGCGTCGGTTTCGTCGAGATAGCTGGGGGGTCGTAGGGCCACGGTGTACTCCAGGGTGAGCGGGCGCAGGGCGCAACGGGATCGGCGGGGCGTGTAACCCCATGCGGACCCCATCGACGGGCGCGGGAAGTCACTTGATCGCGGCGGGGTGTGAGTTGCGGCGAAAAGGGAGGGGTGAAGGAAGTGGAGCGGTCGGAGGGGGCTTGCGGGTTATGCGGGTGAGGTTTAGTTGGCCGCTATTCGTTGCGAGCCATTTAACCCCTCCCCGCTTGGGGTGGTGGCCTGCGAAGCGGGTCGGAGGGGGAACTCGCCATTAACCTGTGGCAGAGGACTTCCATTCCCCCTCAGCCGCCTTCGGCGACCGCTCCCCCGAGGGTGGAGCGGTTGGTGGAATTCAAAGCGATGCCTCGGCGGCGTAGCGGTGCATCTCGAGGGTAGCGAGGAGGGGGGCGAGCGAGGATTCGGCTCCCTGGTTCTGGTTGGGGCCGTCGGCGTTGAGGCCGTCTTTGCCGCCGCCGGTTTCGGGGTCGAGCATGAGGATGCCCAGGTCGTTTTTGCCGGTGAACCAGTCGTAGCAGAGGCGGGCGCTGGCTTCCCAGTGGGTGGGGGTGGTGAAGGTGGGATCCGGGGCTTTGTCGCCCCCCGGAAGGGGCTCCGCAGCCCTCGGCTTGGGTGTCGATTGGGTGGCGCGGGCGGCGGTGAGGCAGGCGTCGACCAGGGCGTAGGCTTCGAGGGGTTGTTGGTCGAAGGGGGCGCGGGGCTTGCCGCGCTGGAGCCAGCCCTGGTTGCCGATGATCGAGAGGTGGGGCGTGCCGTCGTCGCCGGTGGCGAGTTGTTGGTCGAGCAGCCAACGCAGCGAGGTGAGGCCCGCGGCGGTCATGTCCTCACGCTGCAGACGCTTCCCGGCAATGAGCAGCGCGTGCGGCAGCTTGGCGTTGTCGTAGGTCGCTTCGTCTTCCCACCACGGCCAGTCGTCCTCGGCGTGGGCGGTGTAGGCGTCGAAAAGTTTCACAGCGTATTGCTCGAACGTTGCGGCACAACCCGCGTCGTCGGGCACGGCGTCAAGGTACGCATCGATCCCCAGCAACGAAAACGCCCACGAGCGGATGAAGTTCAGACCGTCCAGCGCGGGTAACGCCTTGGCGAACAGGTCGCGGCCCAGCCCGCGGATGGATTCGGTCGGGCCGAGCTTGGCGGTGAGGCCCATCGCCCAGATATTGCGTCCCTGGCTGTCGTGGCTGCCCGAGTCTTCGAGCCAGCTGCGGTCAAAGGCCATGAAGTTGCGGAACTGCTTGGTGTCGGCGTTGTAGGCGTAGGCGATGAAGTTGAGGTAGGTGTGCAGCGGCGTGGCGGATTCGTCGAGGCCGTGCAGGTCGGCGTAGAGCAGCCCGGCGATGAGTGCGCGGGCGTTGTCGTCGATGCAGTAGCCGTGGTTGGCGTCGGGCGTGGCGAACACGGCGTGTTGATAAATCCCCGTGTCGTCGGTCAGACGCTGGAGGTGGCGGAGATCGATGTCGGGCAGGGGAAGCAGCGGCGAGTCGGCGGGTAGAGGCAAGACGGGGCTCCGTCGGGGGAACGCGTTACAGGCGCGATACCCGATGTTACCCGATGGCGAAGGCGAGATGCTTGGCCCCTCCCCCGTCGGGGGAGGTGGCCCGCGAAGCGGGTCGGAGGGGGAACTCGCCATTAACCTCTGGCAGAGGACTCACATTCCCCCTCAGCCGCCTTCGGCGACGGCTCGCCCGACGGGGGAGCGGGTGACGTCCATCATCAATCCACGGGGAACGGGTAGTACGGCTCCTGGCCGTGGGGCACGGGGGGGACGGTCATGTCGGCGACCTCGGGGAAGCGGTCGGTGGACAGCCGGGCGTCGCCGAAGGCGTTGTTCTGTTGGGTGACCTTGGTGAAGCCGTCCCCGTTCCAGTAGGGGTTGGACTGGCCCTTGGCGTTGAGCCAATTGACGCGGTTGTCGGCGACGAGGACGTCTCCGGCCGGTGCGTTGGCGTACTGGTTCCAGGTGTAGAGGCCGACGTTGGCGACGTTGGAGCGGTCGCCGACGATGGTGTTGCCCAGGACCTGGATGTCGCCGCCGCCTGCGACGCCGATGCCGACCTGGCCGGGGTTGACCAGGGTGTTGTTGGCGCAGACCTGATGCTGTCCGCCGCCGTCACCGAGCATGATGCCCGAGCCGGAATCGGATTTGTCCTGGCTGCCGACGTTGGGGTCGCCGGTGAGGTGGTTGAACTCTACGCGGATGGGCGACTCGGGGGTGCCGACGGACTGGAAGAGGTTGATCATGTCCTCGGGGTTGGACTGGCCGTGGCGGTTGACGGCGATGTTGCCCATGATGAGGTTGCCCTCGCCGGTGACCTTGTCGAACTGGACCAACTGGCCGCGGGGCATCGGGCCCTTAACGTCAAAACACAGGTTGCCCACGACCTGGACCGCGGTGCTCTTGTGGGCGTAGACGCCCGAGGCGACGTTTTCGATGCGGTTGCCCTGGATGACCACGTCGTGGCAATCGTCGAGGCTAACCGCGTTGTTCGGGCTGTTGTGGATGTGGGAGTTGTAGATACGCAGGTTCTCGACGCCCGAGGCCCGGATCGAGCGGAGGTCGCAGGAGATGATCGTGATGTTTTGGCAGTTTTCGAGGATGACCGAGACGTCGTCCTCGATCTTCAGCGAACGGATGGTGATGTCGCTGCGGTTGCGGAGTACGATGGCCTCATTGTCCGCGGGCACCTGCCAGCGCACGATCTGCCCCGCAGGCTGGAGGGCCTGGATCGCGTCGTTCACCGCGGGCTGTTCCTGGGCCGAGCTGACGGGGGTCAGCCCCAGCGTGCAAGCCCCGCAGGCAAGGACGATGGCCAAACGAAGTGCTCGGTTTGGGCGGCGTGGTGATGTCATTTGGGCGGACCTGGGTAGTTTGGGGAACGTCAATGCCCGGTGGGGCCGTACATTGGGTTGAATTGTCCGTTTGTTCGGGCCGGGCCGCAAAAAAAATTTGACTAAATTCTTCCCAAACGGCATCAGGGATTGCCTGTGTAAGGTTTGGGGGCAGAATTAAGAGCTGGACCGTCAAGGCATTCCACAGAAGGGAATTGTGCCAGACTCGACTTCTACCATTACGCCATCACCGCCACCTCCGCGTTGGCAGCCGGGGCAATCTGCCCGAGAGAAGCAGACGTCAGAATATGCGCGCGTGGCCGAGTCCGCGCCTGACGCGGTCGCCGATCGCGTCAGCAAGCCCGCGGTAACGAGCCGGGTGTGGTGGATGCTGGGCGGGATCACGCTGGTGGCTGCGGCGTTGAGGGCGTATCAGCTGGATCACGGCGGGCTCTGGTACGACGAACTAATCATGGCCCGCATCACGGCCGGCTCGTGGGCGGCGCTCGCCTCGGAGATCTGGCTGGGTCGGCCGCCGATCTACCCGGTGCTGGGCAAGATCTGGGCCGATGTGTTTGGCACGAGTGACATTGCGCTGCGCAGCTTGTCTGCGACGTTGGGTGTGTTATGTGTGCCGCTGCTATTTCTTGTCACCCGTCGACTGTTCGATGCCCGGGTCGGCTTGGTCGCCGCGGCGTTCATGGCGGTGTCGCCTTACCAGGTCTACTACGCTCAGGAACACCGCTACTACGCTTTGTTCTTGTTGTTCTGCCTGCTGTCGGTTTGGCTGCTGCTGCGTGTGTTGGGCGTGGGGGACCGGGAGCAGGTGAAGACGCAGGTGTCGCCGGGCCGTGAGGATCAGGCCAGCCTGTGGACGTGGGCGGGCTACGTGTTGGCCAGCGCGATGGCGTTTTATGTCCACACGTTCACGTTGTTCCTTTTGTCGTCCATCGGCGTCGCCGTGCTGGTGATGTACGGCTGTGGCTCGGTGGCGAAACCGCGGATGCGTCGATTCCTGGCCAGCCAGGTCGCGATCATGGGGCTGATCCTGCCCTGGGGCCTGCTGAAAATGGGCCTGTTCCAAAAGGCCGCGGAGACCGGTGCCGCTCAGGGCGAGGCGTTGGCGATGCCCTGGATTTCGTCGCCGCCTTGGTGGGCACCGATCCGGTCGGTGGGCAACTTCCTGTTCCTGGGGATGAAATATCTGAGTCTGACCTGGGTGATCGTGGGATTGATGGCCCTGGCTGTCGGCATCGTGTGGGTCGGACCGCGCCACGGCGGGATGCGCCGCTGGTTCAGCGAACTCAAGCAATCGATCCGCGACGGCCTGGGTGTTCGCCAGGGCGCGTGGTGGATCGCGGTCATGTGGACCTTCGGGCCGTTGGCGTTGGTGTTCACACTCTCTTACACGGTTCGCCCGATCTACAACGACCGCTACCTGATGGCGTCCACGGCGGGGTTGTACATCCTGCTGGCCGCGGTGATCGTAATGCTCCGACGCGTCGTTCCGGTGTGGGCGACGGCGGGCATGATCCTGCTGGGCATGGCCGGCTCATTGATGACGTACTACGCCCACCCTCAGAAGGGGGCTTGGGCCGAGGCCGCGGCGTGGCTGGACGAACAACTCGTTGAGGGCGAGGGCCTGGCCTTCAGCTCCGAACGCGACACCGGCCGGGAAAATGCCCAGGTCCAAGACAATTGGCTCTGGTACGCCCAGAACGGTACGGATCGGCCACAGATTCAAGTCCATGCCCGGGGTGAGATCGACCAGCTGGTCTCTGATTTGAAATCCGTGTCTTCCGCCGAGGCGGGCGTCTGGCTGGTGATGTGGCGCGACCCCGTGAACCCTGTTGGGCTGGCCGATCGTTTCGCCGACGGCCCGATCGAGGGGCTGGCTTTGGAACACACCCAGAAGTTTTTCGACCTGACCCTCATGCGTTTTACCTGGGCGGACCCCGAGGGGGCCCCCTTCGATCAGGGAGAACCCGAGTCAGCGTTGGAGGGCAACGAGGGGTAATTCCCCGTTAAAGCTAAGATAATGAGACTTTTCGTTTGACCCGGCGCATCCGTCGATTACAGTTGGATGACCCAAGGAGGGACGTTCCGGCGGGGCCTTACGGATATCGGGGGCGGACCAGAGGTCTGCGCAGATTTTGTCGCTCGTGTTGTTGGTTTGTTCCACGCGATGTACCCGCGTGGGTGGGGTTGGGTGCCATAGATACCCGCCATCGATAAAGGGGAACCCGGGTCGCCCGTTGGGGTCCGAGAGAGAAAGTAGCCATGAACCAGTCCAATCTTCCGGCCACCCAGAACTACGCTGCGGCGGCGTCCAAGCCCGCTTCGCCGGAGATCGTCCAGGCCGAGCCCGCGTTGACGCTGTTCGAGATCCTGCTGCGCAACAAGTTCAAGATGATCGCCTGCGTCGTGGTGGCGTTGGGGCTGGGCGTGTTCTATCAGCTCACCACCGACAAGATCTTCCAGAGTACCGCTGAGATCTTCATCAAGCCCACCAAGGACGGCCAACACACCTCGCCCCTGGCGCTCGGTGGCCTCTCGGTCGGCCAGCCGTCCACCCACGCACGCCTGCTGGAATCCATGCCGGTGCTGCTCGAAACCTTGAAAGACCCCGCGGTCGCGGAGTCGCCGACGATGGCGGAGATCGAAGGCGAAGGCCCGCAGCTGCGTCACCTCAAGAAGAAGCTCTCGGTGGGCTTCTCCAAGGAATCCGAAGTCGTCACCGTCTCGTTCATGAGTAAGGTGCCCGAAGACACCAAGACCGTTCTCGATGCAGTGTTGGCCGCTTATCTCGCGGAGCTGGACATCGACGTCGCAGACGCCACGGGTGAAGCCGACTCCGACGGCCCGCGTGGCATCATGGATGAAGAGATGCTGGCGTCTCGGCTGATGAAGCTGTCAGAAGAACTGACCGCCGCCGAGGTCGCGCTCGAGGCGGCGGAGATCCGCGTCGACGAAGCGCAGCAGGCCCAAGGCGATCTGCCGACCCTTGCGTCGCTCCTCGCCGAAGCCGGGCTCAACGCCCAGGTGCACGGCCTGGCCGAGATCGCCTACCTCAAGGCCGAGCTCGCCCGCCTGGATCAACAACTCGAAGGCATGCCCGCGGGCTGGGGACCGGAGCACAAAGTCCGCGCCCCGGTTCAGCGTCAGGCCGATGCGCTTCGTCTGGAGATCGCCAACCTGACCCGGAACGCACAATCGACCATGGTCGCCCTGCTCGCATCCAGCCAGAAGAGCGCCACCGAACGCGTCTCCGAGCTCAACTCCCGCATCGCGACGCAGCAGGACCAGGCCCAATCGATCGCCTCGATGCCGGTGGACGTCTACCAGTGGCCGTATGTCCCCACCAAGAAGATCGCTCCCCGCGGCATCAAGAGCATGGGCATCGCCCTGTTCCTGGGCGTGTTTGCCGGGCTTCTCCTGACGCTGTGGACCGAGATGAAGAAGCCCGCCGCCGCGGGTGGGGCGGTTATGCAAGCCGCTCAGAACCTGCCCGTCGAGGTCCGCGATACCACCGCCTTCACGCCCAACGGCAACGCCACGCTCGCCCTGCCTTCGCTGATGAAGGGCGAGGACATCACCGCGGGTTCGTCCGAGACCGAGCAGGCGCCGTTGCTGGGTACGGTCCCCGAGGTCCCCGCCAGCAGCCGATTGACTTCGCCGAATTTCGACAAGACCGCCTCGTCGATCCACCAGATCCGTGCGGTGCTCCAGATCCAAGCCGGGTCCGACGACATGAAGGCCTACGCGTTCACCAGCCCCCGTCGTGGGGCGGGCAAGACGAGCGTGGCCATCGGTGTCGCGTCCTCGCTGGCGATGTCCGGCACGAGGACGCTGGTGGTCGACTGCGACCTGGCCGGCCGTATCTCCCGCGGCCAAACCGGCAAGCCCGTCGGGCAGGACAAACCCAACGGCCACAGCAGCGACAAGTCGGCGTTCAACGACCGCTTCGGGCCGATCGACGAAGACGGCTCGTCCGCGGAGAACCCGTCGCTGGACAACATCGTCATCGAGCAGGGCTACCTCTCCGAAGACGACACCCAGGAACTAGCCACCAACACCACCGGCCAGGTCGGCATCGCCGCCGTCCTCGACGGCGCACCGCTGCAGGACGCCGTGGTCCAGGCCACCGTGTCCGGGCTCTGGCTGCTGCCCGCGGTCCACGCCCAGACCCGCCACATCGGCAAGATGTCCGACGCCTTCATCCGCGACGTCATCGAACAGGCCAAGGACCACTACGACCTGGTGATCTTCGACACCGGCCCCGTGCCCGGCAGCGTCGAAGCGTTGCTCGTGACCAGCCAGGCCAACGGCGTCATCCTCGTCGTCCCGCAGGGCGAGTCGCGTCAGGCCCTGGACCGCACGATGTCCTACCTCAAAGTCGTCGGGGCCAACGTTACCGGCACGGTCTTCAACCGCGTCGCCGAGGCCAAGCCCCCGCAGCCCAGCGAACCCGCGCACTCCAGCGTGGGCGGTGCCGCCGCCGCGGCCGCCGCCGCCGGATCGATCCACCGCAACGGCGAGCCGGTCAACGACGAGATGCTGGTCGAGCTCGAGAAAGAGCAGGCCGCCACCGACGACGACGGCGAATACCTGGCCGGCGACGCCCCGCTCGGCTCGGGCATCCTCGCCGCCGCGGTCTTCTCCGACGCCGAGTCGGAATACGAGAGCAAGAACTGGAAGCTCGAAGAAACCAGCGGCGAATTCAGCGGCTCGGTCGAAGAGCTCTTCGGCAAAGTCAACGGCGAAACCAACGACGCTACCCCCGACACCAACGGCCACGCCTGAGCCAGTCGGGCGGACACCGCCCACCGTCCTTCCCCTGATCACTAAGCCCACGCATGAATAAACGTGCGTGGGCTTTGTCACAACGACAACCCGCGTGATTCCCCACCGAGCCGCGAGCGTCAGCGACCGGCTGCTGCCGAATCACCATTAAAACCGTCTCTCGCTTACGCTTCGGGCTCTGAAGTATTCACCGCGTCCGTCGCTTCCCGCGACAACTCGTTGGCGAATGTGTCCTCTGCTCCACACTCCGGACAATGCTTGATTCCCGCCACCCGCGTTCCCCGCAGGTCGTAGCCGCACATATAGCAAGCTGTTGATTTTTTTACCCAGCTCAAATGGCGAGTTTGATGCAATCCCGCCCAGAGGAAGTACGGCCAAACTATGAAGCCTGGGAATATCCACCACCCCGGCCGGAAAGACCAATATGTGATCCAACGCGGATAAGGTGGTCCAATCGACATCCAACCGTAATTAACCCGTAGCATGCTGCTATACAAGCCAAGGGCGGCATCGGGCAACCCAAAACACACCGCTGGGAATCCGGTCAGTCCTATCACCAGCCAAGATGATTTTATATTCCAATCACGGAAGAACCACGTCCATCCGCTGACCAATGCTGTGAAAACTAAGGTGAAACATATTCCGTAGCCAAGAAACAGCCAATTGGGACGGCTGGGATAGGGAGGATCGAAAGACCCTGCGAAATAGCAGCTAAGAATTGTTCCAAACCACAGTCCGATTAATAGCGTCCCTAACCTCAAAGACCAGGTAGGACGGTAAGTAGCCCACCACGCCATGGCCCTAGGCGACCATAGTAAACGCCACGCACTCGGCATATCCCCGGGGTCGGTCATACGTCTGCCTGTTCGGTCTCGTCTTCCACCAACGGCGACTGATAGAAGTGCAGCGTCATCTTGCCGTAGGTGATCGACGCGGGGCCGTCGTAGCCCGGGACCTCTATGGCCTCGACCTCGGCGGGGGTGCGGATGATCGCGGCGCCGCCTTCTTCGAGTTTGGGAAGGATCGCTTCGAGGATGCCGTAGAAGGGGGCCATGTCGTTGGTGACGGCATACGGCGGGTCGAGGAAGGCGACGGTGACCGTGCGGTCCTCGATCGGGTAGCTCCACACCGGCGGGGTGGCGCTGCCGGCGACGACGCGGGCCTGCTCCGGGCCGATCTGGAAGTTGTCGAGGTTGCCCTCGAGCTTGTCGATGGCGTCGCGCGACTGGTCGACGAACGTGCAGTGCTCCGCCCCGCGGGACAGGGCTTCGAGGCCCATTGAGCCAGTGCCGCAGTAGATGTCCAGCACCCGGCCGTAGCCCAGCAGCCCCAGCGATTGCAGGCGGTTGAAGAGGTTTTCCTTGACCCGGTCGGTGATCGGGCGGGTGGTCAGGTCGTCTTCGGGGTTGATCAGGGGGCGTCCACGGTATTTGCCGGCGATGATGCGCATGGGGCCAGTTTACCGTTGCTTTGGGCCCGCCGTGAGGCGCTAGCTGTTGGCCTATAGCCCCGTAGGTCAGGCATGCCTGCCTGACGCGGTTCGCTTAGGGATGGGTGTCAGGCAAGCATGCCTGACCTACGTCATCAACGCCCAGCGCCACACGGCTCAACACTGCTATATTGCCCGCATGGCTAAGCCCAAGAAAGACAAACCCAAGAAAACGAACAAGCCCACCCTAGCCGAGCAGGCCGACAAATACGTCTGCTATCAGAAGTCGGTGCAGGAGCCCGAGCACGAGATCGTGTTCTTCGACAAGGCGTACAAAGACGCCTTCGGCAGCAAGAAGGCGGTCCACCTGCGCGAAGACTTCTGCGGCACGTTCGCGGTGTGCTGCGAGTGGGTCAAGAGCTCGCCCAAACGCACCGCGCTGGGCATCGACCTCGACCCCGAGCCGTTGCAATGGGGCAAGGACAACAACCTCGCCAAGCTCAACGACGAGCAGCAGAAACGGTTACGGTTGATCGAGCAGGACGTCCGCCAACGTAACCGGCCTCAGGCCGACATCCTCGCGGCGCAGAACTTCTCGTTCTGGCTGTTCAAGAGCCGGGAGGCGGTGATCGAGTACTTCAAGGTTGCCCGCAGCAACCTCGCGACCCAGGGTCTGATGGTCATGGACATGATGGGCGGCGGCGAGTGCCTCGAAGAAGACCACAAAGACGTCCGCACGATCGAGAAGGGCAAGAAGGGGTTCAAGTACATCTGGACCCAGGTCTCGCACAACCCGATCAACCACGACGCGACCTTCACCATCAGCTTCAAGTTCAAAGACGGCAGCAAGCTCGACCCCGCGTTCACCTACGAGTGGCGGTTCTGGAGCATCCCCGAGGTCATGGAGATGCTCAGGGAAGCGGGCTTCAGCGAAAGCCACGTCTACTGGGAAGTCACCGACGAGCACGGCGAAGAGACCGGCGAATGGCACCGCGCCACCGAAGCTCCGAGCGACCCGAGCTGGGTGTGCTACATCGTGGCGGTCAAATGATGAGGGTCAAATGATGAGGGTCATGGATTAGGCTCAGCCCGATCGAGCGGCGTTTTGAGCCTGGGTGAGACCGGCCGAGACGGGGCGTAACGCTCATCGTAGGCCGCGAACATCGCGTCGCGTTTCTCCGGCGAAAGTGGGATGTTGTCAAAGAAATGCTCGCGGTGCTCTGCCGGGTTTTCTGAGGCGATAGAGATCAGGTGGTACAGACCCAGTCGCTCCACGGGCGATTGCCCATCGATCTCCGGCAGCAAGCCGTGGAAGGACTCGGTGAGGTGCTCCCACGAGGCAAGACGGAAATCGATCGAACCGGGTTGTAAGCGCAGGTCGTGCTCGAAATCTCTGAGCGTACCCTCATGGAACTCAGACATGACGAGGTAGATGGCACCCAGGCGCGTCGCCTGGATTTCGTTGAGCGGCGGGTGGGGGTACTCGCCCCTGAAACGATCCGCCCGCCCCTCCTCGGCGTCGTAGCTGAGCCCTTTGACAAATGCCTCAGAACTGCCCGGGGCGAGCTGGTCCATCGCTTCGAGGCCGAGCAGATCAACGGTATAAGCGCCGTTCGCGCTGGTCTGTACCGGGCCAACCCACAAGGGAGCTTCGGAGCTCACCTCCAAGGCATCGAAAAATCCGAGGGTCCAGATGCCATTGATCGCGTTCGCGTCGTAGATGACGTTTTGGATCAACATGCGGTAGGGGGCCAGGGTGGTTTGCATGGCGTGGTTCTGCCCGGTTTCGGGGTGAACCGCGTAGGCACGGAGCTTCACGATCCATTCGTGATTGAATTCATGGATGCCCGATCTACTCAAGCCGCGGGTGACCGCGGGGTACAGCACGCGTTTCCGTGCTTCGACGTGGGCGAAGTCGGCCGCGTAACGCTGGATAAAGAAAACACCGACCCATTGTCCCAGGTCGTAAGACTCCACGATATACACGGCTCGTTCGGCGGTGGCGGCGAAATCAGGTTCGTGTACAACCGGGGGCTGGGGGAAGCTCACCTTGAAGCCCGCGGTGGTGCCGACGACGTCGTTGCCCTCGATTTGAGCCGGAAGCATTTTGTGGTTGGGGATCAGCTGTGACGCGACAGGAGCGGTTGTCCCCAGGCAGAAACTCAACACGATGAAGCAATACACACCGGAAAAACGCATGACGGAGAACTCCATGATTTGAGACGTGTTCCTTAGATTGTAGCCGATGGACGTCCCCGCCTACAGGCGATACGCTGACCGGTTCCATGCCCAAGATTCAATCCCCCAAAGGCACCCGCGACTTCTACCCCGCCGAGATGGCGTGGCACCAACATCTCATGGAGATGTGGCGGCGCGTCTCGATCCGCAACGGCTTCGAGCAGGTCGACGGCCCGATCTTCGAGACCCTGGACCTCTACAAGGTGAAGTCCGGCGAGGGCATCGTCAGTGAACTCTTCAGCTTCCGCCGCGAAAACGGCAAGACCGACTTTGCGATCCGCCCGGAGTTCACGCCGACGCTGGCGCGGATGGTCGCGCAGCAGGCCAACAGTTTGCCCAAGCCGATCAAGTGGTTCTGCACGCCGAACTTTTGCCGGGCCGAGCGTCCGCAGCGGGGACGGCTGCGCGAGTTCTGGCAGTGGAACGTGGACCTCTTGGGCCTCGACTCGCCCGCGGCGGACGCGGAGGTGATCTTTACGCTCGTGGACTTCCTCGCGGAATGCGGCCTCACGAAAGAACAGGTCAAGGTCAAGATCAGCCACCGCGACGTGGTCAGCGAGATCCTGGGCAAGCTCGGCGTCCCGGCCGACAAGCGGGTGGATGCGTTCAACCTGCTCGACGCGCGGGACAAGATGTCGCCCGAGGACTTCACCGAAGCCGCGGGCAACCTCGGCATGGACCCGTCGAAGGTGCAGCGCTTCGAGGAAGTCTGCCGACGCAAGTACCCGGCGGGCGATTTGGATCACCTGGCCCGCAGCCTCGCCATGGACCAGGCTCCCGCGGATCTGGCAGCACTTGACGAACAACTCGCCGCGTTCGGCATCGCCGAATGGTGCGAGTATGACCTGGGCATCGTGCGCGGCCTGGCGTACTACACCGGCACCGTCTTCGAGGTCCACGAGACCACCGGCGTCGAGCGTGCCGTCGCGGGCGGCGGCCGATACGACAAGCTCATCGAGCTCTTCGACGGCCCACCCACGCCCGCCATCGGCTTCGGCATGGGCGACGTCGTGCTCACCAATCTGCTGCACGACAAGGGCCTGATCCCCGATAACGTCATGCCCCGGCCCGACGCGTTCGTCTTCGCCGCGTCGGACGACGCATCGGCCAAGGTGTCGGGCATCACCGCCCAACTCCGCCGGGCGGGTTTACACGCGCGGATGAGCTACAAGACCACCCGCAACGTCGGCAAGCTCCTAAAGGACGCCCAAAAAGCCCGCGCCCGCTTCGCGGTGATCGTGGGCGACGGGATCGAGCTGAAGAATCTGGAGACCGGGGAGCAGTCGGCGGTCGAGCTCGGCGAACTGACGCAACGTCTCGGCGGTTGATGAGTCACGCTCATGTTCTCATTCAATTTCCGCGGACACATGTGAGCGGCGTCGCCCCCGAAGCCCGATCAGAATTCCGCCCGCCGAGATCAGCATCAGGCTGCCGGGTTCCGGGACGACTTGGCCGACCACGCTGAACTCCAGCTCGCCGAAGTTGATGTCCGGGTCGCTGCTCGCTCGGTTCTGGGTGAGCCCGAAGATGTTGTAGCTTCCGGGGCCGACGACGGTGTCGAACATGAACGTGTCTTGGTTGCCCGCGAAAAGATTCGCGGGGTTGACGGTCAGGCCGAAGGCTTCGAAGAGGATGTCGTCGGTGTCGGTGAGCCCGTCGGTCTCCCATCGGCCGATGATCGAGACTTCGGTGGCTTGGTCGAGTTGTAGGGTGACATCGAACCGCGATTCGCCCTCGGCATCCCCGCCGGTCATCGACGATCGGCCCTGTGACGGGTCGTTCACCACGGCCGAGCTGCTGAGCAGGCCCCGGATCGCAAACCCGCCGGGGTCGATCTGGATCAGCGAGTTCTGCGCCGCCCGGCCGATCACGATGCCATCGCCGATGGCGGCGTTGAGGTCCTGATCGAGCATCTGATTGAAGTCGGCCCCGTCGGCGAGGGGTGATTCGGAGATAAAGAAACCCGACCCGCCGCCGGTCTCGCTGATCGAGCCCGTGACCATAATTTCTCGGCTGTCGTTGGTGAGGGTGATTGCGGCGGAGGCCGAGGGAGCCGTAAGGTGGGGCAACACGGCTGCCACAGCGATCGGGAGGAGCTTTGAGGTGTGACGCATGATTTGAATCCTTGTGGGGGTGTGGGTTCACTTTGGATTCGCCGTCACGGGCCGAACTCTGCGCCGGGGGTGGATTTTCGGTTTCACGCGGGGGGGCGGGTCGAAACTGGAGGGAGTGCCGTGGTGTACCATGGCCGCGCGACAGCTTCGCAGCCGCGGGCTTTATGAAAGCCCGCCGATGCGGAGCTTCGGTGGGGCTTCAAACCTTGATAAACTTGAAGCATGCCACTTCCGGGTAAAGCATGGTTTCATGTCACAATCGGCACGTACGCCTCCTGGTTGCCGGGAGACACGCGTGGCTTCCGTACGCGCCATCACCGCATCCATTCGTCAGGCGATCACCGCCATCCGCCGCCTCAGGAAGAACATGCGGGGCTGCGTCGACGACACGCGGATCGTCAGGCAACGGTTATCCCGTCACACCTTCGGGAAACGGTGGGGCGGACCTTTGTGGATCACCTGCGTCGATTGAATCACCGGCTGCTGGTCATTTCAGTCAGCGGGATGCATGCCCACTTGCTGGTGGAGTTGCCCAAAGCGTTCGGCACGGCAGACCACGAGATCGGGCGGTGCAAGCAGGCGGTGGCGTTGCGTGTACGCGGACAAATCGACCAGAAGCTGTGGGCGAAGGGTTGTGGGGTGAAGCCGATTAGGGACGCGGGCCATCAACGCAATACGTTGGCGTATATCGAGCGGCATGGTCATGAAGGGGCTTGGGTGTGGTCGTTTCGGGGTGCGGTGGATCAGGACGGGGGAGGGGCCGCGCCGGAGCTTCGCACCGGCGGGCTTTCGGTTGGTGAAGGAGGTGCTTGAGTTATGGCTCAACGCCGATTCCACTACGAGCAGGCCTTCGAACACTACCTCCGGGCGAACGGGATCGCTTATGTCGCTGTGGACGAAGCCAAGCGCGCGTTGCACGGCAAGGACGGCATCGCGGGGGCGAAGAAGCTCAAGAGCTTCGACTTTGTGGTCTATTCCGAGTCGGATAGCAACCTGCTGATCGACGTGAAGGGACGCAAGCACTCGGGCAAGACCGGCAAGTCGCTACAGAACTGGGTGACACGCGATGACGTGTCGTGCATGAAGACGTGGTCGGGGATTTTTGGCGATGGATTCGAGCCCGCGTTCGCGTTTCTGTTTTGGTGCGATGCGCAGCCGCCCGATGCGCTATTCCTCGAGGTGTTTGAGTACAATGAGAAGTGGTATGCCGTGCTCGCGGTCCGGCTGAGCGATTATGAGAAGCACATGCGGGATCGCTCGGCCAAGTGGGACACGGTCAGCCTGCCCGCAGCGGCGTTCAATGAGGTGTCGGTCCAACTCAAGTCACTGCTGTAGCCGTGCTATCCGCGTTGGCAGAGCTCGTTGTTGGTCAGCAGCTCGGCTTGATCGGCGGCGTCACGGATCTGGGCGAGCACCGATTCGAGCGTGTCCCACTGATCAAACTCTTCGAGTTCCCAGCTGTGGCCCCAGAGGTGGAACACCCCGCCGTGGGTCAGGACGTGTTGGAGCAGGGCGCGGGCTTGCCGGGCCCAGTCTTGCCCGGCGGCGCGGCCGAGCTTGAGGTAGAGCAGCCCGTTGCTCAGCGCCCGGCGTTTGAGCAGGTTGCGGGCGATGCTCGAGGGCGACTGCGGCTGGGCCTGCAGCGTGGTGGGCATCTCGGTGAACGGGGCGTTGCCGCGCGGGCGCGGCGGGGCGGTGGACCACATCTCGACCGTGCGGTAGCTGGTGTAACCCGCCTCGCGGATCATCTCGACGTGCTGGGGTTTGAACCGGCCCTGGGGGAGGCAGAACATCGGGCAGTCGCGCCCGGTGGCGTCGGCGATGTACTTGCGTGAGTCGGCGATCTCGCTACGGGCGACGTCGTCAGGCACCGTGGTGACCACGGTGTGGTTCATCGTGTGGGCACCGACCTCAAAGCCGCGGTCGGCCAGTTGCCGGAGCTGATCCGCACTCAACACCGGCTTGCCGAGCAGGCGGTCGACGCGAGGGATGTAGAACGTCGCGGGGATGCGGTAGGTTTCGAGCAGGTCCGCTAGCCGCAGGTCTTCGAGGTGGCCGTCGTCCCAGCTCGTGGTGATGACGGCGCGTTTGGCGGAGGGGTTGGAGGCGGGCTCAACCCTCATCATGGGCCTCACGCGGGGTGGCGTGCGGGACGTGCATGACCTCGGGGTGGTGGCGGAAGACCCAGACCGAGGCCACGCCTAACCCGGTGATCGCCCAGAACCACACGCCGCCCATCGGCCCTTCGAAGTACACATCCACCGACGCGTTGAACGTCAACGCGGTCCAGTACGCGACCAGCAGCACAAAGAACATCGCCCAGTTGTTCTCCCTTCGCTGGCGGGCCTGGAGGTAGGCGCTGAGCATCATCCAGCACCAGGCGATCATGATCCCGCACCAGATGACAAAGCCCGGGACGCCGGTTCTGGCCAACACGTTGAGGTGGCCGTTGTGCGGGCTGCGGAGTGATTCGGTGTCGAGCCAGACCTGGAACCCGTCGTCGTTGGCGAGGTTGACGCCGAAGCCCTTGCCGGTCCAGAAGTATTCGCCGAAGAAGGTGTAGTCGTAGATCTTGTCCCACCAGTCGAGCCGCCAGGTCTTGGTGTCGTCGAGGTCGCCCGCGGCGTCGCCGGTATCGACGACGGTGACCACGTTGAGCAGGAGCTGCTGGGCGGAGAACTCGCGCTCGCGTCCGGGGACCTTGATGCTCAGGTCGCTGACCGCGGCGAGGGTGACGACGATGGTCATGACCACGACCAAGCGTGTGGCCCAGGCGCTCTTGGGCCGCATGAGAAACGCGATGCCGTAGGCCAGCGCGAAGGCGACCAATCCGCCCCGGCTGATCGCCCCGGTCACGCCCAGCAGCAGGCACAACAGCCCCATCCACATCAGCGACTTGCCGCGGAAGAGCCCGAGGATCGACAACGCCGCGATCCCGCCCAGGTGCACCGGCATGTCGCCGGGCTTGAGCATGATGATGCCGACCTGCGAGGCCCAAGGCCAGCTCGGCATGTTGTCGCCCAGGACCTGGTCGGCCAGCCACAGCGGCGGCATCGCCACGAGAAACACCTTGGCGAACACCTGGTACTTGCTCAGCAGCCAGGGCAGCAGCTTGGGCTGCGACATCACCACCGCCGCGGCCATCAACGCTGTGGTCATGTAGCCCAGCAGCATGAAGTCGCGGATCGCGTCGAGCTTCCATTGGCCGAGGTACGGCACCGTCCGCATCAGCCCCCAGCCCAGCAGCAACACGATCATGATCGAGATCGGCTGCGACAATGTCTCCCGCCAACGCGGCTGGATCAGGAAGGTCAACGCGCCCAAGGCCAGCGTGATCTCGGAGATAAACAGCGGGGGCAGGCCGATGTAGGCGAACCCCTTGCCGCCGATGGCCAGGCCCGAGAGCAGGATGCCGAACATGGCGAACCACCGCGCGCTCAGCCGCTGCGTGGTGGCTGGGGTCAGCACCGGCAGGGGACGCGTATTCGTGGTGGAGGTCGTGGACGGCATGGTCATGAGACGCTGGGTTCGGCCTGGAGCTTGTTCGAGTCGGTCGAAGTCTGGGGGTCTTGGGCGCGGCGGGGTTTGAAATGGGTCAGCAGCAGCATCGTCTGGGCGATGCCCTTGGCTCGGCCCATGCCCTTGGCCCGGTCGAGCCAGGCGGCACGCCAGCCACGCGGGATGAACGGCAGCAGGCCGTACGTCGGCACCGCCATGAGTTTCTGGGCTCTCCCATACATATCGTCGGTCAGCAGCACCTGCATCAGGCCAATGTACCGGCCCACCCAGCCTCGGCGTCGGCCCCGCAGCATCGACAGCTGGAACAATCGCTCTCGGTATTGCAGGTGGACCCGGGGGTCGAGCTGCGGCAGGTCCATGCCCAGACGCTTGAGCTGTTGGTTGGAGCCGGTGAGGGTGTTGTAGACCGAGCGCAACTGCTTCCGCATGCCAGCGCGGTCGGACGACCCGCTGCTCATGAGGTTGCCGCCGTGGATGCGGTAGCGGGCGAGCGGTCGGCGGATGACGTGGACCCGCGAGAGCAGCGGCCCGACAGTGAAGAGCAGGGTGTCGGCATTGCCGCGGTACAGCTTGGCGCTGAGCGGGAAGAAGTGCTGGGCGACCTCCATGTGGAACGCCAGGGCCGAAGTCGGCATGAAGCTCCACCGGCCACCGCGACGCAGCACTGTCGGGGCCAGCCATCCTTCTTCGAGTCGGCTCAGGAACGGGATGACCTGCAGCGGCTGGTTCGCCGTGTCGATTACCTGCAGCGGGTGTTGGATCATGCCGACGTTGGGCTTCTCTTCGAAGGTGTCGACGATCGTCTCCAGCTTGTCGGGCTCGAACATGTCGTCGGAGTCGAGCAGGCAGAGGATGTCGCCCCGGCAGCGCTCGAACGCGGTGTTCCACGCCCCGCCCTGGCCTTTGTTGTCCTGGCGGATCAGCGTGACCCGGGTGTCTTTGGCGACATAGCGTTGGATGACCTCGGCCGAGTCGTCGGTGGAGCCGTCGTCAACGACGATCAGTTCGAATCGGCCGTAGGTTTGTTCGAGCACGCTCCGGATCGCGTCGCCGACCATATGGCCGTAGTTGTGGTTGGCCATGATGACCGAGACCAACGGCTCCTGAGGCAGAGCGGGGAGCTCCAGGGGGCGGAGGTCGGTGCCCAGGTCTTCGGGGATCGGCGCGGCCGCTCGCAGGATGATGGACCCGCCCATCAGGCAGAGCGTCATCGCCTGAGCGATGTAGCTGGCGAGGATCGCGAGGATCGCGCCGGTCAGCCCCCAGACCAGGATCATCGGCAGGCCCAGCACGATGAGCACCGCGGACGAAGCCACGGACGCGAGGAACAGCCGGTCGGGGCGTTCCGCGGCTTTGAGTTGGGTGTGGAGCACGGCGTCGAGGCCCGCGATCACCGGGATCAATCCGATCAGCCAGGTCAGCGGTGCGTAGTCGACGTATTTGCCCGAGTACAGCAACGAGATGATGGGCTCACCCAGCAGCCCCAGCACCGGCCAGAACAGCAGCGGCAGCCCCATGGTCATCATCAGCATGATGCCCGAGATCTTGAAGAACCGCGGGGTGTGCTTGGCCCGCACCAGCATCGGCGTTACCAGCGTGGAGGCGGCCCAGCTGATCAGGATCAACGGCACCGAGAAGTTCATCAGCGCCTTAAGCGCACCGCCGGTCTCGAGGTCGGGCGAGGTCTTGGCTGCGATGCCGAGGATGACCGGCACCGCGATGTAGGGCAGTTGCTCGGGGATGTAGCGGGTGAGCCCGGTGAGCGTCGCCCACTTGCCGTAGCGCCAGTGGTCGCGGGTCGCCGGGCCGTAGCCGCTGAAGCGGAACACCGAACGCAGGTTGGGCCGGAGGTAGAGCAGGAGGTAGATGTTCGCCGCGAGGCTGGCGCCGAACATGGTCATGATCGCGGTGACGATGCTCAGGCTCTCGAGCATGCGCAGACACAGCAGCGAACCCACTATCAACACGAGGTAGATGATCCCGGCGATGGCAGCGGGGCGGGGGTTGGATTCGATGTAGCAGGCGTTGCGCGTCATCCACGGCAAGAGCTGGCTGCACTGCGTGAACGCGAGCAGGCACATCGCCAAACCCAGCAGCTTCTCGCCGGTGAACCCGACGAGCAGGCCGATGCCGCCGAGGATGAGGCCGCCGATGATCGTGACCAGCAGGTGCCCGCCGATCAGCCGGCCGAAATAGTCGGGGAGGTTGTCGCGGTACTTCTTGGCCCCGAAGACCATCATGGGCTCGGTGAGCAGGGCGGTGGTGAACACGCCGATGACCAGGAAGCTGGCGTAGGCCGTGGTGAACGCGCCGAAGTCGCGTTCGGTGAGCCAGCCCGCCAGGCCGACGGTGATGAGGAAGTTGGCCCCGGCGAAGAGGCCCTGGTCGAGCATCGCCCAGATGCCGCGGGTGGCCCACTGCCGACCGCCGCGCACCGACTCGTCCGAGCCCGCGGCTTCGGGCGCGACCTCTGCCCCATGGGCGATCGCCGGGGACGGCGAGGAGTCAGATGGTTCCGGGGCGTCCGGCGTCAACGACATGGTGAGTTCTTGACCTGGGCGGAGAAATGGTGAATCGCGGGATCAGCGCCCCAGGATCCATCGGCGGGTGAACAGTGCCACGAACACGCTGTTGGTCACAAGGTAACGTTTCCAGAGCCGACCCGGTTCGCGCGTCAATCGATACAGCCACTCCAGCCCGCGCTTCTGCATCCAGGCCGGGGCCTGCTTGACCGCACCGGCGTGGAAGTCGAACGCCGCGCCGACGCACATCTGCACGCCCCGCAACGCGGCGCGGTGCTCGGCGGCGAAGATTTCCTGACGCGGACAGCCGATCCCCAGGAAGATCACCCCCGCGCCGCTGGCGTTGATGCGCTTGATCGCCTTGATGTCTTCCTCTTCGGTGAGCGGGCGGAAGGGCGGCGACTCGGCCCCGACGATCTTGAGCTCGGGCATCTTCTCGATCAGGTTGTGGCAAAGCGTTTCGAGGACTTCGGGGCGGCCGCCGTAGACGTAGATGCCCACGCCCTCGGCGGCGCAGCGCTCGCAGGTCTTGAGCATGGTCGTGGGGCCGTAGACCCGCTCTTTGAGACCGGTTATGTGGAATTTGTTCAGGGCCCAGCGGATGGGCTGGCCGTCGCAGGCCACGATGTCGAAGTCGTTCATCCGGGCGCGGTGCTCGGGGTCTTGGACGGCGACGATCAGGCCGTGCACCGGCATGAAGTCGACGGTCGCACTGCGGCGGTCGTGGGCCCAGCCCATGATCTGATCGACGACGGGCTCGGGGCCCGCGGCGGTGACCTGCACGCCGAACAGGTCGCGTTTGGGCAGGTCGCCGGAGGGGGCCGCCACCGAGGTCAGGGCGTCGGCGGCTTGGGTGGGGGCTACGGTGGTCATGGATCAAAACCTGAGCGAACCGGTCACAAACGGGTGGCCTCTGGGTGTAGTCGAACCGCCGTCCTCAGCGTCGCGGATCGCGGGGCCGAGCATGGCGGTAGCAGGCGTCCTAAGTTTGCCCCAAAAACTCGTCTTGGGCTAACCCCAATTCACGAAAAGCACTGTTTTTTTAGCAGGCACCGCGTTGTTTGAGCACCGCCGGGACCGTGTGGAGCATGATCTTCAGGTCGTGCTGCGGGGTCCGCTTGCGCTTGTAGCGCAGGTCCATGCGGACCCAGTCGTTGAAGTTGACGGTGGAGCGTCCCCAGACCTGCCAGATGCAGGTGAGGCCGGGGGTGATGTCGAGCCGACGCTTCTGCCACGGCTCGCAGGCGTCGGACTCGTGCACGGGCAGCGGCCGCGGGCCCACGAGGGTCATGTCGCCCTTGAAGATGTTGACCAGCTGGGGCAGCTCGTCGAGGCTGGTCTTGCGGAGGAAGCCGCCGACGCGGGTGATGCGGGGGTCGGCCTTGATTTTGAAGGCCGGGCCGTCCTGCTCGTTGATCGCCAGCAGTTCGTTTCGCTTGGCCTCGGCGTCGTTGCACATGGTGCGGAACTTCCAGATGCCGAAGGGCTTGCCGCCCAGGCCCGAGCGTTTCTGCTTGAAGATGACCGGGCCGGGCGAGTCGACCTTGATCGCGATGCCGATGGCGATCATGGCGGGCCACAGCAGGAACAGGGCGGTTCCAGACACGGCCAGGTCCATGCCACGCTTCCAAACCGGCAGCCGACGCGCCATCAGCGGCCGCAGCTCGTGGGCCTCCGGGTCGGCCTGGAAGAAGCTCGACGCCAACGCAGGCTCTGTCGACGGCATGGATGAGCCGTTTTTGATTTGCTTGGCCTTGGAGGCCTGATCGAAGCGGTGCCCGCCGTCGTGCTGGTCGCGGTCGGATGGATCGTCTTCGCGGGGCGGGTCGTATTGATAAATGGCAAACGACGTGCGGATACCACGCTCGCGGAGCTGCTGCTGGACGATCTCGGCAAAGCGTCGACCGCCCTGAACCGGGGTGTCGGGCAGCACGGCGAAGCCGGTCTTCTTATCGAACCAGCCAATCTCGTCGGTGATCCGACCACGCTTCTGCATCAGGTGCACGATCGCGGCGGCGTCTTTGCGCTGGCTCGATTTGCCGTCGTAGCCGAGCAGCACCATCGACAGAGGCCGACCCGAACGATCGGCGCGGGTGCGTTCGCGTTCGAGGATACGGTTGAGGTGCTGGGCCCTCACCTGCAGTTCGCCCCCTCCGGGCAAACTGCCATCCTTCTTCGCTTTAAACTTCTTACCCCACCGCAACATCAATCAAATCCTCTCGCCCAAATCTCGCCTCAGCATTGCATCGATATTCTTTCGGAGCTGCACCATGCAGCGGTCAATGCAGTTCTTCCTCGTATCGCCGGTCTGCCCAGCGAACGAGTTCCCTCACTCTTGTTTTACTTACGATTGCTCTCTCTAACACTCCCGGCCCGGCATCCCCCGCCGGGTACACAACCTGTTGCAGGCTTCACCACCATAACAAAGGTGACATTAGATTCAATGGTGAAACTCCTGATATTTGTCTAGTCCATGCCACCTTATTGTTTAAATTGGGTTGTTTCGGTCTATTGGGTAAACCTCTTGCTGGAGCCATTGAATCCAGCCTTTAACGGGTTACTTGCCCGATTCTTTGAAACGCTTTGACTAACCGTTCCACGATCTCGTCTACATCCTCATCCGTCATCAGCGGGTGTAGCGGCAGGGTGACTTCCCGGGCCGAGACGTCTTCGGTGATGGGCAACGAGACCTCGCCGACGATGTTTCGGTAGTGGCTGAAGGTGTGCAGCGGCGGGTAGTGGTGCGTGGTCTGCACGCCCATCTCGGTCAGGGCTTCTCGCAGGGGCACCACGGCCGCGGCGTCGTCCAGCACCACAGGGAAGACGTGGTGGGCGCTGTCGTCCAGCCGATCCGCAAAGGGCAGGGTCAGGGGCAACGCGTCCTGCTCCGCCAGCTTTTGCCGGTAGCGGGCCACGCGTGCCTTGCGCTGGGCGTTGTTGGCGTCGAGCTTTCGCAGCTGGATCAGGCCCAGCGCCGCGGTGAGTTCGGTGCCGCGGTAGTTGAAGCCCAGTTGCACGACGTCGTAGCCGTGGGCCCGACCCGAGGCCTTGTCCCACGAGGTCTTGGTCATGCCGTGGGATCGGCCGAGGCGGACGAACTTGGCGACATCTTCGTCGCGGGTGACGACCATGCCGCCTTCGCCGGTGACCAGGTTCTTGTTGGCGAAGAAGCTGAAGCAGCCTGCGTGGCCGATCGTGCCGAGCTTCTGACCGCGGTAGGCCGAGCCCTCGGCACCGTGATAGCTGGCGCCGATGCCGTGGCAGGCGTCTTCGATGACCTTGATACCGTGCTTCTCGGCGAGCGGCATCAGGCGGTCCATGTCGACCGGGAATCCGGACATGTGCACCGCGACGACAGCCTTGGTCTTGGGGGTGATCTTGCGCTCGAGGTCGTCGACGTCGAGGTTCAGGTCGCCCGGCCCGTTGATCTCCACGAACACGGGCGTGGCCCCGCAATACAGGATCGCGTTGGCGCTGGCGACGAAGGTGTAGCTGGGCACCAGGACCTCGTCGCCCGCTTCGACACCGACAGCGAGCAGGGCCAGGTGCAACGCCGCGGTGCAGTTGGCTACGCCCACAGCGTGCGGGGCTTCGGGCAGGCTGCCCTGCATATGTGACGAGAACGCGGCCTCGAAGTCGGCCGTGCGCGGGCCGACACTCAGCCACTTGCTGCGGACGACCTCGGCGACGGCCTGGGCTTCCTCTTCGCCGAGGTCGCAGTCGGAAACGAGATACTTCTTTTCGGGTTCGGTGGTCATGGCGGGTATCCGCGGTGGCCCCGGGTCATTGACCTGGGGCAAAAGTTGTGGGGATCAGTTCTTGTACCGGCCGTCGGTCGGGTCGGGCCAGACGCCGTTTTGCAGGCAGTCGCGGACCTCGATGATGCCGGCGTCGATGTCCCAGTCGGGCTCGAAGCCGATCTTGTCTTTGACCTTGGCGAACTCCACGCGGTAACTGCGGGGGTCTTCGTTCTTGGTGACGAATTCGATCTCCGTGCCGGGCAGGTGCTTGGCCACGGATTCGCCCAGGGTCTGCTTCTGGGTGTTGTTGTGGTTGGCGCCGACGTTGAAGACTTCGCCGTCGACCGCTTCACGCGGGGCGGCGAGGACCATCCGCATGCACTTGGCGATGTCGTTGATGTGCACGAAAGGTCGCCAGAACTGCTCGCCGAAGATCACGACCTTGCCGTCCTTGTGCCCGGCGAGGGTGAAGTCGCTGACCAGCAGGTCGAAACGCATCCGCGCCGAGACGCCGAACGCGGTCGACAGACGCAGCACGGTGGGGATCAGCGTGTCGCTGGCGGCGGCGAGGGTGAGCTGTTCGGTCTCGACCTTGGTTTCGCTGTAGACGCTGATGGGGTTGAGGCGTCCGTCCTCGGCAACAGGCACGTCGGTGTCGGCGACGCCGTAGTTGCTGCAGGTCGAGGCGAAGATGAAGTGCTTGACGCCGTGCTTCTTGGCGGCGGCGAGCGCGTTTTCCGCGCCGCCCACGTTGGTCGCGCGGGTGTTGTCTGGGTCGCGGTTGCAGGCGGGCTCGCCGACGATCGACGCGAGCAGGATCACCGCGTTGTGCCCGGCGGTGGCGGCGTCGACTTCCTCGGCGTTGCGGATATCGCCCTTGACCAACTTGAAGTCGGGTCGACCCAGCCAGGGCATCATCGACTCGGCGCCGAACATCATCATGTCGAAGCAGGTGACCTCGTGCCCGTGGTTAAGCATCTCACGGACCACAGCCGAGCCGACATAGCCCGCGCCACCAAGAACCAAAACTTTCATCGATCAATACTCCAGGAAATTACGGCGCATCGGTGAGACGCCGTGCAAATTCAAAAAACGGTTAGGGAAAAGATTCAGGATTACTTCACCAGGCCACGGGCCTCGGCGGATTGCTCTTGGGGCACGGGCTGTTCTTCGGGCAGGAACTCGTGACGCAGCTCTTCAAACCGCTGGATGGCGCGGCCGTAGTCATCGGGGCGGCCGATGTCGAGCCATTCGTGATCCGACAGATAAACCTTCACGGTGCCCTGTCCGCTGACCAGGTTGTTGACGATGGTCGGCAGGTCCATGTAGTCATCCGCCTCGAAGGTTTCGAGCACGCTGCGGTTGAAGACGTAGACACCCATCGAGACGTCGTAGGGCAGGACGGGCTTCTCGCGGTAGCCGGTGACTTCGAGGCGGCCGTCGAACTCGATCACGCCCAGGTCGATCTTGGTGTTGGCCCGGTAGCAGGCGATGGTGAGGTCGGCGTTGGAACGCTGGTGCTGCTGGAAGAGCTGGTCGTACTTGAGCGTGGTCAGGACGTCGCCGTTCATCACGAGGAAACGCTCGGGCAGGTCGTCGATCAGCTTGAGCGGGCCGACGGTTCCCAGCGGCTTTTCTTCGCGGGAGTAATCGATGGTGATGCCCCACTTCGAGCCGTCGCCGAAGTAGGCCATGAGCAGCTCGGCGAGGTGGCCCACGGCGAGGGTGACGTGGGTGAAGCCGCTGGCCTTGAGCTGGCGGATCACGATCTCGAGGATGGGCATATCGCCCACGGGCACGAGCGGCTTGGGGAAGCTGATGGTGTAGGGCTCAAGTCGTCGGCCTTTGCCGCCGGCCAGGATGATGGCTCGCATGGATCTTTCTCGCTCTTGAGGGGGTGTGATACGTAGGTGATGGAAACGGGTTTAAACGACGGCTTGGGTTTGCCCCGATGCTGCGGTTTTAGCTTGGTGTTGCGGCGACTGTTTGAATTGCTCGCTGGCCTTGCGGTAAATCGACATCATGGTTTGGTAGTTGGTCTCGGCGGTGTAGAACTGCTCGTACGATTCCCGGGCCCCTTGCCGGAGGCGTTGGACCTGCTCGGGATCGTCCATCAGTTCGCGGATCACGCGGGCCAGGTCGTCGGCGTCGCCGTAGTTCACGTGACGCCCGTTGGCTCCGTCTTCGATGACACGGCCCATCGCGCCGATGTTCGACGCCACCACCGGCACGCCGTGGGCGAAGGCCTCGACGATCACGCGGGGGAAGCCTTCATAGTTCATGCTGGGCAGCACGAGGAACATCGCGTCGCCCAAGAGTTGGCCCAGTTGCGGAAAGCTGACCCAGTCGTAGTAGGTCACCGCGTCGTGGCGGTCATTGAGTGATTCGATCTGGGCTTGGAGCGGCCCCTTACCGACCACACGCAACGGGACGTTAGGGAGTTGATCCCAAGCTTTGACGAGCACCTCGATGCCCTTCTCCGGCGAGAGCCGACCGAGGTACATCGCGTATCCCCCGTTGCCAGACCCCATGCCGGGGTCGGCGGCGAGGAAGTTGGGCTTGTAGTGGATGCGGTCGGCGGGGTAGCCGCCCTCGATCATCTTGTCGCGGGTGAAGGTCGAGCAGGCGATGTAGGCATCGATCTGGTTTTCGTAGGTGCCCATGGTGCCGTGGATCGTGAGCATCGCGGCGACGGCGGCGCTGGCGGAGCGGCTGTCGCGGTAGCAGCCGTGCTGGATCGCCGGCCACTTGACCTTCTTGTCCAGGCATTTCTCACAGATCTGGTTGTCGCGGAAGAACGTCGCCTTGGGGCAGAGCAGGCGGTAGTTGTGCAGGGTCTGCACGGCCGGCACGCCCTCGGCCCGGACCGCGTGGTACGACGAGGGCGACATCAGCGGCAGGGTGTTGTGGAAGTGGGCGATGTCGGGCTTTTCGCGTCGGCACAGCTCGCGGAGCTCGCGGGCCGACTTACGGCTCCAGATCGTTCCGGCGGCCAGACGCACACGCGAGAGGTCTTCGACCGCGTCGTTGTGCAGGGTGTACTGGACAACTTCGTGGCCTTGACTCTCAAGCAACTCGCGCTCGTCGTTAACGACGCTGTCTTCGCCGCCAGCGAGTTGATACAGATTATGGCATTGCAGAATCTTCATTTTCCCCACCTGCCCGGCACCGACTCCGGTGGCTCGGGCCTGGACACCCTCTGGGCTATCCATCTGTATGTCCCGCGTTGTGGACAGACTAACTCCCTGCTCCGCTCGTTTTAGAGCGAATCCGTGCTTATGACTTTAATAACGCGGACTCATCCACCCGGAACGCGTTACAGGATGGCCGATGAGGCGGACTGAGCCGTACCTCAAAGGTAAGCGAAGCATACACCGGTAAGGGGCATACGCAACAACAAACCTAAAAAATAAGTTGCCTTAACTACCTGTTTTAGCAAAACCTTAAGGTGAGTTAAGGGGAAACGCTAGGGGTTTTTGTCGTTTCGTTCAACATTTGTTTGCGACTCAACTTGCTGACGAGCGCCCAAGGCAGCCAGGCGTGGAGCATCATCGCCGCGCCCAGGATCTCGATCGCCAGCAACCGCATCGGCCAGGCGGGCAGAACATCCAGCGGGGTTTTACGTCCGACCGCCACGTCGCCCAGGTAGCCGTAGTTCCAGCCGGGGTGGGCCAGGTTCAGCGGGACGACGATCGCCACATACGCCAGCGACACCACGCAGGCCCAGCCCCAATCCTTGAGGGTGGGGCGGTAGCCGCAGACCGCGACGTCGTAGACCGCGAACAGGATCACCCCGCCGTGGTTGATCCAGAACAGCCAGAACACCACCGACTCCGGGCCCTTCCACAGCGTAGGGGTGATGATCCCCCAGACCGCCAGACCCATCGCCCAGAAGTACACCGTCGTGCGGAGCAATCGGGCCTGGGTCAGCAGAGCGAGCGGGCCAAGCAGTCCTGCCAGGTCACAGATATGCAGCGGCCAGCTGTGAGCGGGTTTCCAATCGAAGGCAAACGCATAGACCATTTGAACCAGCCAAAAGAACAGGCCGGCCCAGGCCACAGCGCGTGTGACGCGGGTCGCGTCGCCCCGGCGTTTGGCCCGCAGCCCCAAACGGATCACGCCAAAGATCACCACCGCGCACACCGCGACCGTCGCCGCGTGCATCGGCGTAAACATCGCGAAGTTTTGGGCGAGTGTTGAACTCAAGCGGCGAGGCACCTTAAACGGGACAGACGTGATTCATCGGGCATGGTTAAACGTGCCACGAGATCACCCCTTGATCAAGACTTCTTTGCCACCTTTGTCTGCCGAGGCGTAGATCGCATCGAGCATCTGCTGGACCATCAGGCCGTGCTCGGCCGGGGCGAGCGACGGGGTGCCCTTGGTGATGTGGTCGACGAAGTTGCGGAGTTTCAGCCCGAAGTAGCCCGCGAATCCGCCTTCCTTCTCGGGGAGCCACGCAGGAGTGAGGTTCATCATGTGGCCGTTCTGGTCGGTGAAGACTTCCGAGGAGTCCCACTTCGCCCCGCCCTTGGTGCCCATGATCTGGAAGTCCATCTTGCCGCGGTGCTCGTGGTGGGCGGCGAAAGAGGATTCGAGGTGGATCACTGCGCCATTCTCGAAGCGGATGTGTCCCACCGCCAGGTCTTCCACGGTGTAGGTCTTGTGGTCCCAGCCGGCCCACGCCGAGGCGATCTTGTTCGAGGGCTTGTTGCCCAGGTACGTGTCGGTCATGCCCACGGCGGCGACGGGCTTGGGGCTGCCCATCGTGAAGTGGCACATCTCCAGCACGTGCACGCCGATGTCGATCAGCGGGCCGCCGCCCTGCAGCTCCTTTCGGCCGAACACGCCCCAGTTGGGGATGCCCCGGCGGCGCAGGGCCTGCACCCGGGCGAAACGGATGTCGCCAAACACCCCGTCGTCGCGCAGCCGGGTGAGGAACTCGGTCTTGGGGTCGAAGCGGTACTGGAACCCGATGACGAGTTTTTTCTTCGCCGCCTTGGCCGCGGCAATCATCCGCTTGCACTCGGCGGCGGTCATGCCCATCGGTTTTTCAACGATGACGTGGGCCCCGGCCTTGCTGGACGCTATGGCGTTGGGCGCGTGAAGGCCGTTCGGCGTGCAGATATTCACCGCGTCGGGCTGAACGGCCTTCAACATCTTCTTGAAGTCGGTGAACAGCGCATCGCCCGGGATGTCGTATTCCTCGCTGCGGGCCTCGAGCGTCTTCTTGCTGACGTCGGCGAGCGCAACGACTTGGACATTATCGAATTTCTGCAACGCATCGAGGTGCGCCTTGGCGATTCCGCCCGCGCCGATGAACGCCATGCGGATTTTTTTGGGGGTAGCGGAAGAGCGAGCCATGGGTGTAATCCTGAGTAGATCGGAAGAGCAGACAAAGCAGCCGCGAATTATCGGGACGTTGTCTGAACACCGCAAATCTCTTGTCGGTGGATCGACCACATGGCCGATCCACATCGAAGGCGATTTCGTGTTCGCCAATGGCTCGTCGCTCATCTCGCTCGGAATAAGACTCACCATGACCCAGACCCGCACCTCCTCGACCTCGGGCGCTTCGACTTCCTCCGAACCTGCAAACGCAAGTCCGCCGAACGCCACGTCGCGTTCGTGGATGATCGGAGCGCACGTGTTGTTGCTGGTGCTGGCTTCGGTGGTGGCCTGGGCGACGATGGGACGTGACCCGGGCAACGCCGCCGACGCGTCGGTCGCCACGGCGTTGCCGCACGAGCTGATCGAGTCGTCCGCATCGGAGCAAGGGGCCGAACTTCAAACGCCGCACACGGTGGCGACTTTGTCTCCCGCCAAACTCGATCAACCGAGCTTTACGCAAGTCGAAGAACCCGAGGTTGCGCAGCCCAAGGTTTCGCAGCCCGCGGTGGAGGTGAAAACAGCCCAACCCGCCGAGTCGTTCAAGCCCATGGTGGCGTTGCCCCAGCCCGATGCCGTGTATCCCCCCGTGATGCCCACCGATCCGAAAGACGATCCCTACTACGAGATCGGCGGCCTCTACGGCACGCCCGGCGCGACCCGTGTCGTCTACCTCATCGACGCGTCGGGCTCGCTCATCGATACCTTCCCCTTCATCCTTGAAGAACTGCAGCGTTCGATCCATCAGCTCCAGCCCGAGCAGTCGTTCGCAGTCATGTTCTTCGCGGGCAGCAAGGTCACTGAGGCCCCGCCGTACGGCATGAAGCGGGCGACCACCCGCGCGGTGCAGCACACCAGCCAATGGATCGACCCCGGCTCGGGACGCATCATCGCTTCGGGTCGGCCGAATGCCGACGCCGCGATCCGGCGAGCCCTGGCTTATCAACCCGATGCCATCATCCTGCTCAGCGACGGCCTGACCGGCGGCGGCGACAAGGCCCTGGCCACCCGTGCCCGCCTGCTCTCGCTGATCGAAACGGCCAACACCCGCGACGTGGTCTTTCACACCCTCCAGGTCCGCCGCCCCGACCCGCTCTCCACCCCGACCCGGCTAGGCACGTTGGAACTCATCGCGATGCAGTCCGGCGGCGTCCACCGTTACCTCGGCGAAGAAGACCTCCTGCCCGAGTGAGCCCCAGTCGGGGAGCCACACTCGCCGTTCCGGATGGCACATCGGTTAAGATGAGACTTTGCGGTGTCCGTACGCCGCGAACTGATCTGCATCCGATCGTGGGAACGCGTCTCTATGTTCTGGTTGGGTTTTGCTGAAAACTCGCCCCCCTCCGGGGAGGACCCGCCGGACGTCGGACCGAGCAAGTCGCTGTTCACCGATGCGGATGACGACGAGTTGCTGGACGCCTCGGACCTGGACGCGATCGACGAATCGATGCAGCGGGCCGGCGGAGTGAAGCCCGGGGCTCCAGCAGAAGATTACGAACCGGATGAAACTCCGCTCGACGAGCCGGAGGAAGACGACGCCATCGATCCCGCCGCCGCGGACGCTTCGATTGCTTTTGTCGAGGCGCACGGCGTCGACGGCCCGCCCCCGGCTGAGGACGAACCCGACAGCCCGATGGTCTGGTTGGTCCCCTGGGTGATCTCGCTCCTGGCCCACGCGGGCCTGGTGATCGTGGCGATCTTCGTGGTGTGGTCGGTGCAGAAGGTTCTCGATGACGAGCAGGTCGTGGTCCCGCTGGTCACGCTCAGCGACACACCCGGCACCCCGCTGGAAGTCGAGGTGGTGCAACGCGTCGAGACGCAGACGCCCACCGTCGCCGCGCCGCCCACGCCCGAGCCGACGCCGCTGGAACTGGACCTCGAGCTGGACCTGGAACTGCCCGGCCTGGGCGAGCCCGCCGCGGCCTCGGCCCCGTCGTTCGAGCTGAGCCTGAACGACGCCGCCGAGTTCGACACCAACTTCTTCGGCAGCGGCGGCAACGCGAAGAACATCGTCTTCGTTGTCGAGGCCGATGGTTCGATCATCAGTGACTATCCGCAGATTGTGAGCGAACTAGCGATCTCTCTCAGAGATATGAGCGAGAAGCAACGGTTTAGTGTGGTCGTTTTTGATGGGGACGGAACCAAAGAAGTGCCGCCCAGGGGGCTGAAGCGTGCAACCGCTGATGCAAAAGGCCAAACCATTAGCTGGCTGCGCGATACTAGCAATGTCAGAACCAGAGGGTCGGGGGATGTAACTGACGCGTTGAAGCGAGCGTTTAGAGTTAAGCCTGACTTGATCTTCTTGCTATCTCAAAATCTTTACAATCCGGGTCGTGGTGAGTTTGAAATCCAGCGTGATCTAATTATCGATGCAGTAACGAAAAATAGCCGTGGCATTGTTATCAATACCATTGAGTTCAACGATTTAGATCGTTTGGCATTTAAGAAAGATGGTAAAGGGGAATTTGTGACAGATGATGATGGTAATCGGATCAAGGTCCGAAAGACCCTTATGGAAGAGATCGCCCACATGACCGGTGGCGAATACCTTGCGGTGACCACCAATGTGCTACCCGATGAATAATCGAATAGGAAAACCGATGTCGATGCATCCCATGATTAAAACCGTTATGCCCGCCACCGCACTCGCGGTGTTGACGTTGGCCGTGAGCCCCGCTCGGGCGCAGGACGACCCCGCCCCCGCTGCTGAAGGCGGCGCGAGCTTCTTCCAGGCGTTCTTCTGGTCGGACGATCTGCTGGGCCTGGCGATCATTTGGCTGCTCATCATCGCGTCGTTCATCAGCCTCGGGCTGACGCTGGTGTTTGTGATGCGGTATCGCCGGGTGAACCTGCTGCCCGACGACACGCAGTCGGGCATCGAGAAGTTTCTCTCGGCCAAGCAGTACCGCGAAGCGATCGCCTTTGCGAACAACGACCCGAGCTACCTCGGCCGGATCACGGCTTCGGCGCTCAACGAGGCGGGCAACGGCTACGCCGCCATGGAACGCGCCCTGGAAGAGTCCGGCGACGCCGAGGCGACCCGCATCCTCCGGCCCATCGAGATCCTCAACGTCATGGGCAACATCGCCCCCATGCTCGGGCTGTTCGGCACGGTCTACGGCATGATCGTGGCCTTCCAGACGCTCGTGGATGCGGGCGGCGGGGCGGACCCGGTCGAGCTTGCCGCGGGTATCTCCACCGCGCTGGTCACGACGTTTTGGGGTTTGGTGGTGGCGATCCCCGCGTTGGCGTCGTACGCAGTGGTGCGGAACAAGATCGATGCGATCACGGCCGAGGGTTTGGTGCAGGCCGAGCAGTTGATCAAGCCCTTCCGCCCGTCGCGGAAGAAGCGTTCTTCTTCGGATAAATGAATTGTTCGTTTAGCCTGCGATCGCAGATCGCCGTTCTCCCCGGCACGCGGGTCTGCGATCCGCCGCTAAACCAAGTGTTCGTATCGGAAACACCAGCATGTCGAAAGTGGTCCAACGCGGCGCAGTTGCCCCGAGCATGAACATCACGCCGTTGATCGACGTGGTGTTTCTGTTGATCATTTTTTTCATGCTCGTGAACAACATCGTCTCGGAAGAAACCGTCGACATGGTGTTGCCCGAGCTCGAAGACCCGCAGACGCGCGAGTTGGGTGATGTGGATCGGATCGTGATCAACGTGGCGCCCGAGCCGTTCACCCGTCAGGGCCGGGCCGAGTTCCCGTTGAGCCACACCGGGACCGCGAGCTACATCAAGATCGGCACGGGCTCGAACTCCCGCTTCGAGATCACTGACATCCCCGGGATCACCGAGAAGCTCAAGCAGGTCAAGGCCCAGCGGCCGGAGGTCGAAGCGCTGCTGCGGGCCGACGGGGCGATCTACTACGACGTGATGGAGCCGGTGATGGATGCGCTCAGCACCGCCGGGATCGAGACCGTGAACCTGGTGGCCTACATGCCCAGCGACTGAATCGATGGCTGACCCGCACCCCGTCCAACCCGACAGCCCCCACGAGGCGACCGTGCACCACCGCTCGACGCGGCAGCGCCGCGGGCGACGCCCCGCGATGGTCGGCGAGCTCAACCTCACGTCGATGATCGACGTCATCTTCCAACTGCTGATCTTCTTCGTTGTGACCGCCAACTTCATGATCGACGAGGGTGTGCTCAGTGCGAAGCTGCCGCAGGGGGCCGGCTCGCCCACGGCGTCGGATGAATTGCCCCGGGAGAAGATCACCATCCGCCTGATGTCGGACCCCAGCGACGATGCGCTGGTGAGCATCGAACGCGGCCCGGTGGGCAGCCCGATACGCTACGCCAGTTTCGGCGAACTCGCGGCGGACCTCGACCGTCTGAGATATGACCCCGACGGATCGCGCCTCGACGGGATCTACGAGCCCGACAACCCGGTGTTGATCGAGCCCCAAGGCACGGTGCGTTGGCAGCACGTGGTCAACGCGTTCAACGCCGCGATCTCGGCCAAGTACACCAATGTGAGTTTTGCACGGTCGAATCAGCCGTGAGTGCGCAACGCACCCCCAAGAGCCGGAGGACTGGCCGAATGAAAGCATGGATGACACGACGCGGGGCCGCGATGCTTTGCGGGCTTCTTTTGGTGCTGGCGAGCCCCGGTGCTTATGCCCAAGCAGGTCCGTCTCTGGCGGACCCGGCCGTGCAGAAGTTCCTGACCTACCTCGAAAGCACCGGCGAATTCGACGGCACCGCCTCAACCGTTCTCAAGCAGATCGACACGCTCCGTGCAGCGGCCCGCGACTCCAAACTTTCTGGGCAGGAACGGCTGACCCAGTTCAACGAAGCACGCAAACTCCTGCGCGGGCTCATCGACAACCCCGAGATGGAGAAGCACCCGCTGCGTCCGGTCTGGCGGACCGAGCTCGCGGAGATGTTGCTGGTGACCCACCTCCAGGGGTTCCGCCGATCCGCGCCCGGCTTTGTGGAGTTCGGCGTGCCGACCGCCAACCAACGCAAAGCCTTTGAACAGGATGTGCCCATCGCGTTGGCGATGCTGATCCAGGCCAGCCAGGAGTTCCGTGATCTTGAAGCGCGTCTTGATCGTGATACCGCGCTGCGTGAGCAGATCGAAACCTCGCTGTTGAACTCACTGGTTTTCGATCAGTACCGCGACCAGAAAAACGCGTGGTTTGCGGCGAACGCGGCCTATTTTGCGACGCTGCTGGGGGACGAGCATTCGTTCTTCCTGGGCGGAAATATGACGGCCGACAAGAAACGGGCGGAGATGCGTGGCGTGGCGATGTCGATGCTCCGGCCGTTTCTCGACGGCGACATCGGCGGCGACGCATTGCAGGCCCGTGCCCAGTCGCTGGCCGGGCGTGTCTTGCTGAGTGGGGGCGAGGCGGACCGGGCCGAGGCGGAATACCTCGCCCCGGCAGTGGCGAATCCGGCGTGGAATTCCGACCGTTTGGCGGCCTCGATCGCGCGGGCCAGCGCCATCGAACAGCAGGGCAAGCCCGACGTGGCGGAGGTCCGGTTGGCCGAGTTGTCCAAACGCTCGGCGGTCCGCGAACGGCTCGACGATCGACTCCTGGTCGCCGACGCCTTGCACCTGCTTCGGCTCCGCAAAGCGGAACAAGCGCAGGACGCTGAGCGGGACGCGTTGATCACGCAGGCGTACGCCGCCTATTTCGAGTTGCTGAATGACCCGGCCCTGGGCAACGGTGCGTCGGCGCTGCGGAACCTCATCTACGATCGCTGGGCGTCGTCGATCCCCGCGGAGGCCGATGCGCAGACGATTCAGTCGTTGCCCGGCGCGGTGCGTGTGGCGGTGGCTGATATTTCACGCCGAAGAGGTCTGCTGTGGTTGCAGCGCGGCGAGGAAGAGGCGGGGCGGACATCGCTGCAACGCGCGATCGATTTCGCACAGACCGTGGACGACCGGGACGCCGTGGGTGACGAGGTCTGGGCCGACGGCCGTTACAACCTGGCCTACGCCACCTACGCGCTGAACCCCAAGAAGCTGAGCAGTCTTCTGTCGGCGGCAGAGGTTTCGACATCGGTGGCCGAGCAGACGCCGACCCTGCCGGTGGCGACCGACGCGATCGATCTGGCGACCCGGCTGCTCGAATCGTTGCACCGCAATTACGCCGACCAGCCCGGCGTGACGCCGGCGTTCGAGCGGGCGATGGGCGTGCTCTACGACTCGGGCCACTTCGACACCACCAAGCCCGCCGACGATCGACTGGTGTACTACGCCTACGCGATGTTCCAGTCGCGGGGCGACTACGAACAAGCGGCCGAGCTTTACAACCAGCAGCTGCGGACCCACCCGAACTACCTCCAAGCCCAGGCCCAGCGGGTTTCGGCGTTGACGCAGTGGTACGAGCAGACCCGAGAAGGCTCCAAGCGCAACCGAATCGAGTCGGACCTGCTCGATGCGGCCCGTCGGGTGTCGGCGCAGGCCCGGCCGGTGCTGGCTGATCCGGCGCAGTCGGCTAAGGCGGACGGCGCCGCGCGTACACTGGCTAACGCCAAGCTGGCCGAGGCGCAGGTGCTCGCGACACGCGGCGATCTCGACGGAGCACTCGAAAGCATCGCCGGTTTTGAATCGGAGTTTGCCGACCGCCCCGGACTGGCTCAGCTCGGGCTGGAGCGGCGCATCTTGCTGCTGGTCGAGGCCGACCGTCTGGACCAGGCGCAGGAAGCGGCGGGGACGATGATGGGGCGGTACCCCGACGCCGCGGCGGGCGTGATCAACAACGTGCTCAACGACATGGAACGCCAGATCGAGCAGCTCGGCGACGAGTCGCCCGACTCGGCCAAGCTCGCCGAGGCGGCCGCGGCGATGGCGAAGCTGCTCGCGGACTGGGCGCAGGGCCAGGGATATGAGGCGAGGCAGATGCTGCCGTATCGCTTGGTGGTGCTCAAGTCGTTGCGTATCGCGAACCGCCCGGACGAGGCGTTGGCTTATCTACGTGACACGAACCTCGAAGCCGAGTTCGGCAACAACGTGGATGTGCTGTTCGAAAAAGCCCGTGCTCTGGTGAGCAAGGGCGACCCCGCTTCGCTGCGCGAGGCGACGCCCATCCTCAACCGCATCATCGGCGGGCTGACCGAGCCGTACCCCGACACCTACTGGCGGTCGTGGATCGCCCGGCTGGAGGTCAACCTCAAGCTCGGCGAGCGTGTCGCCGACGTCCCCCGACGCGTGCGCCAACTCGAACAGACCCACCCCGAGCTCGGGGGCGAGCCGTTCAAGAGCCAGCTCAAGGAACTGGCCATCGAGGCCCAGCGGCGGGGGCTGTAGCCCCGCTACCCCGGGAACCGCTGCGGGATTTCAAACCATTTCGGGGCGGATTGAAGCCCGCCGCGACGCCGCTACACTTCTGTACTTTTCGCATCCACCGCTCACCCCAACCCAGCTTTTCGCTATGCACACCCGCAACATCCCCGGCACCGACCTCAACGTCTCGCTCCTCGGCTTCGGCAACTTCACGTTCGGCGTGAACTGGTGGGGCGACTTCACCGACGACGAAGCGGTCGCCATCCAGAACCACGCCTTCGACCAGGGCGTGACCTTCTACGACACCGCCCCGGCCTACGGCAACTGGCGAGCCGAGTCGCTGATGAAGCCGACGCTTGAATACGCCGGCCGGGACAACATCGTCCTCTCCACCAAGTTCGGCTACGACCTGGTGACCGACCCCGGCGAAGAAGGCTCGCACCGCGAACGCAAGCAGAACTTCACCCCCGACAACCTCCGTCGGGAACTTGAGAACTCGCTCAAGATCATGGGCGTGGACTGCATCGATCTGTATCAGGCCCACAACATCAAGCTCGAGCACTACAAGCCCGAGCTGTTCGAAGAGCTGAAGAAGTTCAAGGCCGAGGGCAAGATCAAGGAATGGGGCATCGCGCTAGGCCCGGCCATCGGTTGGCGTGAAGAAGGACACCTCGCATTCCTCGAACACAACGCCGCGGTGGTGCAGACCGTGGCGAACCTGTACGAGCAGGACCTCGGCCGTGAGTTCGGCGAGATCGCGGCGGCCAAGGGACGCGGCGGTGTGATCGCCCGTGTCCCGACCAACTCGGGCATGCTCGACGAGGAGTTCAAGGACGAGCACCACAAGTTCCCCGACCGCGACCACCGCAAATTCCGCGACCGCGCCTGGATGGTCTACGGCCTCAAGAAAAACGCCATCATCCGCGAAATCGCCGGCGACCTGGGCATGACCGTCACGCAGTTTGCCCTGCGTTGGCTCGCCCAGCAGCCCGCGATGGTCAGCATCGAGCCCAACATCCTCAGCACCGATGACGTGGACAAGTACGCCGTTTGCTGCGACGGCACCGAGCTGCCCGAGGATGTCTTGGCCAAGGTCGCCGAGCTCTACGCCGATGATTTCGGCCTGGGTGAGGAAGCCCACCCCTGCGACCACAAGAGCAGCACCGCCGAGGGCGGGGCGGTCCGCAGCCAATACGTCGCCCCGGCGCTGGCCTGAGGCCCGATCTCGGCTGACGAAGACGGGTAACGAAATTTTTTTGCATTGCCCCGCAATACCCATCCAATCCGTACGTTCGGCCTAAATGCCGAGCCACGGACGTGACCCCGCTTATTCACGTCGGCTTCGGTTGGGTTGAGTTTTGATGAGCCCTGAGGGGGCCCCGCTGACGCAACCGACATCCCGCCTCGCCGATTCGGGCCCAACATTATTCGATTTGTTCCGCCTGGCCCGTCTCCCCGAATCTCTCTGAGCTGTCGCATGGCTGAGTCGCCGCCTCACCGCTCGGAGCGCAGTCACTCTCCGTCTGACATCACGTGGCCATATCCGTTTGGTGTGGCATGTTTGGTGGTAGCCTTGAAAGGAGGCCTTGCATGAAGTGTGTTGATGTTGCGTGGTTTAGAGCTCGTCGGGCAGATGGACGGCTGGACGAAGCGAAAGATAGGCAACGGTTCCGGAACACATGGCTTGTGCCGGGGATGACGGCGGCGTTGTTGGCCGCTCCCGCCACGGTCACGGTCGGCCAGGATGTGGTTCTGGATTGGAACTCGCTGGCCAGCGGCGTGCTGGTCGATAACGAATCGCTGCAGAACCCCGGGATGGCCTCACGTTCGATGGCCATGATGAACCTGGCGATCTACGACAGCATGGCGATGACCGGCGGTTGGATGGACGCTACCGCGTTCTACAACTACAGCGGGATCGACGCCGGCTTGATTTCGGGTGCGTCCAGCGAAGCCGCCGCGGCCCAGGCCGCTTACACCGTGCTGAGCGGGATCTACGGCGATCAACAAACCACCCTCGACACGGGGCTGGCCACGACCCTCGCCGGCATCTCCGACGGCGCCGCCAAGACCTCGGGCGTCGCTCTCGGGACGCAGATCGGCCAGGCCATCCTCGCCAAGCGCTCCAACGACGGCTACGACACCAGCGTCCAATACACCCCGACCTACGAGATCGGCCACTGGCAGCCCGATCCGGTGAACCCCGACCAGGAAGCCTGGGGCCCGGCCTGGGGCGAGGTGGATACGTTCGCCCTGAACTCGGTCAACCCGTTCCTCCCCGACGCGATGCCCGCGCTGTCGAGCCAGGAATATGCCGACGCCTACAACGAAGTGAAAGCCCTCGGCTCGGTCGACAGCGCAACCCGCACCGACGAGCAAACCGAGATCGGTGTGTTCTGGGCCTACGACCGCGTGGGCATGGGCACGCCGATGACGCTATTCAACGATGTGCTGCAGACCATCGCGGTGCAGGAAGGCAACACCACCGCAGAAAACGCTCAGCTGTTTGCCAAGGCGACCGTGGCGATGGCCGACGCCGGCATCGTCGCGTGGAACTCAAAATTTGAGTACGACTTCTGGCGGCCGGTCACCGGCATCCGTGACGGCGACATCGACGGCAACGCGATGACCGAAGGCGTGTCCGACTGGACGCCGCTGGGCGCGCCCGACGGCGAAAGCCTGACCGGCTTCACCCCGCCGTTCCCCACCTACCTCTCCGGCCACGCCACCTTCGGCGGCGCACTCTTCGGGGCGCTCCAAGAGTTCTACGGCACCGACGACATCACCTTCAGTCTCACCTCGGCTGAGTTGGAGGCGTTGCTGGCGGACCAAGAGCTCGCGGAGCTGTACGGCCTCGGCGATTTGGACGACGCGGAACGCACGTTCACCTCGCTCAGCGAAGCCATGGCCGAGAACGGCCGCAGCCGGGTCTACCTGGGCATCCACTGGAACTTCGACGACATCGAGGGCCAACTCACCGGCCAACAGATCGCCCAGGCGATGTTCGCCAACCCCTTCACCGCAGGCGCGGTCCCGGAACCCACCGCGGCGCTGGCCCTTTCGGCGTTGGGTCTGGTGCTTCACCTGCCCGCCCGGCGTCGCCGAACCCACTAACCGCCAGTTCATTGCTACAAATCAGGGCGAACCCGCCATCGGTGGGTTCGTCCTTTTTCGTTGTCGCGTTTCCGGGAATCGGGCTGACGGTTTTCTTTCTAACTCATGGGGGGTTGTGTTATCTTCTGAAAATCAGTTGGGTCATCTCACTGGCTTACGGTGTCTAGGCCTTGGCGTAGCGTGGCTGTGTGATCGGGTTTTTCTTTTCCAGGCGTGTTGCATTCGTGACTGTTGCTTTCCGGAGTTTGAATCATGATGGATTGGCGTGGTGTCGCTCTTTGTGGCTTTGGGTTGAGCGGTTTGCTGCTGGGTGGCGTTCCGGCCGTTGATGCCCAGGAACTCATCGGTGCCGAGGCGGCGTTGAAGCAGTGGCTGGAGCCGCAGGAAGAAGAGGCCACGCCCGAGCAAGAGCCGGCGGAGGACCCGCTGCGGGCGGACCTAAAGAAGTTCACCGAGGCGTGGCCGGCGATGTCGCCGGAAGACGCGGCGACGGGATGGATTGCGTTGTACGACCGCTGGGCCGAGGCGCCGAAAAATGAAGCGGGCGGTTTCGGCGACCCCTACGGTTTCGGCGGGGGCTTCGGCGGTTACCGGGGGCAGTTCGGCGATGACGACGAGTCGGGGCCGTTGACGCTGCCCGATGTGGTGCGGGCGATCCCCGGCCCCGATGCCTGGCCGGCGTTGATGGATCAGGTCGATGCCCGCGAAGCCGAGGAAGGAAAACTCACCGAGAGCGCTCTCCGCCTGCTGGTGTCTTATCTCGACGACGACATGGACAAGTTCCTCGCCGAGGCGGAGCAGACCATCAAGACCGCCCAGAAAGCCGGTTCGCACTACAGCGAGTACCTGGTCGAAGCCATCGCGCCCCTGACCGATATCCGGGGCGAACAAAAAGAAGGCGTGGACGAGATCCGTGCGCGGATCCAGCGGGCAAAGGCCAACCCGGATGCGTTCTACGAATTCGAGGTGCCGGACTTGGTCACGCTGTACGGCGAAGATGAAGCCCGGGCGCTGCTCGAAGAAATCGTCGTGCTCTCGGTCGAAGGGATCGGGATCGAAGTGGGCGACGCGACCCGCCAGCTGGCGACCCGCATCGCCACCGAGAAGATCGATGATCTCGCGGTGCCGCGTTGGGGGCTGGTCTGGGCGGTCGACGAGGACAACATGGCGTTGTACGAGGCCCTCGATAAGAAGTACGGCCAGAAGAAAAAGCCCCAGGCCGAGGGCGGCGACGAGGGCTTGGTCGACATGATCAAGCAGCTCGGCGGATTTGGGCAGTCGCGGGGCTTCGACCCCTATTACGACAACTACGAGCCCTGAGAGCAACGCCAGGCACGCACGATTTATCTGCTGGGCCTGATCGTGCATGAACGCATCGACGACGCCACCGCGTTGGTGCAGGAGCACTACACGTCGGGCGAAAACGAGGTGAGCCTGCCCTGGGGCTTGATGGAGACCCTGCAGAAGGCCGGCGCGGTGCAGCCGTTGTTTGAATTCACCGAAAAGATGATCGACACCGAAGTCGGCGACGCGTTCTGGTCTGTGTACATCGAACTCGGCGCACAGCTCGAGCAGAGCGACCGGGTTTTGGCGAAGGTCGAGCAGGCCCTGGAGAACGCCGAGGGCCAGCAGCGCGTGGACCTACTGGATCAACTCATCGACGCCCGCTTCGCCGCCGGCGAAGTGGAACAAGGCGTCGAATCCCTGCGTGAGAAGATCAAGATCGCCCAGGAAAACCCATCGTCCGACAGCAACAACACGCTAAACGCCTACGTGCAGCTAGCGAAGATCGGCTGGCTCATGCAGCGAGAAGACTGGCTGGACGAAGGCCTGGAACAAGCCCTCGCCGAGCTGGCGAAGGCCCCCGATCCCGAAGGAAACGACCGCTGGTATCGCGCTTCGGCGCGGCAGCAGGCGGTGGGTGTCTTGATGAAAGCGGAACGTTTCGCGGAGGTCGAGAAGCTGCTGATCGACGGGGTTTCCGACGCCGTGCGGAACCACGAACAGGAGAGCCGCGGCGGCTACGGCGGCGACGTCGACTCGATCCGGGATGCCATGGTCGAGGTGGCGGTATTCTACGGCGAGGTCGAGCGCTGGGCGGATGTGCGGCTGATGCTTGAGAAGTCGCCCTACTGGGGGACGAGCGATCTCAAAGAGATTCTCACCCAGAAGGGGGCGAGCGGTTCCTCGCCGCTCGCGGTGTACGTGGCCAGCGCGTTGGCGGACAACGGCCAATCCCAGGACGCCTTGGCGATGGTGAACCACGCCCTGGATCAAGAGCCCGGCGAAGATTCGCTCTACGCCCTGTTGGCCGAACTCGATCCGAACGGCGCGCCCGCCCGGCTCGACGAATTGTTTGCCCGCGATCAGTTCGAGGAACGACCGCTGATTTGGAAAGCGAAGTTGGCCTTGGACGCCGGTGACGTCGATGCGGCGGATCAGATCATCCGCCAGGCCATCAGCATCGACCCGTCCGACGGGGAGCAGGGTGCTGGCGACCGGATGCGGGCTTATGCGATCCTCGCGGAGGTGCTCCGCGCTCAGGGTGACGACGACACCGCCGAGATCATGGAGGGTGCCGTCCGGGCGATCCGCATCTCTGAAGACGCGGACGAGTTCGACCGTGCGGGCCTGCTGTCGCACGGCGTAACGGGATACAAGGAAGCGCTGACGCACTTCGCCGACGCTTACTGCATCCAGTCCCGGCTGGCGATCCAGCTGGCCAACCTGGGACGTTACGACGAGGCGGCCGAGCACTACCAGCGGGCCTTCGAGTTGATGCCTTCCAGCTTCGGCCGGGTCGAGAGCCACTGCTTCGGGTGTGAAGACGCGTTTTCGGGTGAACGGGCGCAGACGATCGCCGCGCGTGTGTTCGACGAGTTGGTGATCGCTCAGCCGCTGACGCCCCAGGTGCACTACCTGCGGGGGTACCTCTACACCTCGATGAACAAGCACCAGGACGCACTGGCCAACTACCAACAGGCCACCACGCTCGACCCCGACTACCTCAACGCGTGGAAGCGTATCCAGGGTCTGGCCCGCCACATGCAGCTCGAGCAGGAGAAGCAGGACGAAGCGGCCCTGGCGATTTTCCGCCTCGACCCGTTGGGCCGACACGCATCCTCGGATCTGTCGACCGTGTCGGACCTCGCCGCCGCGTGGCGAGCGATGGAAGCCGCCCAGCCGCTGCGCATCGAGCCGCCCGAGTCCGTACTGGTGTTGCCCGCCAGCGCCGCCTGGATCGAAGAGAACACGACTTCCGACGATTTCCGCTGGCGTTACCGGTACAACTCCCGAGAGCAACTGGAAACCCCCGGCGGCTTCCTGGCTAGCCACGGCATCACGAATCTGGCGAGCACCGTCGCTACGCTCGGCATGCATTGAGGCGTTGCCGCCAGCCGGCCGCGTCGAACGGGCTAAGATGCGGGCATGCATGACCTGCACCCCGAGACCGAGATTGTGCACCAGGGCGTCCGCGTGACCGTTCGGGGCATCGATCTGCCCAAGCGGGGCGGGGGCACGCACCGGCGGGAGATCGTCGAGGCCGCCGATGCGGTGGTGGTGCTGCCGTGGATCGCGGATGGGCAGGCCGAGGGTTTTGAGTTTGTCGGGCCGGGCGTGGTGCTGATCCGTAACGAGCGTTTTGCGGTGCAGGACACGCTCTGGGAGCTGCCGGCCGGGACGGTGGAGCGGGGCGAGTCGCCCGACGACTGCGCGCCGCGGGAGCTGATCGAAGAAACCGGGTACCGGGCCGACCGGGTGGAGAAGCTGGCCGAGTTTTTCCCGACGCCGGGCTTCTGCACGGAGCTGCTGCACGCTTATCGGGCTGCGGGGCTGACGTATGTCGGGCAGGACCTGGACGAGACCGAAAAGATCACCGCTCAAGCGGTGGCGTGGGACGAGGCGATGAAGATGGTGCGGGACAACACGATCCGCGACGCGAAGTCGATCGCGACGCTGTTGTACCACCAGACGTTTGGCATCCCCCACGACCCCGAGAAGCAGAGCTGAGGAATCAACGAGCATGGGCGCAGGCGACCGTGACTATTTAAAAGAAGAAGCGCGACGCTGGGGCGGCGGCGGTGGTGGCATGGGCGGTGGTGGCTTCGGCATCGCGATGCCGGGGCGGCGATCGGTCGTGTTTTGGCTGCTTGTGATCAATATCGGGGTGTTTTTCGCAGATGGGATTTTGGGCCGGGTGCTCCTCGGTAATCATGGTGGGATGAATCCGCTCGAGGGATGGGGCTATTTCTCGGCCGAGAAAGGCCTCCTGGGATTTCAGGTTTGGCGACTGCTGACTTTTCAGTTTCTTCATGCTGGGTTGGGCCACATCCTCGGAAATATGCTGGGGCTGTTTTTCTTCGGCCCCATGATCGAGCAGCACTTCGGGTCTAAACGCTTTTTGGCGTTTTATCTGTTGTCGGGTGCGGTGGCGGCTTTGGTTTATGTTCTGCTGTGGCTGTCGGGTATTTTTGTGAGCAACGCGGCGGCGCCACTGGTTGGAGCATCTGGCGGGGTGTTTGCGATCCTTGCGGCTGCAACCCTTCTTGCTCCCAACATGCGGGTCTTGCTTTTCTTCCTCATCCCGATTCCGATCAAGGTTCTGGTTTGGGGTTTATTGTTGGTTGCCGCATATGTGGTCTTGGCTCAGGGGGCAACACCTGGCACGAATGCGGGGGGGCAGGCGGCACACCTGGGTGGCGCTTTGGCCGGTTTTATCCTGGTAAAGCGAGCAAATTGGCTTAACTGGGCCGACCGCGTCTCACCCTCGTCTATTCAGGACGGCATCAACGAAGGACGCTTCCAGAAAAAGCTCGAGCGGGAGCGCGCGACCGAGGCGGAGATCGACCGCATCCTCGCCAAGGTGAGCGAAAAAGGCCTTGCGAGCCTGACCAAGAAAGAAAAGAAAACCCTGAATCAGGCGAGCGAGTCGAAGCAGTAACCTGCAGTGTTTGATGTGGCTGTAACCCCTCCCCCCCGGGGGAGGTGGCCGGCGAAGCCGGTCGGAGGGGGAAGGTGAGTTCGGAGATAATTTCATCCGCGACATGATGCGTAGTGCCCTCACCCCAATCCTCTCCCGGAGGGAGAGGGAGTAAGGCAGAGTCTTCCCGCTAAACTGTGCGGCCTATGTCCGCGATCTCCTACGAGCTGCTCCAGCAAGACGAAACCTCGAACGCCCGCCTCGGCCGGGTGACGACGCCGCACGGCTCGTTCGACACCCCCGCGTTCATGCCCGTGGGCACGCAGGGCACGATCAAGGGCCTGCTGCCCCAGTCCGTGGCCGACACCGGAGCCCAGATCGTCCTGGGCAACACGTATCACCTGCTGCTGCGACCGGGCAGCGAGCTCATCGCAAAGATGGGCGGGCTGCAGGACTGGACGGGCTGGCGGGGCCCGATGCTGACCGACTCGGGTGGGTTTCAGGTGTTTAGTCTCGGCAACCTCAACAAGATCGACGACGACGGCGTCAAATTTAAAAGCCACCTCGATGGCGCGGAGTTCCACCTCACGCCCGAGCGGTCGATGCTCGTGCAGGAGCAGCTCGGGGCCGACATCATCATGGCGTTCGACGACTGCCCGCCCGCCGCGGTCGAGAAGCTGAATCCCCGGAACGTGGCCGACTCGCCGGTGCGGTCCGACTCGGCGCGAACCCAAACCGCCGAGCCCGCGGTGATGACTCCGGCCGAGTACGCCAAGCGGGTCGAGATCGCCAACGAACGCACGCTCCGCTGGCTGGATCGCTGCGTGAAAGCCCACCGGGCGAGCGGCCGGTGGGACGAGCAGGGCCTGTTCGGCATCGTGCAGGGCGGCACGGACCTGGATCAGCGGACGTTCTGTGCCGAGCAGGTCACCCAGCACGACCTGCCGGGCTTCGCCATCGGCGGGGTGGCGGTCGGCGAGGGCAGCGACGAGATCCGCAGCGTGGTCGAGCACACGGCTCCGCTGCTGCCGTCCGATAAGCCGCGGTACCTCATGGGCGTGGGCTACGAGCGGGACATCGTAGCCGCGGTCCGGGCGGGGGTGGACATGTTTGACTGCGTGCTGCCGACCCGCAACGGCCGAAACGCCAGCGCCTTCACCTCGACGGGCCTGATCCGCCTCAAAAACGCGAAATTCGCCGAGGACCCCCGGCCGATCGAGGAGGGCTGCGACTGCGTGACCTGCACGGGGTTCTCCCGCTCCTATATCCGCCACCTCTTCCAGGCCAACGAGATGCTGGGCGGGATCCTCGTGAGCCTGCACAACCTGCGGCACTTTCAACGCCTGCTATTGGACATCCGCGGGGCGATCCGTGACAATGCGTGGTCCTCGCTAGCCGAGCGCTGGCCGGTCGCATTCCCGGCTGGCGCATGACGCTGGCGGCTGTTCTATAGACCCGATCCCCGGGGCTTGGCTCGCCTGTAGGCCCGGCCCCAACACGACAAAGAAGACCCTCCCGATGAACCCGTTTATTGATTCGACCTGGCCCGTAACCCTGGCCCAAGCTGACGACTCCGTGGCCCCTGCGAGTGCTGAATTGAACAGCGCGGTGGAGGGTGCGCCCGGCGCCGCCGGCACCCAGGCTCCAGGGGGTACCCAGGACGGTGAAGCAACTCCCTCCGCCAGCCCGCTCTCGGCCCTGTTGTTCCCGATGATCTTGGTCATCGGCTTGTTGTTCATCTTCTCGATGAGCGGCAACCGCAAGGAAAAGAAACGCCGGGCCGAGCTGATGGCCAACCTCAGCAAGGGCGCTAAGGTTCAGACCGTCGGCGGTGTGATCGGCAAGGTCGTCGAAGTCCGCGACGACGAAGTCCTGGTCAAAGTCGACGAGAACACCAACACCAGCTTGCGTTTCGCCAAGTCTGCGATCAGCAGCGTCACGTCAGAAGACTGATGTGATTTTTTGATTTTTGATTGAAGATTGGCGAGTTACCGAACGCCATTGATGGTGTTCGGATTTGAAACAATCTCAACTCAATCAGGAATCGACCCGAACGCGATCCGCCTTTGATTCAATCATTAAATCTTCAATCATAAATCTGATATCCATGAAATACCCCATCTGGAAACCCCTGCTGATTCTGGCCGTCCTCGCGGGCTGTGCGGCGCTGCTGCTGCTCAAAGACGGCGACCCGAAGACCATCGACCTCAAGCCGGGCATCGACCTGGCCGGTGGTACCACGCTGGTCTACGACGTGCTCGTTCCCGATGGAAAAGACGCCAAGAGCGTCATCGATCAGACCATCATGGTGCAGCGCGACCGGGTCGACCCCACCGGGGTGAAGAACCTGATCTGGCGTCCGGAGATCGGCAACCGCGTCTCGATCACCATGGCCCAGCCCGACCCGCGGGTGAAGATCACCCAGGAAGCATACGAGGCCGAGCTCAAGAAGCTGCGTGAAAATACGCTGGACGTCACGGCGATCGACTCGGCGGTGCTCATCGAAGACCCCGAAGCCCGCCAGCAAGAATTCCAAACGCTGGCCAACAGCAGCGAGGCGATGGTCGAGCAGCTCAATGAGCTCGCCGAGCTCGCCGCCAAGCGGGACGCGCTGCGTGCGCCCTACGAAGCGGTCAACAAGTCCTGGCGTAATGCCCAGGACGAGTTTGGTGCGTCGCCCACCGACGCGCAGCAGACTCAGCTTGATGCGCTGTTTGCCGAACTGAACTCCACCGCGAGCGCCTTCAGTGCCGCCCGTGACGCCTACACCGATGCCCGGGCTGAGGTGTTGTCCAACGCCATCGACCCGGCCGAGGTCGACCGCATCTTCGCGCTGTCCAACGAGGTGCGTCGCGGTCAGGACGTCTCGCCCCGTCAGGAAGCCTTGGAGAGCTTCAAAGCGACCCGGCCCGGTTTGGTGGATCAGATCGATGCGACCGCCGCCGCTTGGGAAGCCTTCGAAGCGGTGAAGGGGCCGCTAGACGACCCCGAAGACCTCAAGCGTCTGCTCCGCGGGGCAGGTGTTCTGGAATTCCGTATCTCCGCATCTCCCGGTGGCGGCGGGGTGCCCGCTCAGCCGTTGGACCTGTCGACTTACATGCAGCGCCTCGACGAGAAGGGCCCGCGTGCGGGTCTGACCGAGGACTGGCGCTGGTTCAAGGTGCAGTCGCTCGAGAAGTTCTTTGAGAACCGCGAAGCCCGCGAGGCGCTCATCGAGAACCCGGCCTCGGCGGGCGGGGCCTTCCTCTCGCGCGGCCTCGTGGCCCGTGCCTACGGCGGCGACTTCTACGTCCTGCTCTCCAACACCCCGGGCACCGCGATGACCGGCGAAGACGACTGGGCGCTCAACGGTACCACGCGGGTCAGCGACGAACTCGGCCGACCCGCGGTGGGCTTCTCGCTCGACGCCAAGGGCGCCAAGCTCATGGGACAACTCACCGGCGGCAACGTCGGCCGGCAGATGGCCATCGTGCTCGACGGCGAACTGATGTCCGCCCCGACCCTGCAGGCCCAGCTCACCTCCGGCGGCACCATCACCGGCGAGTTCTCCACCGCCGAGTACCAATACCTGCTCAACACCCTCGACGCGGGTTCGCTGGAGGGCCAACTCTCCTACGACCCGATCAAAGAGGTCACCGTTGGGTCTTCTTTGGGTGCTGACAACCTTCGCAAAGGCCTGAACGCCTGCATCATCGCGATGATCGTGGTGGCTATCTTCATGGCGTTCTACTACCTGTTCTCCGGCCTTGTCGCCGACTTCGCGCTGATCGCCAACATGGTGATCATCCTCGGCATCCTGTCGCTGATCGAGGCGACCTTCACCCTGCCCGGTATCGCGGGACTGGTGCTGACCATTGGTATGGCGGTCGACGCCAACGTGCTGATCTTCGAACGGATCCGCGAAGAGCTCGACGCGAAGGCCGATCTGCCCACCGCGGTGCGTCTGGGTTTCGATAAGGCGTTGTCCACCATTCTGGACGCCAACATCACCACGCTGATCACCTGTGTTGTGCTGGGCTACACCGCCACGGCCGAAGTCAAGGGCTTCGCGGTCGTGCTGGGCGTGGGTATCCTCGCCACGCTGTTCACCGCGTTGTTCTCGACGCGGGTGATCATCGAACTCTACCTGCTGCTGACCAAGGCCAAGAGCCTGCCGATGCTGCCCACGATCGTGCCGGCGTTGGCCAAGCTGTTGTCGCCCAAAGTGAACTGGATCGGGTTGCGGAAGCTGTTCCTGCCCGTGAGCGTGATCCTGATCGTGGCCGGCCTCTCCATGGCGTTTACCCGCGGCGAAGACATGCTCGACATCGAGTTCCGCTCCGGCACCGAGGTGACGTTCACGCTGTCCGACGGGGCGCAGCTGCCGATTGAAGAAGTGCGCACCCGTCTGGCGGAGTTCGGCGATCGCCCCGAGGCCGCCGAGATCGACGCCAAACTCCAGGAACAGATCGAACAGGTCGAGGCCCAGAACGCCGACCGTCGGGAAGACAAGCAATTGGACCTTCCCACCAAGGCCGACTGGTCGCTGCTGGAAAATGCTCAGGTCGTCACGCTCGAGAGCGATGGCAGCCAGGGCTTCAGCGTCGCCACCCTGATCGAAAACTCCTCGGCCCTGAGTGACGCGATCAAGATCATCTTCCGCGATGTCTTGGATGTCACCGAAACCGTTCAGTTCGACGGCCTGGGGCTGTCGGTTGATGAAGCCAAGGGTGTCGTCGAGCCGATCGTGTCCGCCTCGCTGTACGGCAGCCTCGGCCGAGAGTTCACCGAGCAGTCGCCGGACGTCCAGAGCTTTGTGGGCGGTGTGTCGATCGTCCTGGAAGACCTCAGCCCCGCGGTGAGCGTCGAAGACGTCACCGAGCGGATCTCGCGGATGCGTCGTCAGCCGGGCTACGACCTGCTGGGTTCGCGCCCGTTCAAGGTCTACGGCCTCGAGCGTGCGGGCAACGACAAGAACGGCAACCCGAGCTACTCGACGATGGCCGTGGTCGTGAAAGACAACGAGACCAACTACGCCGAGGACCGCAGCCAATTCACCGAACGGCTGGGTCTGGCCGCGACCGAGTGGTCGCTGGTCCAGGACGCGCTGCAGCGCGACACCAGCCTCGCCAGCGTGAGTAACTTCTCGAGCCAGGTCTCGGGCACGATGAAGCAGCAGGCGATCGTCGCCATGGTGCTGTCGCTGCTCGCGGTCGTCGGCTACATCTGGCTCCGCTTCGGCAGCCTCCGGTACGGCCTGGCCGCCATCGCCGCGCTGGTCCACGACGTGTCGATCACCATGGGTATCCTCGCGATCTGCGGTTACCTCTCGGCCGTGCCCGGCTTCCAGGCGTTGCTGCTGGACGACTTCAAGATCAACCTGACGCTGATCGCGGCGCTGCTGACGATCGTCGGTTATTCGTTGAACGACACCATCGTCGTCTTCGACCGCATCCGCGAGAACCGCGGCCGGCTGAGCCGGGCGACCCCGCAGATCATCAACGACTCGATCAACCAGACGGTCAGCCGTACGGTTCTGACCTCGGGCACCACGTTGATCGCGGTGCTGACGCTGTATGTCCTGGGTGGCCCGGGCGTGCACGGCTTCGCTTTCGCCATGCTCGTGGGTGTGCTCGTGGGTACCTACTCGTCGATCGCCATCGCCGCCCCGATCCTGCTCATCGGCGACAAGTCCGGCGGTGCGGGCTCGGGCGTCGCGGTCACCGATAACCGCCCCGACCCGGACGGCAGCACCGCGGCGATCCCCTCAGCGGCCGCGACCACGAGCTGAGTTTCTCGCGGATTAACCACCATTGATAAAGCCCAGGGATGGCCATCCCTGGGCTTTTCTTTTGTTCGTTTGTCGGTGTGGAAGCTTCAGTACATCGAGCAGGCGTTACCCGTGCCCGCGATGAATTCGTTCCAGGTCGAGATGCTCCAGTCCACGCCGGGCATCGGCGAGACGGGGAAGTGGTGCGGTGTCGCGGGGATGGGCGGGAAGTCCAAAGCCGGGGGAAGCGGCACGGGGTCGCAGATCGGCCGAACGGGGCCCTCGTCGTTGGCGTGTTCGGTGAAGCCCAGCGCGTCGCCACGCTGGTCGCGGAACCAGCCGTCCTCGAAGAAACCCAGCAATCGGCCACGGAAGCTGTACACGCCTTCATCGTCGAAGAACGCCACCCAGCGGCCGCAGAGGTCGTAGAGGATGTCTTCCTGGATCCACGCGATCACGGTGCCGCAGCGGCCGAAGACAGGTTGCATATCGGTGGGTGAGTTCACGGTGCGTCCCTAATCGAAATACCTAGTACGCGGAAGGATCAGAAAAACTGATCCGACGCCTGGAGGCAGGAAGCTTGCCCTGCCAGCCCCGTAAAACATGCCCCGCTTTCGTCCATCGGCTGAATGGCGGGTACGTTTGAGCGAAAATCACGAGGTCGGGATCACCTCAAACCGCAAGCCTTTCCCAGAGTGAACCGCCACGGGCTCGACCCCCGCTAGGTGCGGGGCGTGCTTCGGGCGTTTGACCACGACCCGCCGAGACGCAGCTTTCATCGCGCTTTCCAGCAGCCCGTCGGCGTCCGCATCCTCGCCCACCAGCCAACGCAGCACCCGCATCGGCTTGCGTTCGGTGGTCTTCCGCCTCGGCGAACCCGGGAACATCGGATCGATCAGCACCACATCAAACCGCGAAGTTTCCGCCGCCTCACGAAGCGCGTCTGTGGCGTCGGTGCGGTCTGCGAGGGTGATGCGGTCTGTGATGTCTGGCTCGGTAAGCCGGGCCCGCTGCAAGGCGTCGGCGAGCAGGGCGTGGACGATGGGGTGACGCTCGACCGCGGTCACCGTGCAGCCCGCCGCGGCCAGCAGCCAGGTGTCTTCACCCAGTCCGGCGGTGGCGTCGAGAACACGCGGCCGAGTCGCGCCGCTGCGTTTGTTGATCCCTACGGCTTTGAGCAGCGGGGTTTTCAGGGAACGGCCCGCGGGGCTGGTCGTGTCGAGTTGAGGCAGGTCGGCGAACACGCCGTGCCCGCCCGCCAAGGGGTGGCCCGCTTCAACCACCCGCAGCTCCAACCGTTCGGCTTGGCCGACCGGAACCTCCGCGACGGCCAGGTGCATCGGGTGGGGGTCGTTGAATTTCCGGGCGATCGGCAAGCCGAGCTGTGCCGCTACCGCTTCGGCCCAAGCCTGCTGATGGGGCTGGTCGTACGACACCGCGATGCTCGGCGGGGTGTGGGGCATGGGGAATTGTCGATCTGGCGACGATCTTGGACCGACGCCGTTAACCCTTGGCGGAGGCCTCGGCGACCTGGCGTTCGTAGCGCTCGCGGTTGGCCCGGTTGTCCATCAACACCAGCACGCGGTCGCGGTGCTCGGCGGGGATGTTCTGGTCCAGCGCCTTGCGGACCATGCCGATGTGCGTCCGGCGGGACAGGTGCGTCAGAATCACCTTCTCGGCGGTGCTGCGTTCGAGCAGGTCGATGATGTGATCGAGGTGCAGGTGCTTGCCGATGCCCGCGCGTTTGCGGTGGCCCTTCTCCATGAAGGTGCATTCGGTGATCAGGATCTTGGCCCCGAGGACATCGTCGCGGTCGAAGTGCTTGCCCCAGGCGGTGTCGCCGGTGTAGCACACCAGCGGGATCATCAGCGTCTGGGTGATCTCTTCGCCCTTCTTCTTGAGCTCAACCAGCCGTTCCTGCGGGAGCCCGGCAAATTCTTCCTTGAGTTTGGTGCGCTTCTCGATCAGCGTGTAGCCCAGCGAAGGCACGGTGTGGACGGTTTCGAACGCACGCAGGTAGTGGTTGTTCTTCACCTCCTGCTCTTGGTCGGATTCCATCGCGATGACGTTGTAGGGCGTACGCTGCTGTTCGATATCCACCCAGGCTTCCATGAGCCGGTGGATCGGCATGGCCAGTTCCTTGGGGCAGAGCACAGTGCCGGTGCCCATGCCCTGGAAGCTGCGCTGCGAGAAGTAGTAGGACAGAGCCGCGGCGTGGTCCATGTGGCCGTGGGTCAGGGCGACGTAATTGGAGGGCAACGCGGCACGTGGGCACAGGCCGATGTCGAACGCGATGTCGAACTCGGGCAGGTGGATGCAGGACTCTTCACCCGCGATGGACAGGCCTTCGATGCGGAACGGAGGCACGTACAAAAACCCCAACTGGGGACGGCGGGGGGGCTCTTTGGGCAGCATGACAGGAGGACTCTCTGGGCGATCAGGTACGGAACCGGGGCCCGGCACTGATCGCCTCGTCTCCCTCAGGAAAACGCGTCTCAGGCACCCGGTGGGGGGAAACGGTCTGGTCCGGGCGATAACCCGGCCGACCAACACCAGCCTCGCTTTCGAGGCCATGGCAAGCATTATCGGGGGCATGAGCCGATCTGTAAACCTGGGGAGATCGTGAATTCTTCAATAAACCTCGCTGCTGACAATCGCATCAGGCGACTGTTTTTTCGGCGTCCGCCCAAGGAAATCCATTTTTCTTGCCGATGAAATAGTCAGGAAAGCAGCTTTTCATGTCTTTGTTTCGGCTTTCCTGGGGTTGGCACCCCGTTTGCAAATTTGAAGTACGGACCTGCGGACACGCTCGTGTTTGATGAAAGGGACGGCATGACCACGGCGTTTGGATTCGGGACACTTCCGGGTGTCAGGACGACTCGGCTGGCTTCGTGGTGGAGGAACACCCTCAACCCCGCGTTGCACAAGACGCTGCAACTCCCGCGGGCATACCTGAGTTATGTGGGGCTCTCGGCGATGGACGGGCTGTGCACCGGCGCGATCCTGGCTTTGGGTGGATGGGAGGTCAACCCGATCGCCAACGCGGTGCTGGCGCGATTCGGCTTCCCGGGGATGATCGTGTTCAAGTTCTTCATCGTGGCGATGGTGATCCTGATGTGCGAGAAGATTGTGCGTGAGAAGCCGCGCGCGGGGCGGGCGGTGATGGCGATCGCGATCGCCGCGACGATGGTGCCGGTGCTGGTCGCCGCGTTGGAGTTTGCTTGTTACGTGTTCTGGCCGGGTTAAACTGCCGGGCATGACCGCAAAGCAAAAAGATCGTACGGCGATGAAGATCGTGGGGATGCTGCACGCTCCGGCGTTGCCCGGCGCTCCGGGGTATGCAGGGGATTGGTCGGCGCTGCGCGACTTTGTGTTGCGTGACGCGGCGGCGTTGGTGGAGGGCGGGGTCCACGGCCTGATGCTGGAGAACTTCGGGGATGTGCCGTTCTTTTCGGGGCGGGTACCCGCGGAGGTGGTGGCGTGTCTGACACGTTTGGCCTGCGATGTGAAGCGTGAGGTAGGCGAGGAGGTGCCGCTTGGGATCAACGTGCTGCGCAACGACGGCGAGAGTGCGCTGGCGGTGGCGTCGGCGTGCGGGGCGGCGTATGTGCGCGTGAACGTGCTCAGCGGGGCGGTGGTGACCGATCAGGGGGTGATCCAGGGTGACGCCGCGCGGATGCTACGTCGGCGCCGGGAGATGGGGGCAGAGGGTGTCGCGGTGTGGGCGGATGTGCGGGTGAAGCACGCGGCTCCGATGGGGCAGGGCTGGCGGCCTCTGGAAGAAGAGGTGGAAGAGCTGGTGCTGCGTGCCGGGGCCTCAGGCGTGATCGTCTCGGGCAGCGGGACCGGCAAGGCGACGGATGCGGATGAGCTCCGCGGGGTGCGTGAGGTGATGGATGGATTGGGCGATCAGGCGGTGCCGATCTGGGTCGGCAGCGGCGCCACGGCCGATACCGCGGCGGGCCTGCTCGAACACGCGGATGGCCTAATCGTCGGCACCTGGGTGAAGGCAGGGGGGCAGCTCGGCCGGCCCGTGGAAACTGAGCGAGTTAAACGGCTGATGGCCGAGGTCCCCGGCTCGTGATGGCCTCGTGGCGGCTGTGCATCTGAGCCGAGAACGGCCTTGCATCTGATTGACCGTTTTGATCCCACGACCTGCTTTTTTGGAGCCGCCATCAGCAAATCTGCGCGGGCTTTCGTGTAATGATTTAGTACTGCATAAGTACGAAAAGCTCGAAAAATATTACGGTTATGAGTGTAATCCCTGATTAGGTTTGGTCCATTTGGGGTATTCCTTAAACTACACTTACAGTTAGCTGTATTTTGAGTGCAGCCGTTTTGAGCGGTTTTCTTTTTCATGTAAGAGCTAGAGCGGCGCGTCGCTCGATGGGGTCCATTTCCAATGTCTACACAAGCGACCGTTTTCATCGTCGACGATGACCCGGGGGTCCGGGATTCGTTGAAGTACATGATTGAGTCTGGGGGGTATCGGGTGGAAGCGTTTGAGAACGCTCGCCAGATGATCGACCGGGCTCGGGCCATGGTTTCGGGCTGCCTGGTGGCCGACCTCCGGCTGCCGGGCATGTCGGGGCTGGACATGTTCGACAAGCTCCGGGAGATCGGCGTCAACCTGCCCACCATCGTCATCACCGGGCACGGCGACGTGACCGCCGCAGTCCGCGCCATGAAGGCCGGGGCCTTGGACTTCATCGAGAAGCCCTTCTCCGACCAGGCGCTGCTCGATCGGATCGGCACCGCGATGCAGATCAACTCCGCGAATCAGGTCGCCGCGCAAGAGATCGCGCAGGTCGACCACTGCTACCAGCGTCTCACCCCGAGGGAACGCCAGGTCATGGCCGCGGTGGTCGAGGGGCGTCTGAACAAGCAGATCGCTTCAGACCTGAGGCTGTCGCACAAGACCATCGAGGTGCACCGCGCCCACGTGATGGAAAAGATGAGCGCCAAGTCTCTCGCGGAGTTGGTGCGTATGGCGGTTCTTCTCGAACAGCACTGCCACGTCTGAATCGGCCTTCGGTTTATCCCGCCCAGCCCGCACAACCCGAACACCGCAGCGGAAATTGACGCGGCCCCCGCGTTTTGGGGTGCGTTGTCGCGATCCAAATCTTTTGATCTGGATCGAACGACATCCTCTTTCCAGGAGTAGACCCGCTGTGAGTGATCCGAATACCCCAACCCTCGGCAAGAAAATCGACGAGCTCCTCGCTCCTTTTCTGCAAGACGAGTCCGAGCTCCAGAACCGCTTGGCTGAATTGAAGTCTGAGCTCGAGCAGCTGCAGACCGAAATGGAGCAAGTCAGCGAAGACTTGGCGGTGGTGCAGTCCGCGAAGATCGACGCGTTCCGCCAGGCCGCGCAGGACGACCCGGTGCTGAGTGCGGTGTTTATGGCCGACCAGGCCGGGCCGAAGCTGGTGGACGACGATTCGGAAAACGACGGCCATCCGCTGCTTTCCCACGCTTCCTGAGCCTGCGGGCAACATTGAACCGGGCTGTATAAACCAATTAAAAAACCCACGGAGTTCAATCCGTGGGTTTTTCTTTGGATGTGGTTTTGAGGCCGGCTTAGAGGGCAGCGCAGGCGCCCTTGACGGTCTTGACGATCTCGGCGGCGACCTTGTAGGGGTCGGCCGAGGAGTTGGGGCGACGGTCTTCCAGCCAGCCCTTGTAGCCCGACTCGACGGTGGCGACCGGGATACGGATCGAAGCGCCGCGGTCCGAGATGCCGTAGGAGAACTTGTCGATCGACTGCGTTTCGTGCAGGCCGGTCAGACGCAGGTGGTTGTCGGCGCCGTAGGCGTCGATGTGGCGCTTGATGGCTTCGGGGGTACCGAAGGCTTCGCAGATCTTGTCGTAGACAGCCTTGTCGCCCGCGGTGCGGAGCGTGGTGTTCGAGAAGTTGGCGTGCATGCCGCTGCCGTTCCAGTCGCCGGCGACGGGCTTGCAGTGGTATTCGATCGACCAGCCGTACTTCTCGCCGATGCGCTCGAGCAGGTAGCGGGCGACCCACATCTCGTCACCGGCTTGGGTGGCGGACTCGGCGAAGCCTTGGAATTCCCACTGGCCGCACATCACTTCGGCGTTGATGCCTTCGACCTTGAGGCCGGCCTCGAGGCAGGCGTCGAGGTGCTCTTCGATGAACTCACGGCCGATGGCGTTCTGGGCGCCGACCGAGCAGTAGTACTGGCCCTGGGGAGCGGGGTAGCCGCCCTTGGGGAAGCCGATGGGGCGGTTGGTGTCGGGGTCGATGATGGCGTATTCCTGCTCGAAGCCGAACCAGAAATCGTTGTCGTCGTCGTCGATGGTCGCGCGGCCGTTCGACTCGTGCGGGGTGCCGTCGGCGTTGAGGACTTCGGTCATAACCAGGTAGGCGTTCTTACGGCCGGGGTCTTTGCAGATGAAGACAGGCTTGAGCAGGCAGTCGGAGCTGCCGCCTTCGGCCTGTTCGGTGGACGAGCCGTCAAACGACCACATGGGGCACTCTTCGAGGGTTCCGCCGAAGTCCTTGAAAAGGACCTTGGTCTTGCTGCGGAGGCTTTGGGTGGGCTTGTAGCCGTCGAGCCAGATGTATTCGAGTTTGGTGGGGGTGCTCATATGCGTTGATCCTCAAACAGTAAAAGAAGCGAAGTTTCTTATTTCTGACGCGACGGTGAATAGCGTTCTACGTCTACGGTCGGAGGTTTATAGAGCATTTTTTGGAGTTTATCAAGGCCCTCCCGGAGAAAAAGTAGAAATTCTAGGCGAGATACCGGATCAAAAATTTGAAATTGAAGCACGATTTAGGATGTGTGCTTAAAATTTAGGCAATTGACTCTGTGCGCAAGCAATCTCCTCAGTGCGGTCATAACCGCTGAGGATCTGGTGTTGTGAGTGATTGGGCTATGAAGAGCGTGCCAGGTGGCTAACGCTCGGCATGATGGAGGTGAAAGGCCGGAATGGGATTCGAACCCATGACTGCTTACGCAAGCGGATTTGCAATCCGCCCCCTTGGTCCACTCGGGCACCCGGCCGTTAGGTGTAGCTCAACATTCTAGGCTCACGCTGCCGTGACGCAAACGGCTTCCATCAGGCAGCCTTCATGTGCGGATTTCTGCAGCGATCAGCCGGTGAGTTGGTTGTGCACCAGCGTCTGGTAGATCGGGCAGCGCTCCAGCAGTTGGTCGTGTTTGCCTTGGTCGACGATCTGGCCGTCGTCCATCACCACGATGTTGTCGCAGTCCACCACGGTCGACAGGCGGTGGGCGATGATCAGCGTCGTTCGGCCCGCGCGGGCTTCGTTGATCGCCGCGGTGATCCGGGCTTCGCTCTCGGCATCGATCTGGCTGGTGGCTTCGTCCAGGATAAGGATCGCGGGGTCGCGCAGGATGGCCCGGGCGATGCACAGCCGCTGGCGTTGCCCGCCCGAAAGCCCGGAACCGCCCTCGCCCAGCACGGTGTCGTACCCGTCGGGCAGCTCGTTCACGAACTCGTCGGCAAACGAGGCCTGCGCCGCGGCGATGATGTCTTCGCGTGGGGTGTCGCGTCGCCCGTAGGCGATGTTGTCGGCGATGGTCCCGGCGAACATCACGCTGTGCTGGGTCACCGCCGAGATCTGATGACGTAGAGACCGGAGCGAGACGGTCGCGATGTCGGTGCCGTCGATCAGGACACGGCCCTGGGTGGGGTTGGTCAGCCGGGGCACGAGGTTGAGCAGCGTGGACTTGCCCGAGCCGTTGGTCCCGACGATCGCGACAGACTGGCCGTGCACCACGCGGAGGTCCAGGTGGCTGACGGCAAACTCTTCGCTGCCGGGGTAGCGGTACGACACGGACTCAAACACGATGTCCTGGTGGTGGCGGGGCAGGACGGGGTTGGTCTCGGCCTTGTGGTACTCACGGGTATTGGGCTCGGGCTCGGCGTCCAGCACCTCTTTGATCCGCACCGCGGCGGCTCCCGCTTCCTGCAGGTCGTTGTTCAGATTGGCCAGCGGCCGGACCGAATTACCCGCCATTCCCAGCAAAACCAGCACTTTGACCATGTCGGTGGGGTTGCCTTGGCCGTTGAAGACGTACCAGGCCGCCGCCAGCGATACGCCCATCACGCCCACCAGCGAGATCAGCTCGATCACCGGCGAACTGAGCGCCTTGGCGGTCCGTGCTCGGAAAATCTGTTTTTCCAGCGAGCGGTTGATGGTGTTGAATCGCCGGCGTTCGTAGCCTTCGGCGTTGTGCAGGCGGACCACGGACGGGTGCTGGATCGACTCCTGCACCGCACCGATCATGTTGGCGTATTCACGCAGGGTGTACTTCGTGGCCCGCCGGATGCGCTTGCCGAACTTCTTGATCGCGACGCCGATGATCGGCAGCCCGATCAGGAAGATGCCGGTGAGCTTCCAATCGACGTACAGGGCGAACAGCAGGAACGCGAAGCCCATCAGCACGTCGCGGACCGCTTTGCCCATCAGGGTGTTGAAGCCTTTACCGAGTTGGCCCGTGTCGCCGACGAGTCGACTGAGACTGTCGGCCGAACGCAGGTCTTCCGAGGTCTCGATGGGCAGGTGCAGGATGTTGAAAAACGCCTGCTGGCGGATGCGGGTGACGACGCGGACACCGACGGTGATCGCCAGGGCCTGGTGGGTGTATCGCATGGTCGAGCCGAAGAGCGCTAGCGGCAGGATGAACAGGATCGCGTAGAGGAAGCTCTTGAACCCGTCCGAGGGGAGGCGGTCGGCCCAGTGGCTGTAGTCGCCGCCCAGCCGCCTGATGGTGTCGGGGGCTTGTAAGAATTCCCGGGCCGCTTCCTGGAGGCCTTGCTGGTTGCCGATCAGCAGATCGATGATCTGCATCAGCATTGCAAAGCCCGCGGTGGCGCTGGCCGTATCCAGCAGCGCGGCGATCATGGCGATCACCAGCAGCTTGCGGTACCTCAGCATTTGGCGGGCAAATAGCCAGAAGGTTTTCACAGCGTCGGCTCGGGGGCGGGCACCGGCGTCGGCCGGGCAATAGGACCCGATAGTGTAAAGCACCTCACGCAGCGAGGCGCAGCCGCGATACACTCCGGTCATGTCCAAGAACTCCACCCGTCTCACTGTCTACGGCTACATGAAGTGCGATTCCTGCCGAAAAGCCCTGAAATGGCTCGACGCCGCCGGGCTCGAACACACCTTCGTCAACATCACCGAAAACCCGCCCGCCGCGAAAACGCTGAAGGCGGTGTTAGCTGACAGGCGGTACGAGCTGAAGCATCTGTTCAACACCTCCGGCCAGCTCTACCGCTCGATGAACATTAAAGCGAAGCTGCCGGAGATGACGCAGGCCGAGGCGTTGGCGCTTCTCGCCGGGCATGGCAAACTGATCAAGCGCCCGATCATTACCGACGGAACGCGATTCACGGTTGGCTTCAAGCCGCCGGTTCTCGAAGAAGTCTGGGCCTGACGCGGCGACCCCGCATCGCGCTACGGGTATACTCCGAGGCTGATGAGCACGGCTGTTTTACCGTCAAATCCGAGCAGGGCGAACCCACGATGGCGACTCTCGCCGGGGTGGGTCGGGGCGGTGCTTCTGGCGGTGATCGCCTTGCCGTGTTTCTTGACGCTGCCCTGGTCTCTGTCGCGCTACGACGATCAGCGCAGCGATCAGGTCGAGATGATTCACGCGGCCCCGAGCTGGTCCGAGCCGATGGGCACGGATGGTTTGGGGCGGAGCCTGCTTTGGCGCAGCTTGCTGGGCGGGGCGATCAGTCTCACGATCGGGATCAGTGCTGCGCTCATTGCCGTGCTGATCGGCGTGACGTGGGGCGCGGCGTCCGGCTACGCCGGCGGCAAAACCGACGCCACGATGATGCGGGCGGTGGATGTGCTCTACGGCCTGCCATACATCCTACTGGTGGTCATGGTCTCCATCGCATTGCAGCCCGCGATCGAACATCTCACGGGCCCCATCCTCGGCTTCTCCGAGACCGTGGCGGGCAATGTCTCGGGCATCCTGACACTCCTGCTCGCCATCGGCGGGGTGAGCTGGCTGACCATGTCGCGGGTGATCCGCGGGCAGGTACTGAGCCTGCGCAGCCAACCGTTCATCGAGGCGACCAAAGCCGTGGGCATGGGCCCGGTCCGCGTGTTTCGGCTGCACCTCTTGCCGAACCTGATCGGCGTGATCGTGGTCTACGCGACCCTGGCGGTGCCTCTGGCGATCCTGCAGGAGTCGTTCCTGAGCTTCCTGGGCATCGGCGTGCGTCTGCCGCTGCCGAGCTGGGGGAACCTGGCGTCCACGGGCGTGAAAGAATTGCCTGCACTCACCAGCCCGGACCTGCCGATGCGTTGGTGGCTCTTGGTATTCCCCTGCACGCTGCTGGGTTTGACCCTGATGGCGCTAAACTTTTTGGGTGACGCGTTGCGGGACCGTTTCAACCCCAAGCGCAGCCCGCGTTGATGCTTGTTGCGAGTTACGGGCTTGATGTCCGCCTCTGTTTTTGAAAGTTGGCTATGGAAAACCGCTTCGGCTTCAAAGACCTCGTCCTGACCGTGCTCCTCGTGGCGATCCTGGCCAGCATCTGGCTGGCGATGAAGCAGTACGACCGCCAGTGGGAAGTGATGCAACGCATCGATGACCGCTTGGCCGAGCAGGCCGAGGTGCTGCGTCAGCTCAACACGACGCTGAGTCAGGGTGTCCGCGTGAGCGGCGATGGCGACGGTGGGCCGACCACGGTGTCGTCCGCGCCGCCGCTGCCGCACTACCGCTGGGAAGCCGCACGCGAACAAGAGGGCTATGCCCAGGGCGACTGGTTTGTCGATGCGTTCGCCCAGCAGGTCGGCAAGCTCACGCCGCTGATCTCGACGGATGCGTACCAGAGCACGATCGAGAGCTATGTGCTCGAGTCGCTCATCACCCGGGACCCCGAAACGCTGGACTGGATCCCGTGGATCGCTCATTCATGGGAGGTTTCCGAAGACGGCCTGACGATCGCTTTCAATCTCCGCGATGACGTGGTGTTTTCTGATGGGGTGCCGCTGACTTCGGAAGATGTACTGTTCACACTGGATCTGATCCGCAACCCTGAAATCAACGCGCCGCGTCTGGTGCCGTACTACGAGTCGATCGAATCGCTCGTGGCCGAGGGCCCGCATCGCGTGGTGTTCACACTCAGCGAACCGTACTTCCAGTCGCTGACCATCACCGGCGGGATGGACATCCTTGCCAAACACTATTACGAGCAGTTCAGCCCCGAAGAGTTCAACACTTCGACCGGGTTGCTGTTCGGTTCGGGGCCGTACAAGCTGCCGATCAACCCCGAGGACTGGCAGCCCGGGAGTGGGCAGGTTGAGCTGGTGCGTAACGATGAGTACTGGGGGCCCCGGCCGACATTCGATCGCCTACGTTGGCAAGAGATCACCGATGAGCAGGCTCAGCTCGTCTCGCTCCGCAACGGTGATATCGACCGCTACAGCGTCCGTCCCGAGCAGTATGTGAAGCTCAAAGACGACAAAGCCCTCAATGAGACCGCAGACCTTTATGAATACAGCGCGGTGTCGGCGGGCTACCGCTACATCGGCTGGAACCAAGTGAAGGACGGCAAGCCCACGCCGTTCGCCGATGTCCGCGTCCGCCGGGCGATGACCATGCTGCTGAATCGTCAGGAGATGTGCGAGCAGCTGATGGCGGGGTTGGCGACGGTGGCCACCGGACCGTTCAACCCGCTGAGCCCGCAATACGACCCGACGGTCGATCCGATCGCCTACGACCCCGATGCGGCCAAGGCCCTGCTACGCGAAGCGGGCTTCGCCGACACCGACGGCGACGGCGTGCTCGAAGGGCCGGACGGCAAGCCGTTTCGGTTCAAGCTCATCTACCCCAGCGGCAGCACGAATTACCAGCAGATGGCGGCCTATTGCAAAGACGCTTACGCCCGTGCGGGCATCACGATGGAGCTCGATCCCACCGAGTTCAACACCATGATCGACCGCATCCAGGACCGGAATTTCGAAGCGATCACGCTTGGGTGGGGCGGCGTGATTGAATCTGACCCCAAGCAGATTTTCCACTCGGAGATGATCGAGGGCGGTGGCGACAACTATGTGGGCTATCGCAACGCCGAGTTGGACGCGTTGATCGACGAGGCTCGCATGACCGTGGACGCCGATGAACGCACCGCGTTGTGGCACCGGGTCCACCGCATCCTGCAAGAAGATCAGCCCTACACCTTTATGTTTAACCGCAAGTCGGTGATCTTCCTGGATGACCGATTTGGGAACGTGAAAGTCACCAAGGTCGGGATCAGCGACCCGGTGGAGATGTTCGTACCCCGCAGCGATCAGCGCTGGACGCAGTAGTCGGCTTGCAGGCCGTAGGCGACAGGGCCAGCCCATACCCCCGGCACACCGCCATCGCTTGCGTCCGACCCATTCCCTACTGCCTACTCCCTATTCCCTGCCCTCATGCTCAGCTATATCATCCGACGAATCCTGCTGCTGTTCCCCACGCTTCTGGGCGTGTTGGCGGTGGTGTTTTTCGTGATGGCTTTTTCGCCCGGTGGGTTTGGGGGCACGGGATTGAATGCCGACGGTGCGCAAACCGAAGGTGAAGACGCCAAGCGTGCCCGTAAGGCGTTGGAGCGTCGTTATGGATTGGACTTGCCCAAGGTGGCTCAGTTTGGTCGGTGGTTGAACCAGGTCTCGCCGGTGGGCTTTCGGATGTCCGGCGATGTGAAGTTCACCGAGGAAGAGCGGGATACGGTTCAGCAGATGTTGGCCGAAGAGCCGTTCAACACCCGGCCGACGCGTCTTGACCGGGCGGTGAACATGACGCAAACCCTCGCGGCCTATACGGGCCTCGAGCCCGAGGAGGCGGCGCAACGCGTCAAAGACGGGCTGAAAAAGCCCAGCGAAAACCTGGCGATTCTTGAGTTGATCGATGCGTCGATGGAGCCCGTGGAGCTTGAGCGTTTGGAGGCCAAGCTTGTTGAACTGGAGTCCGCCGATTCGCGGGCGCTAGAGCGGGCGCAGAACGAGTACCTGCAGGTGTTGGCGTTCGAGGCCTCGGGCCGATCACGTATCCGCTTCGATCGGCCCGCGTTCAAGGCACCGGACCTGGGCCAGACGCTTCGTGGCCGAAACGTGGGCGAGCTGCTGCTCGAGCGTGTTCCCGTGACGCTGCTCCTGAACCTGCTGGCGATCCCGCTCATCTATGTCATCGCGATCACCAGCGGTATCTACGCCGCTCGGCACAAAGGCGGAGCGTTCGACCTCGGCAGCGGGGCGGCGTTTCTGGGCTTGTGGTCGGTCCCGCAGATCTGGGCGGGCGTACTGCTGATCACCTACTTCGCCAACCAGCAATACTTCCGCTGGTTCCCCGCGGCGGGCCTGCACGACCTGCAGGCGGCGAGCATGGCGTTCTTCCCGTCGTGGGGCGAAGCAGGCTTCCAGCGCGGCTGGCTGCTCGACTCGCTCTGGCACCTAGTGTTGCCGGTGGCGTGCATGGCCTACGGCGGGTTCGCGGTGATGAGCAAGGTCATGCGCGGCGCGATGCTCGAAAACCTCTCGGCCGACTTTGTACGGACCGCCCGCGCTAAGGGCGTGGCCGAGGGTGTGATCCTGTGGCGGCACGCGTTCCGCAACAGCGTGCTGCCGCTCATCACCATGGTGTCGGGCGTGCTGCCCGCGTTGTTCGTCGGCGCATTTGTGGTCGAGACGATCTTCTCGATCAACGGCCTGGGTAAGCTCGGCGTCGAGGCCGCCTTCCAGAAAGACCGCGAACTCGTCATGGCCACCACGCTCATTGGTGGCCTGCTCGGATTGACCAGCGAACTGGTCCGTGACATCTGCTATGCCATCGCCGACCCGAGGGTGAGCTATGACTAAGGCTGTCACCCCGACTGCGACCGAAGAGGAGGCCGTCGAGAAGGCGCCGCTGCCACGCAGCTTGTCGGGGCAGGTTGGCTTGCGCCTGATCGGGCAGTGGGGGGCTCGCATCGGGTTGGCCTGGATCGCCACCCTGATCCTGTTGGCGGTTTTCGCCCCGGTGCTCGCCAGCAGCCACCCGTTTGTATGGAAGGTTGATGGCAAAGTGAGTAGCCCGTGGCTGGAGCACCTCTCGGCGGTGGACGTGGTGCTGCTGCTGAGCTTGTTCTTGGCGGTGGTCTTGTTGGCGCTGCGTAAATTTGCAGTGGGCACTCGGCTGGCCGTTTGGGCGTGGATCACCACGCTCCTGGCGGGCGTCGCGGCGGGGCGTTCGGCGATGACCCTCTGGTCACGGCAACAAGACGACGGCCCGGGCTTGGTCTTCGTGCTCGTGATCATCATGCTCGTCGGCCTCATGGGGCTCTTGGTCGCCATCCCTTGGCTTTCCTCGGCGACCAAACGGCTGAAACTCGCCGTCGGGGTGATTGGCGTCGTCGTCGCGGGGGGATTCTGGTTTGCCGACGTCAGCCCGCCCGCCAACATCGTCTACTCCCAGTACCGCGAAGCGACCGTCGCGGGGCAAGTCGAGTGGCAAGTGCTTCCACCTTTGGCGTTTTCGCCCAACGACTACCAGCGCGACACCATGTCGGCCACGGGGGTCGATCCCCGTTTGGCCAAGCCCACCCTCGCCCACCCGCTGGGCACCGACGAGAGCGGCGCGGACGTCCTGTCTCGCATGATCCACGCCACGCGCATCGCGCTGGCCATCGGCCTGATCGCCACCGGCATCGCCGTCGCCCTGGGCATCCTCGTCGGCGGCCTCATGGGCTATTTCGCGGGCTGGGTAGATCTCCTGGGCATGCGGCTGGTCGAAATCTTTTCCGCGATCCCCGTGATCTTCCTGCTCATCATGATCGTGGCGTTCTACGGGCGCAACCTCTACCTCATGATGGTCATTATCGGCGTCACCGGTTGGGTGGGCTACGCGATCTTCATCCGAGCCGAGTTCCTCAAGCTCCGCAAGATGGACTACGTCCAGGCCGCCCACGCTTGCGGCACCCCACTCTGGTCGATCCTGTTCCGGCACATGCTGCCCAACGGCGTGACGCCCGTTCTGGTCCTCGCCAGCTTCGGCATCGCCTCGGCGATCCTCACCGAATCCACCCTCAGCTTCCTCGGGCTGGGGCTCGTCGAAGAGCCGAGCTGGGGCCAACTGCTCAATCAGGCCCGCCGGGCCGACGGGCAGTGGGGGCTGACTTGGTTCCCGGGTTTGGCCATCTTCCTGACCGTGTTTGCCTACAACCTCGTCGGCGAGGCGATGCGCGATGCGCTCGACCCGCGCTCGGCCGACTAACGTTTGATCGAGAGACCCATGGACCAGCCCAACACGCCCGATCCTCTGCTGCAGATCCAAGACCTGTCGGTGAGTTTCCCGGCTCAGGGCGGCCAGCGTCTGCAGGCGGCGAACGGGGTGAACCTTTCGATCTTTCCCAAGCAAACCCTCGCGGTGGTGGGCGAGTCGGGCTCGGGCAAATCGGTCTCGGCGATGTCGATCCTGCAGTTGATCCCCACGCCGCCGGGCAAGTACGACACCGGCAAAATCCTCTGGCGGGGCGGCGGCGAGGCGGAGCGGGACCTGCTGGCGTTCAACGACAAACAGATGCGACAGGTCCGCGGCAACCAGATCGCGATGATCTTTCAGGAGCCGATGACCAGCCTCAACCCGGTGTACACCATCGGCCAGCAGATCATGGAGGCGGTCCTCCTGCACCAAACGGTCGATCGCGGCCAGGCGGTGGCGATCGCTGAGCAGGCGCTGCGTGACGTCGGGATCGCCGACCCGTCCTCCCGGCTGAAGGAATACCCCCACCAGCTCTCCGGCGGGATGCGGCAGCGGGTCATGATCGCCATGGCCTTGGCGTGTCAGCCCGAGTTGCTGTTGGCCGACGAACCCACGACCGCGCTGGACGTGACGATCCAGGCCCAGATCCTCGAGCTGCTGCGGAAGCTTCAGCGCGAGAAGGGGATGTCGATCCTGCTGATCACGCACGACCTGGGCGTGGTCGCGGAAAACGCGGATGTGGTCGCCGTGATGTTTGCCGGGCGGATCGTGGAGTACGGAAGCGTGCAGGCGATCTTCAACAATCCCATGCACCCCTACACCCGCGGGCTCCTGCGATCCATGCCCGTGCTCGGCCGAAAGGTCGATCGCCTGGACACCGTGATGGACGGCGCCACGATCCCTGAAGACTTCCCCGAAGGTTTTGTGGTGCAGCCCCACGACCCGGAGTTCAAGCCCGTTGCGGGAGGCGAGAAATACGGCGGCAACGACGCCCAGCTCCACGAAATCCAGCCCGAACACTGGGTGCTCTGTGCAGCGGTGTCGGACGCAGCCAAAGCCAAAGCGACTCGGCCCGAACTCGCCTACCGCCGGGCGTCGGACACGATCGCTGCGACGAGTTGATCCACGGGCAGCGTGCCGTCGAGGATCAGGGCGTCGTCTTCGCTGGGGGGTTCCATCGCATCAAATTGGGTCTGGAGAAGCGACACGGGCATGAAGTGCTCGCGTGATTCCATGCGTTGCCGAAGCGTCTGGATGTCGGTGTGCAGGTACACGAAACGGATCGCGGCGCCGTGCTGTGCCAGCCGCGTGCGGTGCGATTGCTTGTGGGCGGAACACGCCAATACGCAAGGCGATTCCTCGACCAGCCAACGGCTGAGCGTGTCCAGCCAGGGCCATCGGTCGACATCTTCCAACGGCACCCCGCTACGCATCTTGGCCACGTTTTCAGGGGGATGGAAGTCGTCCGCGTCGGCGTACGCCACCTGCATGGCGTTGGCCAAGGCCTCTGCGACCGTGGATTTGCCGCTGCCGCTGACCCCCATCACGATCCAAGCGGAGTACGGGGCGGGGGGAGAATCAGGCATGGCGGTGAAAGCCGGTCGAGTTGGTAAGGGATTGGAACAAGCCCGAGAAGGGGGTTGTTGCTGGGAAAACAGCGGGAGAAAGCGGTGGGGGTGGGATTCGAACCCACGGTGACCCGAAGGCCACGCCGGTTTTCAAAACCGGTCCATTCGACCACTCTGGCACCCCACCGGGGGCGTCCCGCCGGGCGGGGCGGGGTGAATCGAGGGGATAGCATAAGTCCTTTACGGGACGTGGGGTAGGCCCGGTAATGTGAGCGGGTGGATATTTTGTGGAATGTGCCCCGATGAGGTTGACAAGCGTTAACGCTTCCTGCATAATGCTCGGCCCGCCAGTGATTGGCGGCATTGAAAGGCCTAAGTGACTCAAAGCAAAGTCATCCAAAGCTAGACCCCGCAGGCCGATATCCGACCTGCCCCCAAGGGTCGGATCAGGGGCTACTTGACAAGCCAAAACTGATCGCTACATTGTCCCGCCCGCTACGAGCGGCTAAGCCGGTACCACCGACTTTCCCGCCCGCAGCCGTGGGGATTCAAGACGCTCCCGAGCGAAACTGAATCGAGTTCTTTGAAAAGTGGATAGGTTAGGTGTTGCATAAGGTTGCGTCTCTCTTCCCAGCGAGGCGCAAGCAACAATTGTGTGACACCGAGTAACAATCGAAAGTGCTGATTGAGGTGCTTGCCCGCGTAGTCCCTTCGCAAGGGGGCTGGACGAATCGACCCTGCCTAGTTGGGTCGCCGAGTTCAGCGGGTTGCTGTGGCTAATCGTCCACGGCAGGTGATTCTGATCAATGGTCGGATCAAAGTTCGTTGTGCCAGTTTGGGCAGCGGAGTGAGATTCGGTTCCAGGTCGGAGTGATTAAGCTACTAAGAGTACATGGCGGATGTCTTGGCGTTAAGAGGCGATGAAAGACGTTGTAGCCTGCGATATGCCTCGGGGAGCTGGCAAACAAGCTTCGATCCGAGGATCTCTGAATGGGGAAACCCGGCGGCAAGTGCCGTCACCCATACCCGAATGCATACGGTATGGGAGCGAACCTGGCGAACTGAAACATCTAAGTAACCAGAGGAAAAGAAATCAACCGAGATTCCGTAAGTAGCGGCGAGCGAAAGCGGATATACCCATAGTGTCACGAACGGCCTGGAAAGGCCGACCATAGAAGGTGATAGTCCTGTAACGGCATAGTGGGGTAGCCCTAGAGTAGCGTAGAGCTCGTGAAACTCTGCGTGAACATGGGGGGACCACCCTCCAAGGCTAAATACTACTTAACGACCGATAGTCAACCAGTAGGGCGACTGAAAGATGAAAAGTTCCCCGATAAGGGAAGTGAAATAGTATCTGAAACCATGTACTTACAAGCGGTCGGAGCGGTTCTTCGGAATCGTGACGGCGTGCCTTTTGCATAATGAGCCGGCGAGTTGTTCTCTGTAGCAAGCTTAAGTCGTACCCCGACGTAGGCGTAGTGAAAGCGAGGGTTAACTGCCCGTCAAGTTGCAGGGAGCAGACGCGAAACCAGGTGATCTACCCATGGCCAGGTTGAAGGGACGGTAACACGTCCTGGAGGACCGAACCCGTATTCGTTGAAAAGAATTGGGATGAGCTGTGGGGAGGAGTCAAAGTCTAATCATACCTGGATATATCTCGTTCTCCTCGAAATAGTTTTTGGGCTAGCCTCACGTTACAGCGTTAAGGGGTAGAGCTACTGATTGGGGCTGGGGGGCTACCCGCCTACCCACCCCAACCAAACTCCGAATACTTAACGTCTTTGTCGTGGGAGTCAGACCGCGGGGGATAATCTTCGTGGTCGAGAGGGAAACAACCCAGACCGCCAGCTAAGGTCCCTAATTGTATCTCAGTTCTTAAGGAAGTTAGGATCCCGTGACAGCCAGGATGTTGGCTTAGAAGCAGCCACCATTTAAAGAGTGCGTAATAGCTCACTGGTCGAGGATTTTAGCGCCGATAATGATCGGGAATAAGATACAAACCGAAGCTGCGGAATTCGAAAGAATTGGTAGAGGAGCGTTCCTGTCAGCGTCGAAGCAGAACGGACAACGTTCTGTGGAGCGGCAGGAAGTGATTATGTCGGCTTGAGTAACGATAAAACAGGTGAAAATCCTGTTCGCCGAAAGAGTAAGGTTTCCTGGGCAAGGTAAATCCGCCCAGGGTTAGTCGGAACCTAAGGCGAGGCCGAAAGGCGTAGTCGATGGACATCAGGTTAATATTCCTGAACCGTGATGAAGTGACGGATTTTGAAGGTCTGGCGGTTGACTAGTCGTGACCGTTGGTAACTAAGGGCGTTTGATCCCGATGCAGGCTGGATAAGTCCCGCGAAATAGCTCATCTATATACGACCGTACTAAAACTGACACAGGTACTCGTGGTGAATAACCTCAGGCGCTCGAGAGAATGGTAGTTAAGGAATTAGGCAAATTGACCCTGTACGTTCGCAATAAAGGGGCCCTCCCTCTTCGGAGAAGGGCGCAGAGAAAAGGTGCTGGCAACTGTTTATCAAAAACACAGGACTGTGCTAACTCGTAAGAGGATGTATACAGTCTGACGCCTGCTCGATGCCGGAATGTCACGGAAGTAGGTTAGCTTCGGCGAAGCTTACGACCCAAGCACCGGTCAATGGCGGCCGTAACTATGACGGTCCTAAGGTAGCGAAATTCCTTGTCGGGTAAGTTCCGACGCGCATGAATGGCGTAATGACTGGCACACTGTCTCAACTACCAACTCGGTGAAATAGAAGACGCGGTGAAGATACCGTGTACCCGCAGCAAGACGGAAAGACCCCGTGGACCTTTACTGTAGGCTGATATTGGCCACCATTTCAAACTGCGTAGGATAGGTGGGAGGCTTTGAACCCAGGCTTTCGGGCCTGGTGGAGCCGTCCTTGAAATACCACCCTGTTTGTCGTGTTGACCTAACTTCGACCCATGAATCTGGGCGAAGGACCATGTTAGCTGGGCAGTTTGACTGGGGCGGTCTCCTCCTAAAGAGTAACGGAGGAGCGCAAAGGTTGGCTCAGCGTGGTTGGAAACCACGTTTCGAGTGTAAGAGCACAAGCCAGCTTTACTGCGAGACATACACGTCAAGCAGTCACGAAAGTGGGCTCTAGTGATCCGGTAGTCCCGTGTGGAAGGGCTATCGCTCAACGGATAAAAGGTACCCCGGGGATAACAGGCTGATCGCTCCCGAGCGTCCATAGCGGCGGAGCGGTTTGGCACCTCGATGTCGGCTCGTCACATCCTGGGGCTGAAGGCGGTCCCAAGGGTTGGGCTGTTCGCCCATTAAAGTGGCACGCGAGCTGGGTTCAGACCGGCGTGAGCCAGGTCGGTCCCTATCTGCTGTGGGCGTACCATGTTTGAGAGGATTCTTCTTTAGTACGAGAGGATTAGGAAGGACGTACCCCTGGTGCGCCGGTTGGTCTGCTAAGGCCACCGCCGGGTAGCTAAGTACGGCAGGGATAACCACTGAAAGCATCTAAGTGGGAAGCCCCCCTCGAGATTAGACATGGATGAGACCCCTCGGAGACTACGAGGTTGATAGGACGCAGGTGTAAGGGCCGAAATGCCTTCAGCTGAGCGTTACTAACGGTCGATCGCTTAATCATTCCGACCCGTAACCGAATCAACCACAAACACACCCGTGTTTGCGGCAACCGATTCGACCGGGTCACACCAAGCACTTCAATCAACAAACAACTTTTGATTCTGCTTCGGTGTCACACCACACCTAACCGTCCACCGCCGAAGGCGGCTGGCCGATGAAACTCGCTCTCCTCACTGAAGCTGGAATTATCGGCTTAGGCCAGGATAAAACCTCGCCACGCCGCCCGAGGTTGCAAGTGGCCGCCGATCGCTAACCCGATCGACGCTGGCCCTTTGGACTGTGCTTCGCTACCGCGATTCACAGCCCTTTGCTTGAGTGATCGGCACCCCCGCCACCGCCGGTCATTCGCAGGCGACCACCCGGGCAACCGGGTGATAGCTTTTCCTTGGAAGTCTTGACGCAACACGCGTCGAGGTTAAACTTCCTACAAGTTTCGGTTTCGCTTCCCTTGATCGGGAATCAAACCTTTCTCGGTGACCATAGTGCTGGGGTCACACCCGTTCCCATCCCGAACACGGCCGTTAAGCCCAGCATGCCGATGATACTGCCACCGCGGGAAAGTAGGTCATCGCCGAGTTATGAGCCCCACAAGCCTAAAGCTTGTGGGGCTCTTTTTTTTGCGCGTCGGTTCTGAGTGCGATGAAACCCCATCATCTAAGCGGGCCGAACTTTATGGATCATTGGGGATGGCAGGGCGGTGGGGCGGTTTGCGAGGATAGGACATAACGTGGATACTGCTGCGGTACTGTCACGGATGAAGGTATGGCCAAGAAGCGAACGAAGAAGAAAACTACCTCAAAGCGTAAAAACGTGGAATTGTTCGTGCAGACGGTGCAGGAACGCGAAATTCCTGAGGGCACCCCGAACGCGGCACTGATCGAAGCAGCTCCGTTAATCGGGGAGGATCCGTCAAAAGAGGGGTACATCACCGATTTCATCTCGGGCAAGTCAGTCCGCGACACGCCCGAGGAACGGGAAGCCGTCCAGGTATTTTCGATGGCTCTGGTGCAAGACTACGGATATCCGAAGTCACATATCCAAACTCGACCTCAACACCGGGTCCGCAAAAAGCCATCGGACAAGAGCGGCAAGTATCCCGTCGATATCGCGGTGTTTGGCACCGAGGACCGCAAGGATGATGAGGCCTATATCATCGTCGAATGCAAAAAGAAGAACCGCAAGGACGGGCAGAACCAGCTCGAAGACTACTTGCGTTTTTCGGCAGCCCGCCTGGGGGTCTGGTTTAACGGCGAAGAGCGGCTCTTTCTCGAAAAAATCGAGGGTCAAGGCAAGGTCACTTTCCGTGAACTGCCGAACATCCCCCGGTACGGGTAAAGAGTTGAGGATATCGGCCAGTTCCGCCGCCGCGACCTCCGACCGGTCGAGAACCTCAAGCCCATTTTCCGGGCCGTTCGTAATTACTTAGCGGCGAACGCTGTAGGGATCACTCGTGATGAAGTTTTCGCCCAACAACTTATCAACCTGATCTTCTGCAAAATCTACGACGAGAGATATACCCGGCCGGACCTGGTGGTGAAATTCAGGGCCGGGGTGGAAGAGTCGGGCAAAGAGGTGAAGAAGCGTCTGGTCGAACTGTTCGACGAGGTGAAGGCCCACTACAAGGACGTGATGGAGGTGGCCGACAAGATCGAACTCGATCCGAAGTCGCTTCGATACATCGTCGGCGAGCTCCAAAACATCTGCTTGACCGAGTGCAGCCGAGACGCGGTAGGAGACGCCTTCGAGATTTTCATCGGCCCGTCGTTGAAAGGGGGGCAGGGTCAATTCTTCACGCCGCGAAACGTCGTGAAGATGGTCGTCGATATGGTGGACCCCAAGCGTGGTGAGCGGGTCATCGATCCCGCATGCGGCAGCGGCGGATTCCTAGTCGAAGCCCTCCGTCATGTCTGGAAATAAGTTGAAGAGTACGGCGATACGTCCGGCTGGCCCACCGAAACCATCGTGACCGAAAAGCAGAAGGTAGCCATCGACAACTTCCGTGGTATCGACAAGGATGATTTCCTTTCCAAGGTCGCCAAGGCGTACATGGCGATCTTGGGCGACGGACGCGGCGGGGTCTACTGCGGCAACTCCCTGGACTTGCACAAGAACTGGGAATCGAAAATGCGGAACTCGATCGGCCTGGGGTCGTTCGATGTGGTAATTACCAACCCGCCTTTCGGTAAGAAGCTCAAGATCGATTCGGAAGAGCTGCTCGAAGATTACGACCTCGGCCATGCCTGGAAGGAAGGGGATAACGGGGAATTTGAAAAGGGCAAGGTTCTCGACAGCCAACCGCCGCAGATTCTGTTCATCGAGCGTTGCTTGGACTTGCTCGTGGACGGGGGACGCTTGGGGATCGTTCTGCTCGAAAGCACGTTCGGCATGCCGAAATACCGATACGTCGTCGATTACCTGACCCGGAATGCCAAGCTGCTGGCAATCGTCACACTACCGGAAGACACGTTTCAGCCGCACACACATGCGAAAACCTGCGTCATCATTGCGGAAAAAACCAAGCCCTCCAAGCGGCATCCGATTTTCATGTGTGACGTGAAGTGGTGCGGGCACGATTCACGTGGCAACCCGACGATCCGGGTAAACGAAAACGGTGAGCGTGAGCTGCTCGACGATGTGCCTAATGTCACGGCCATCTACAAAAAGGGGCCGCGTAAGTGATCCGCTTCTGGATGAACTCCGACCGGGTACAGGACCGGGTATTTATCCCGAAGTTCTACGACCCGGAGATCGACACTCATCTCGATCGCTTGCGGCTGACGATGGATTGCCGTTCACTTTCGAACCTAATCGAAGATGGTTTGGTTTCGGTAGGCACGGGTGATGAAGTCGGAAAGATGGCATACGGCACCGGCGACATCCCGTTTGTGCGGACCTCGGACATCTCGAATTGGGAGCTGAAAACTGCACCGAAGCAAGGGGTCTCCGAGGACATCTACGACGAGTATGCTGCCAAACAAGACGTACGCACCGGCGACATCTTGATCGTTCGGGACGGGACGTACCTGATCGGCACCAACTGTCTGGTTAGCCGAATCGATACCCCGCTCCTGTATCAATCTCACATCGTGAAAATTCGTGTCGAGCGCCCCGACGAACTCGATCCAGAGGTGTTGTTTCTGGCGATCAACTCGTCGATCGTACAGCGGCAGTTCCGTTCATTCCAGTTCACGGCAGACATCATCGATACGATGGGCCGCCGGGTGTACGACACGATCATTCCACTCCCAAAAAATCAATCAAAGGCCAATCGTCTAGGCCGATCGGTTCGTGCGGCGTTGCGGAAGCGGGTTAACGGTAAGGCGTTCGTGAAGCACTGTGCCCATCTAATCGAGGAAGCCTTGGAGTCGGGCACCACGGAAGCTCTCGAACATTTTGAGGCAATGGATGATGAAGAGGTGGAAGAGGTTCTCACCCATGAAACCGTGACTTCAGAGTTTGGTGAGTTCGAGGCCTACTGGCGGTATTCGGACAATATCACAAACCACATCTACATCCCTAGGTATTACGAGCCTTCCATCCAACGCGAACTCGACATACTTGCGGCGACCTGTGATCTAGCCTCAATCGCCGAGTTGGAAGACGCCGGGGCTTTAACGATGCAAACTGGCGATGAGATAGGAAAAATGGCCTACGGTACCGGTGATATCCCCTTTATCCGTACGAGCGACTTCGCCAACTGGGAAATCAAGCACAATCGCAAACAAGGGATATCACCGGCGATTTATCGAGAATACGCTGATAAGCAAGACGTGGCGGCTGGTGACATTTTTTTAGTAAGAGACGGAACGTACTTGATCGGAGCGTCCTGCATTATCACCAACGAGGACTCGACGTGCTTGTACAGCGGCGGACTTATCAAACTACGGGCTCTCGATCGGAACCGGCTTGATCCGTATCTGCTCTTGGGCTTGCTCAACAGCTACATCGTAAAGCGGCAAATACGAACAAAGCAGTTCACCCGTGATGTGATCGACACTCTAGGACCGCGTTTGGGGGAAGTGATTCTGCCTATCCCCAAATCGGCCGACCTACGTCACGCAATTACCAAGGCAGTCCGTAAGGTTGTCTCTGAGCGAATTAATGGACGTATTGAGCTCGTCAAACTCGCAGGTTCTTATGATGACGTTTAGGTGGTAACTAACCAGATAGGGACGCGAACTTGGTTGAATTTGTTTGGTGGAAGGTGGCTTGTCGTGTTAAAGATGATTGGTGCGTAGGACTTCGTCGCCGTGGAGCATACCCATGCTCAGGCGTTGGATGAAGCGGTGCCAGGTGTTTTTGGGGTGGGTGCCGGTGGCGTGGCCGTGGTGGGCGGTGAATTCGGTGGACTCGTAGGTGAGGCCTTGGCCGCCGAATTGTTGTTTGAGGCATTGGCGGCAGGTGAAGCCCTTCGTGAAAGGCAGGTGTTGATGTTCGATCTGCGAGGTGAGATGTGCGATGTGCTGCGGCGGGAGTTCGGGGGCGAGTTGGTGGAAGTCGAATCTGAGGTAGGCGGGGAGGGTCATCGGGCGGAAGGGCCAGTAGAGGCGTTGGGCGTGTTGACCGCAGTCGGGGCATTGCCATTCGAAGCGTTCGTATTTTTTGCGGGAGTTGGGGGGTAGGGATTCGGGGTTGGGGTGGAGCTGGCGGACGGTGCGGTGGAGGGTTTGGGACCAAGCCCCGCCCCCGGAAGTATCTTCGGAAGCGTCTTCTGAATTAGCCCCGGAGGTTTTGGGTGTGGGGCATGCGGACTGAGGTCCGCACGCCTGGAGGTGTTGGGGGCGTTGGTGCAGGGATTGGGTGAGGGTGCCCCAGTCGGCGGACTGGACTTCGGGGATGGGGTGGATGAGGTGTGTGGGCGGCGGGGCGTAGAAGTAGGCGTGGGACCGCGGTGGGTCGCCGGGGTATTTGCCCGAGCGGGTGGAGGGGCGGGAGAAGGGGTGGTGTTTGATGAGGTGGCCTTGCTTGATGCGGGCGGAGAGGGCTTGGGGGGAGACGCCCAGGCGTCGGGCGATGGAGGCGCGGGGGAGGCCGGGCGGTTCGAGGGGGATCGGGGCGCAGAGGCGTTGGATTTCGTCGGGGTCGAGGGGAACGGCGCCGGCGGTGTTGTTGTCGTGGAGGCGGCGGTCGTTGGCGCGGAGGACGAGGGTGAAGGAGCGGAGGGGGCGGGAGGTGGAAGGCGTGGTTTGGTTGTTGACGTGTGTGGGGGACGCGGGGCCCTTCGGGCCGCCCGCTAAACGGTTGTGTTTGGTGAAGCGGCGGGTGAGTTCGGCGCGGCCTGCGGGCGTGGTGAGGCACGGGGTGATGTGGGTGTCCCAGGCTTGGAGCAGGGCGGCGTCGAGGGTGTTCACGTGGGGGCCCGGAAGAGGATGGTGGGGTGCGCGAGCGCGTGGGTTCGCGCGGACGTGCGCTTTGGGTAATGGGAGTATAGGTGCGCGGCGCGGGGCCGCTGCGGCCCCCGGTCATTGACCGGGGGTTAATGTTGAGGCAGGCCACGCGGAAGGAACTTTGTGGCTACTTGGCGACGAATTTGAGCCGGACGGATTTGTAGCCGACTTGGCGGGTGTAGCTGGATTCTTCTTCGACTTCGGGGACGGCTTCGACCAGGTCGAGGCGGTCGACCTTGTCGCAGAGTTCCTGCAGTAGGGCGCGGATGATGAGGCGGGCCTGGTGTTGGCCGAGGCAGTTGTGGATGCCGAAGCCGAAGCCGACGTGGGGGTTGGGGGCGCGGTCGAGGACGACGTCGTCGGGGTTTTGGAAGACGGATTCGTCGCGGTTGGCTGAGGGCCAGCAGATCCCGACGCGGTCGCCGGCTTTCACTTCGACACCCTTCACGTCGGTGGTGACCGGACAGGTGCGGGAGATCGCGGTGAGGGGGCTGACCCAGCGGACGAATTCTTCGGTGGCGGTGGTGATGTTGTCGGGGTGCTCGCGGAGGAAGCCTAAAGCGTCCTGGTGCTCGGCGAGGTAGGCCATGATGCTGGAGACGGTTTGGATGACGGTGTCGCGTCCGCCGGCGAAGGCCATGTTGGCGAAGCCGTGCTTTTCTTCGAGGGTGAGCTTGCGGCCGCGGAAATCGATGCGGTTGAGCGCACTGAAGAAGTCGTCGGCGTCGGAGCCTTCCATCGCGGCGAACTTGTCGAGGATGTAGGTGTCGAGCTCGTTGCTCTTGGAGCCCTGTTCGCTGTCGCGGAAGACGTGGACGCCCCAGCCGATCCACTGGTCAGCCTCGGAGTCGGCGACGCCGAGCAAGCGGGTCAGGCCACGCGACTGGATCGGCAACGCAAAGCCGCGCACCACTTCAACTTCCTCGGCGGCGAGGGCTTTGTCGACTTCCTCGGCGATCATCACGCGCATGTCGGCCTGGTATTCCGGATCGTCTTTCGGGCGGCGGAACGTGGGCTCGACCAGCTTGCGGTAGTCGGTGTGGTCCGGGGGATCGGTTTCGATGGGCAGCTGACGGACGTCGCGGACGTGGGCTTCGGAGTGGAGCACGATCATCAGCGGGTTGTCGTTGCTGAAGGTCTTCCAGTCTTTGGCGGTGCGGCGGGCGTCCTGCATGCGGAGGATCAGCGGGACGTCCTGGCCCTCGGCCTTGACGGTTTTGACGCCGGTGTCCTGGCGGTCTTGACGGAACGGGTCGCGCATGGGGCATTTGGATTCGGACATGGTTCAAGACTCCTTGGCGGACTGGAGGATGGCTTTGAGTTCGGAAGACGCGTCGGCGACGAGGGCCTGGTTGGGTTTGCCCTGCATCGGGATGATCTTGCCGGCGACGGCGTAGGCCCGCGGGTCGTTGATCGCGTCGACGGCGATGAGTTGTTTGTCTTTGAAGTACCAGGCGGAAAAGGGCTGCCCGGGTTCGGGGGTGCCGCGGACGATGCACTGGTCGTAGCCGGTGGAGATGCCGACGATCTGGAACTTGACGTCGTATTGGTCGGACCAGAACCACGGCAGGGCGGTGTGGGCTTTGGGTTGGCCGGCGATGGCGGCGGCGGCGGTCTTCGCTTGGTCGTTGGCGTTCTGCACCGACTCGAGACGCATACGGGTGTCGTAGAGCGGGTGGTGCTGGTTGGCACAGTCGCCCACGGCGTAGATCGAGGCGTCGGCGGTCTGGTTGAACTCGTTGACGTGGATGCCGTTGTCGGTGGGGAGGTCGGCGGCGGCGGCGAGTTGGTCGTTTGGCGCGGCGCCCACGCCCATCAGCACGAAGTCGGCCGGGAAGGTGTCGCCGGCTTTGGTGTGGACGGTGAGCTTGCCGTCTTGTTCCTCGATCGCGGTGGCTTGGGCGCTGGTGCGTAGGTCGATGCCGTTGTTTTTGTGCAGCGATTCGAAGAACGCTGAGACGGGTGGCGAGGTCACGCGCGACAACACGCGGTCAGCGAACTCGAGCACGGTGACGTTGAGCCCGAGTTTACTGAGCGAGGACGCGGCTTCGAGACCGATGAAGCCGGCGCCGATGATGACGACGGACTTAGCGTTGGGCACCTGGTTACGGACGGCCTCGGCTTGAGCGGCGGTTTGCAGAGTGGACACACGTGGGTGGTCGACGCCGGGGATCGGCAGCTTGCGGTGCGTCGAGCCCGTGGCGAGGACGAGGGTGTCGTAGCTGAGCGACTGTGTGTCGGGGCCGTCGAGGGTGAGCGTCTTGGCATTACGATCGATCTCGGTGACACGATGCCCGGTGAGCAGCTCGATGTTGTTGTCGGTGTAGAACGCAGCGGGGCGGATCCACTGCAATTCGGGGTTATCTGCCGGGTTGAGCTGCGTCTTGGACAGCGGCGGGCGGTGATACGGCGCATGGGGCTCATCGCCCACGACAGTGAGCTTGCCGTCCCAGTCGCTCTGGATCAGGGACGCACACAGCTGCGCCGCGGCGTGGCCCGCCCCGACGATCACACAATGTTGCTGGGATTCGCTGCTCATCGGCCGACGACCCGCACGACCAAGCCGTCGAGTTCGCTTGTCAGCTTGACTTGGCAGCCCAGGCGGCTGTTGTCTTCGACGCCGTCTTCAAACTCGAGCATGCCTTGCTCCGCTTCGGTGGCGGGGCCGACCTTGTCGGTCCAGGCGGGGTCGACGTGGACGTGGCAGGTCGCGCAAGAGCACACGCCGCCGCAGTCGCCGTCGATGCCGGTGACCTGGTTCTCGACCGCAGCGGTCATGAGGTTGCCTTCGGCGTTTTCGACAACAACTTCGTCGCCAGCGGGGGTGATGTAGGTGACTTTGGGCATGGGTGGGGTCCTGAGATGAGGGGTGATGAACGGTGGGCGGGTGCTCGCCGACTTCATTCGTCGGCAATCACCCAGGCCAAGAATTAGAACCGACTCGGTGTCATATGTCTTCGCATTTATGACCTTTTAATAATACAATATTGACTAATATTTTGGATTCCTAGAGTTTTTACGCAAAAATAAGTCCATGAAGGCCGTTCTCGAGGACATCCCGACGTCGGAGCACGCCGCGTTCGCCACGCGTCGCTTTTTCCAAGCGGGTTGGCCTTTCAACTGGCACCTGCATCCCGAGCACGAACTGACGCTGGTCCGCCAGGGGACGGGGCGTCGCTACGTCGGCGACCACATCGAAGACTTCGGGCCCGGCGATCTGGTGCTGCTCGCCTCGAACGTCCCGCACACCTGGCAGGCGGATGTGAAAGCGGAGCCGTGGTGCGAGTCGATCGTGGCGCAGTTCCGGGACGATGCGCTGGGGCCGGGCTTCTTCGACCTGCCCGAGTTGGCCAAGGTGCGCGATCTGCTCAAAGCGGCGCAGCGTGGGCTGCGCTTCCCCGAGGCGCAGGCGGTCGCCTCGACGCTGGAGACGCTGCCCGATCAGTCGCCGCCGCGGAGGTTGCTGGTGCTGCTGGATTGTTTGTACGAGTTGGCGGATCGGCCGTGGGTGAGTCTGGCCAGCGAGCCGGCGTCGCCCCGCTTGCGTCCGCGTGACCGGTCGCGCATCGATACGGTTTCGGCCTACGTTCAGAGTCACTATGCCGAGCCGATCAGCCTGGACGAGGTGGCAGGTTTGGTGCACATGAGCCGGACCGCGTTTTGCCGTTTCTTTCAGCGGGTGATGGGGCGCACGTTTATTCAGTACCTCCACGAGCTGCGTGTGAGCCAGGCGTGTCGGCTGTTGGTCGAGACCGACCTGCCCATCGCAGACGTGGGGTTCCGTGTCGGCTTCGGGAACCTGGCGAACTTCAATCGTGTGTTCAAACGCCTGCGCGGGGTGACGCCCTCGGTGGTCCGCCGCGGGGGCGTAGGCGCAGCGGCAGGCCGAGCGTGACGGGGCGTACGCTCACTTGCCCATGCGCTGACGGCGTTCACGCTGCAAGTCGCGCGGCGGTTCGGCCTTCTCATCGGCGGCCACGTTGGGCGTTTGAACACCTTCCGTCTCAACGGACTGACAGCCGGATAGCGCGGCGAACGCCACGAGCGTGATTCCGCCGATCAGGAGCCATCGCAGCAATTGGAACAAGCGGGACATCATTGCATGCTAGGGCTGGGCGAACGGCTTGGGGCGGCGTAAAATGCCGTAATGAGCCATGCAACCGATCGGAAAAACAGGCGACTCAAGCGAAAACGTTGGCAGCACCGCGGCGGCGGCGGCATGCAGCAGAAGGGCGGCGTCCGCGGCGGCGGCCGCAGCGCCATCAGCAAGGCCTCGCCGTTCTGGCAGGCGGTGATCGGCATCGCCACGATCGCGATCGTGGTCATCGCGGTGGTGATCATCGTCCTGGGCATCTTCGGCGGGTAAGCCACGGGACCGAAAAAAACCCTCTCGGCGGAAGCAGTCACACAGTTGATGGAAGACACGCAAAGACCTGAGTACGACGTTGTGGTGATCGGCGGATCGATTGCGGGAGCCGCGACCGCGCTCCAGCTGCTGCGCGGAAGCCGCGGCTGTGGCTGCGGGATGGGCGACGGCTGTGGTTGTGCCGAGCTGGACAAGCCGCTCCGCGTGCTGGTCATCGAACGCCAGGTCGAGTTCGGCCGACGCGTAGGCGAGTCGACCGTCGAGCTGAGCACCTACATGCTCACCCGCATCCTCGGGCTCACGCGACACCTCAACGAAAACCACATCGTCAAGCAGGGCTTCCGCTACTGGTTCACCAACCCGGACGCCCGGGACATGGGCAAGAGCACCGAGATGGGCGGACGCTACCTCACGCGTGTCGGCTCGTTTCAGGTCGACCGCGCTGAACTCGACAAGGAAGTTCTCCGCCGGGTCGAAGCGCTGGGCGGCGAGATCTGGAAGCCCGCGAACGTGCGGTCGTTGACCCTGGAAGAGGGCGGCACGCAGACGCTGACGGTGAAGGTCGGCGACGAAGAGCGCACCGTGACGTCACGCTGGGTCGTCGATGCGTCGGGTCGACAGGCGATGATTGCTCGTCAGCGCGGCGAGGTCGAGCCGATCAAAGGCCACCCCAGCGCCGCGGTGTGGGCGCGGTGGAAGAACACGCTGGACTTCGACAGCCCCGACACGATCGCACGCTTCCCGGAGCTGGGCAAAGGCATGTTCGGCACACGCCACACCGCGACGAATCACATCATGGGCGACGGCTGGTGGGCGTGGGTCATCCCGCTCAAGAACGGCCACACCTCGGTCGGCGTGACGTGGGACCAGCGCATCTTCAAGTGGCCCCGCACGCAGGGCAGCACGCTCGCCGAGCAACTCCGCAGTGTTTTGGAGACCCACCCCGTGGGCCGAGCGCTTTTGGAAGACGCCGAGCTCATCGAGAGCGATGTCCACGTTCGGCGGAACTTGCCATACCAATGCAAGACCGCCGCGGGCGACGGCTTCCTTCTCGTGGGTGACGCGGCGGGGTTTGTCGATCCGTTCTACAGCATGGGCCTGGATTTCCTCTCGATGACCTCCACCTCGGGGGTGGACATGATCCTGACCGAGCGTCGCGGAGATTGCATCAAAGCGAAGTTGGCCCGGCACAACGACATGGTCGGCAAGAGCATCCCCCGCTGGTTCGAAGCGATCTTCCGGGACAAGTACTTCTACATGGGCGATTTCGAGTTGATGCGGATCGCGTTCCTGGTGGACATCGGATTGTATTACCTGGGCATCGTCCGCCCGCCGTACAAGAACGGCAAGATGGCTATCAAGGACGGCATGTTCTACGCCAAGGCGGCGAAGCCGTTCTACCTGTACATGCGTTTTGTTAACCATCGGCTCGCGGCACTCGGTGCGGAGCGACGCAAACGCGGGACGTTCGGCCGGCGTAACGCGGGGCAACGCATGCTCGTGCCGGGCTTTGCGTTCGATTCATCGATCGTCAAAGCAACCGCGCGGGCGATGATCTACTTGCTCAAACTCGAGCTATCCGAGGGCTGGCGATGCTGGCGTCCGAAGCGTGGAGCGGACGGCTCGATCGTGCTTCGGGACAAGGACAAGCCCGACGAGATGAAGACGCCGACGTCATTGCAAACGGCCGGTTGAGACGATTGCTCGGGGCGAATGGCCCGGGATTCTCGAAAAACTTACGCATCCAAGCAATTTCTAGCGCAGCGAAGTCCTATCATCTGGTAGACTCAGGTGTCGGCTACGTGTTTGATTTGTTTGGATTATTCCGTCGGACTTACTGATTTGCTCCCTCCCCGAGACCTTGCGGCCCGCACCTCAGCTTCGTGTTGATCGACTGACGGCCCGCCCCCACCCTCCATCCATCCGCGATACGCAACTCGCCCCGGCTCAGCGCCCGGGGTCTTTGAGTACCCCGATCATGGGCAGCGCTGTTCCCGAGCTTTCCCCTCAATGAAATTTTACGTCGGCAACCTCAACTTCCGCGTCACCGAAGACGAACTCCGGGCACTGTTTGAGCCTTACGGCCCAATCAACGATCTGATCATCCTGACCGATCGCGAGACCGGACGCTCACGCGGCTTCGGCTTCATCACGCTCGCCGACGACGAGAAGGCCAAGCAGGCCTACGACGATTTGAACCAGAAAGACTTCGAGGGCCGTACGCTCGTGATGAACGAAGCGCGCGACCGCAACGACCGTCCCACGGGCGGCGGCTACGCGGGCGGCGGCCAACAGCCGGCCCGCGGCGCGGCCGGCGACGCGGGCTACACCACCCGCAGCGAAGGCGGCTACTCGAACCGCACTTACACCAACAACCACACCGACCCGGCGTCGGAAGTTGTCGACTCCAGCGGAGACGACGACGAAGTGCCGGAAAGCGGTGGCTATTCAGGGGGATACTCCCGAGGCGGCGACGCCTGACCCCTGTGTAACGTACTCGCGTCGAGCGTCTGTGTAGGCGTTTGAAACTCACGCGTTTTTTGAACCGGCCGGGCAATGTCGCCCCGTCACCCACAACTTGTGATGCCCGATCGACCTGCCTTGCTGACCACGACCGTGTTCCGAGCAGTCCCCAGACCGTGAGCCTCACTCTGCTTTTGGAGCTTTGCTATGAAGATTTACGTCGGCAACATGAACTTCCGCACGACCGAAGAGTCGCTGCACGCCCTGTTCTCGAACTACGGTGAAGTCACCGAAGTCGCGATCATCAACGACCGTGAGACCGGCCGCCCCCGCGGCTTTGCGTTTGTCACCATGGCCGATGACGAAGCGGGCAAGAAGGCGATCGAAGACCTCAACGGCAACGAGTTCGAAGGCCGTAACCTCAACGTCAACGAAGCTCGACCCAAGAGCCCCGGCGGCGGTGGCGGCTACGGCGGTGGCGGTGGCAACCGCGGCGGCGGTGGTGGTGGCTACGGCGGTGGTGGCGGCGGTGGCCGTCGCGACAGCTGGTAAGCCAGCCTTCGGCTACTCGTCCCCGACGAGTGAGCGGAACAAACCCGGGCGGCTGCTTTAAACAGCATCCGTTCGATTTCCGGCCGAGCCATGTGGCCCGGCCATTACATCCTGTGAGTTCCCGTTCCCGCTATCTGCCTTTGCGGCGCGCCCTTCAAACCGGTGCCTCTCCACTGCAGCCCATTGACCGCGATTCTCACTCTGCTTTGGAAGGTTTCGAATATGAAAATTTACGTCGGCAACATGAGCTTTAAATCGACCGAAGAGTCGCTGCACGCCCTATTCTCGAACTACGGTGAAGTCTCCGAAGTCGCGATCATCAACGACCGTGAGACCGGCCGCCCCCGCGGCTTCGCGTTTGTCACCATGGCCGACGATGAAGCGGGCAAGAAGGCGATCGAAGACCTCAACGGCAACGAGTTCGAAGGCCGTAACCTCAACGTCAACGAAGCCCGTCCCAAGACCCCCGGCGGCGGTGGCGGCTACGGCGGCGGCGGTGGCAACCGCGGCGGCGGCGGTGGTGGCTACGGCGGTGGTGGCGGCGGTGGCCGTCGCGACAGCTGGTAAGCCCTAGGCTTGCCCAACGCAATACCAATCCTCAGCACCCCGCCGAAAGGCGGGGTGTTGTCTTTTTCGGAGTCCGCATGCGGTGGGGGCTTGCGATCCGCGCATGAAATCGGTGAGCGCGGAGCCGTTCTCCGATCCAGAGGCTAAGGTCGGGATAGAAAAAGGCCCCTGGCCGCTTGGGGGGGTCCTGAGAAGGGGCGACCAGGGACCATACTTGTGACACGCACGTGGCGGAGCACTGCGTGGGAGTGCGATGCATCGATGCCCGGAAAAAAAGCTGATTGGCCGGAAGTCAGTAACGTATTGAAAACCGCCCATCACGGGCAAACCTTCGATTTGTTGATTTTAGGCGATGTCGAGGTGTCCGGCCAGACTTTCTACGACAAATCGATATAAATGACGTCATTTTGAAAGAAAGCATGTCAAACAAGTCACTGAAGCGCGAACTGGGCCTGGGGTCAGCCGTGATGCTGGGCCTGGGGTCGATGGTCGGGGCGGGGGTGTTTGTCAGCCTGGGCCTTGGCGCGGGGCTGGTGGGCCCGGCTGTGCTCGCGGCGATCGTGCTGGCGGGCGGGCTGGCGATGTGCAACGGCATGTCATCCGCGCAGCTCGCGGCGTATCACCCCGTCGCGGGCGGGACGTATGAGTACGGCCACCGCGTGGGCTGGCCGGCGCTCGGTACAGTGGCGGGCTTCATGTTTTTGGTGGCCAAGTCGGCATCGTGTGCGACCGCGGCGCTGGGCCTGGCGGGCTACGTGCTCCACCGCTTCGACGCCCCGCAGCTCATGATCCCCGGGGCGCTCGCGGTGATCGTCATGCTCACGGTCATGGTGCTCGAAGGCATCCGACGGACCAACACGATCAACACAATTGTCGTCACCATCACGCTGATCGGGCTGGCGGTGTTTGTGTTGGGCGGCATCGGGAAAGTGGATGGCGAGAACTTTTCGCCCTGGATTTATGTGGAGGGCGGAGACCTCATCAATGTCAATCACGCGAGCTGGCCCAACTTTGCCTACGCCACCGCGTTGATGTTCGTGGCTTACACCGGCTACGGCCGAATCGCGACGATGGGTGAAGAAATCAAAGAGCCGCGTAAGTCGATCCCTAGAGCGATCGTCGCCACGGTCATGGTCTGCATTGTTGTGTACACCTCGGTGGCTGCGGTCGGGATTGGACTGGTGAGCGCGGAAGGTTTTACCCTTCTCTCGGAAAGCGGCGCGCCGCTCGAAGCGATCGTGGAAAACGTCGGCCTGCCCGTATGGATCGGCTGGGCCGTGACGATCGCCGCGGTCACGGCGATGCTGGGCGTCATCCTCAACCTCATCCTCGGCTTGTCACGTGTCGCCCTGGCCATGGGGCGGCGGGGCCATCTGCCCAAGCTCTTTGTGAAGATCGACGACGCGGGAACCACGCCCGGCCCGGCGGTGATCCTGGTCGCATTGATCGTCGCGGGCTTGGCGTGCCTGGGCTCGATCAAGGCGGCGTGGTCACTCTCGGCGGTCACGGTGCTGGTCTACTACGCCATCACCAACGCCTCGGCCCTCCGCCTGCCCCCGGAAGCGCGGCTGTACCCACGCATGTTTTCCTGGATGGGCTTGCTGGGGTGCCTGGGACTGTCGGTGTTTGTCGAGCCGATTTACTGGGCGTTTGCCGGCGGAGTGATTTTGGCTGCTCTCGTCTGGCACGTGATCTCCACCAAAAACAACCCCCCGGCCGAGTGACGGCGGGGCGTTGGGGATTTGTCATCCGATACAAGCTCGGCTTTGGGGCAACCTCACTTAATCAGGCGGAGGGTAAACGGGTAGCGGTAGTGCTCGCCGGCGTTGGCTTTCACGGCGCCCAGGATGGTGAAAACCAGCGTGGCGATACTGACCACCGGGAGCAGAAGCAGGCCGACCAGCACGAACATCAGTGGGATGCAGCAGAGGATCGCGATCGTGGCGGTGATCTGGAAGTTGAGGGCTTCCTTGGCCTGATCATCAACGAAAGGCATCGTGTCTCGCTTCATCAGCCAGACCACCAGCGGGCCCGCGATGTTGGCAAACGGAATGCCGGTCAGGCCCGCAAAGGCGACGAGGTGGGCGATCATGCCGAACTTGCGTTCCTCGGCGTCTTGTTCGATCGGGCGTTCGGCCGGAACGTTTTGGGTCAGGGGGTTGGCGATCTGAGCGAGCGGGTTGGCTTGGGATTGGGACATGGGTTTCACCTTGTGAGTTGTGGGTTAACGGTCTCACCATGCGATACCCCGCGACCGGGGGCGGTCTGCGCGGCGGTGAAATTTTTTTTGCAGCGATCAGCTTTCGGGCAGGCCGTAGGTCTTCGCGGCGGTGTTGACCAGGTGCGAGGGCGGGGGGGAGCCGGTGATGGCCTCGATGATCTTGGTGACGTGGGGGTGCGAGTTTTCGATGTAGAGCTTGAACGCGTTCTGCGTGCCCGCGGCGGCGGTGCCCGCGACGAAGAGGTTCGGCACGTTGGTCATCATCGTGGCGGGGTCGTGCTGCGGGGCGCGGTTGTCGCCCTCGAGTATGACCCCGGCGGATTCAAACAGCGTCTTGTCCTGGGTGTACCCCGTGAGGAGCAAGACGAAGTCTGCCTCGACCGAGTGCGTCTGTGCGGGGTTGTCCACCGAGGCCAGCGTCACGGAGTCGGGCGTGATTGCCGTCGGCACGGTGCGCGGGCGGAACGCGACCTGGCCATGCTTGATGAGCGCTTGAATCTCGGGCATCAGCCAGTACTTGATGGAGTCGGCGTCGAACGCCTCGCCGCGGTAGCTCATCGTGACCTTCGCCCCGGCCCGATCGCAGCGCAGCGCCGTCTCGACCGCGGAGTTCTTCCCGCCGACGATCAGGAGCCGTTGCCGGAAGTACATCTGCGGTTCATCGAGGAAGTGCGAGACGTGCGGGAGGTCTTCGCCGAGGATATCGAGCAGCCGTGGGTGGTGCATGTCGCCGATGGCCAGCACGGCACGGGCGGCGTCGTAGCTAGCCTTGGATGTCACGACCGTGAAACGCTCGGCCTCGTCGTCGCGTGTCACACTTTGGACACGCTCGAAGGTCTGGATCGGCAGGTCGAATTGCTCGACTACGCCATGCAGGTAGGCGAGGTACTGCTCACGGCTGGCTTTGGTCTGGTCGGGGATCGACAGCGGCACCCCGGCGATGGCGATACGGTCGGGGCTGGAGAAGTACTGCGTCTGTTTCGGGTAGTCCGCGACGGTCTGGCCGACCTGCCCCGCGTCCAGGTGCACGTAATCCACCCCGGCGTGTTGCAGGTTCACCGCCAACTCGAGGCCGATCGGTCCGGCGCCAATCAGCACGACATCGGTTTTGCGGGTTGGAGGTGGGGCACTGGTCACAAGGCGATTCTAGCGAACCGCTTGCTCGCGTTCCGACTCAGGCCGCACGTCGGATCGGGATCGGCGGCGGGGCGGGGGCCTCGGCGGCCTGCTTCTCGTCTTGTTCATCCAAGCAGGCTTGTAGATCGTCGTCGATGAGCGACTCCACCCTGGCGATGCGTCGGCGGAGGCCGGACAGGTGCACGTGTCGGATGTACTTCAGACGCCGACAGATCAGCGCTGAGGTCAACAGCTCCCGCAGCGACGCCAACGCCGCCTCGTAGTTTTTGATTGCATCCCCCACCTCGGCCCGCCCGTCGGCGTCCGCACACTTCTGGGCCACGGCGGTGGCAGCGCGACGCATCGCGGCGCTGAGCCCGGACTTCTCCTCGGCGGGCAGCCGGGCGCTCAGCCGATAGACCCACACCGTCAGCGACATCGCCTTACGCCAGCACTTCGAAGACTCATGCGGTGCACGTGTCATCACCTCTCAATATCGACGCAATGCTTGATGCCGCGCGGCGGCTCGCTTGGTTATCGGCTTCTCGAGCCCGCTCACAGCCGCGTCAGCCACGTCCAACGCGTTACACCCCGGCTCTTCCGGGGATCGAGTACAACATGCCCATGCCGCAGCTCCGGCCCGCCGACCTGGATGACCCGCGTGTTTTATCGATGCTCCGCGACCATGTGTCGCGTGCGATCACCGAGACGGCGCGGGGATGCGCACACGCGCTGGACGCGGAGGCGCTACGCACCCCCGACATCGCGCTGTGGTCGATCTGGGAGGGCGAGACCTTGCTGGGCCTGGGCGCACTCAAGCGGTTGTCGGCGGACCACGGCGAACTCAAATCCATGTACACCGCGCCCACGACGCGTCGTTCGGGCGTCGGCAGTACTCTGCTGCAACACCTGATCGCCGAAGCCAAGGCCGCGGGCATGACGCGGCTGAGCCTGGAGACCGGGTCCTGGCCGTACTTCGACGCGGCCCGTGCGTTTTACCGCCGGCACGGATTTGAGGAGTGCTCGGCCTTCGGTGGCTACGAGCCGGGCGACCACAGCGTGTTCATGACGATGCGGCTCTCACCGCCAGAGTAGACAAGCGTCTTACTCGGCCTCGGCATCGCCCGAGGGGTTCCACTCGGAATACACCCAGCCGTGCGCGGGATGGAACGTCAGCCGGAAATGTTGGAGCAGGCTGTTGCCGATCCGGCCGATCAGTTTCTCTCCACGCATCGTGGGCGGGGGCGTCTCGAAGTTGACCGGGATGTGCTGGAGGTTCAGCCCGAAGACGCGGAAGTTTTCGACCCAGGTCTGCGTGCTCGATACCGACCCGCCCACGCCGCGGGTGGTGCCCGAGCCCGAAGCGTTCACCGACACCACGCCGGGGTAGCGGTCGAGCACCGCGCGCGGCAGGGTCAACGCGTTGTCGGCCCCGAAGTCGATGATCAGCCACACCTCGACCCGCTGGTTGCCGTCGTCCAACTCGGCCCGGACCATCGGCAGGCGGCGGAAGCTGTGCAGGCGGTGGCGGCTGGCGTCGGCGGGGGGGCGGAACGCGCGGGGCTCGTAGACGGTGAGCTGTTTGTTCGATGCGTCCAGGGCGAACGGCACGTCGCCGAAGTCGGTGAAGGCGACGATCCCGCCGAGGCTGACGCCCAGCGCCTCGCCGAACCCGAGCATCCGCAGGCTCGCCATCTTTTCCCGCTCCAGCTGGAGCACGCCACGCGTGGTGTTCCGCTTGCCGTTGAGGGCGGAGGCGGGCTGGCCGATCGAGAAGTGATCCGCCCGGCGGTAATCGAAGTCCTCAAACCCACCGATGCCCAGCGTTCGCCCCGTCCCGTCTTTGGGCAGGTTCAAACTCCCCGCGACGCCCTGGGCGACCACGCTCAACGAAGCGCCGGTGTCGATCATCATCAGCCCCGCCGATTCGCCGTTGATGAAAGCGGGCACCAGCAGGTAGCCGCCACTGCGGGCGAGCGGGATATCCAGTCGCGTGGGCAACGCGCCCGGCTCGGCGAGGGTGTAGGGCCCGGCCTGTTCGGCAGCGCCCGACGAATGATCGGCCACCAGCACCGTTTCGTCGACCGACGTCCCCGCGCATCCGATCAGAGACAGCGCGAATGCCGTAACGGCCAGGGCAAAGAGCGGAGGTTTCATGCGGGTAGTGTATGCCCAACCGACATTCGGGAGACGCTTGGGCTGAGTCGGCGTATCGCCATTTCGTTTAGCGGGCGGCACGGAGTGCCCCGCGTGGGATACACCGGCGTAAGACAGACAAGACGCGGGACGCTTCGCGTCGCCCGCTAAACACGGGGTTGTCTGATCGGGACCGCATACCGCGGATGCATATCACTCGGGAACGTAGACCGTCTTCCAGTCCTCGGCCATGTCCACCACGGTCCAGCCTTTCTTGCCCGCCTCATCCAGGGCCTTGTCGAGCTTGCCGATGTGCGAGTCGCGGTCGTAGGCCCATTCGCGTTCGGCGTCGGTGTGGCGGACGAGCAGGCCGAAGCGTCGGCCCTCGCCGGCGGTGGTCCACTGCAGCATCTGCAGGTCGCCGTCGGAGTTGCCGAAGGCGGCGATGGGGCGGCGGCCGATGTGCTGGTGGATGCCCACGGGCTTGCCTTCCTTGTCGTCGATGAAGTTCATCTCGGGCTGTTTGACGATCACCGGCACGCCGTCACGCATCTCGAAGGACGCCTTGATGCTGCTGCCGATGACCTGCTCCGGGGGGATGCCGTAGGCCTCTTCTGCGAAGACACGCAGGAAGTCGATGCCGCCGCCCGAGACGATGAAGGTCTTGAAGCCGTTGTCGCGGAGGTATTCGAGCAGCTCGACCATGGGCAGGAACGTCAGCTCGTGATACGGGCGGTCGAAGCGTGGGTGCTTGGCGGTGTCGAGCCATTCACGGGCGACCTGATCGAACTCTTCGGTGGTCAGCCCGGCGTGAGAGGCCATCACCAGCGTCAGCACGCCTTCCACGCCCGACGCGGCGAGGGCTTCGTGGTCGTCTTCCAGCACCGCCTGAAACGGCTGGGTGGTATTCCATTCCGGGTGCTGCGGCGCGAGTTCTTTCACACGATCCATTGCGAAGATCAGCTGGAAATACAGCGGCTGTTCCGACCACAGGCAGCCGTCGTTGTCGAACGTGGCGATACGCTCGGCCACGGGCACAAAGTCGGGTGAGCCTTCGGTCGTCACCGCTTCGACAAACTCGATGATCGACTGCTTAGCCGGGCCATCGTTCCAAGAGGCCAAGGGCTCCGCGGCAACGCTATGGACCACACAGAAGGCAAAAGCGACAAGCAAGACCGATCGTGTTTTCATGGTGAACCCTTTGGAAAAGAAAAAGCCCGCCTCTCGGTTAGGAGAAGCGGGCTGCATCAGGTGATTACTTGCCGGTCGCGGCGTTTTCGATCTGTTCCTGCACCTTCTCGAGGTTGAACGAGCCGGGCGTTTGGCTCGGGGGGAACTCCTGCAGCGTGGCGAAGAACTTGCCGGCGATCTGCTGCATCGGCACGATCACGTACGGCCGATCGAGGAACCAGTCGTGATAGGTGTTCGCATCGATCTGAGCCTTCTCGAACGGGTCGCGTCGCAGGTTGAACAGCAGCGGGATACGCAGCTCGGTGAAGGGCTCACGCCAGATCTGGAACGCGTCCGCCCGGTTTTCGAGGAAGACCCCCTTCCAGTCGCCCAGCCGCATCGCGACCATCTGGGCGTCGTCGTTCACGTAGTAGAACTCTTTGCGGGGAGAGGCGGAGATGTTTTCGTCGAAGGTCTCAAACGAGTCGGCTTTCGAGAAATACTCGTTCATGTCGTAGCCGTCGAGGTGCTGTTTGTAGGTCCGGCCGATGGCTTCGTAGCCGTCGAGCAGGTCTTCCTTGAGGTCGTTCTTTCCGGCGGCGGTGGCGAAGGTGACCATCCAGTCTTCGTGGGCGACCAGGCCGTTGAGCGTCGCGCCGGCGGGCCACTTGCCGGGCCAGCGGGCGAAAGCGGGGACGCGATACGCGCCTTCCCAGTTGGAGTTCTTTTCCTTGCGGAAGGGGGTGTAACCCGCATCGGGCCAGGTGTTGAAGTGGGGACCGTTGTCGGTGGAGTACATCACGATGGTGTTGTCGGTGATGCCGAGCTCGTCGAGCAGGTTGAGCAGTTGGCCGACGTGTCCGTCGTGTTCGATCATGCCGTCGTGGTATTCGTCGCCGCGGGGTGCGGAGAGGCCGACGCTTTCTTCCTTGAGGTGGGTGCGGAAGTGCATGCGGGTGCCGTTCCACCAGCAGAAGAACGGCTCGCCGGACTCGACGGTCGTCTTGATGAAAGCGATGGCTTCGGCGACGGTTTCGTCGTCCACGGTTTCCATCCGTTTCTTGGTGAGTTGGCCGGTGTCTTCGACCGAGTGCGTGCCGTCTTTCATGGACGAGCGGATGACGCCACGCGGGCCGTACTGCTCCATGAAGGTCTTGCCGTTGGGCAGGACCATGTCGCCGGGGTAGTCGCGGTTCTCGGGTTCTTCCGACGCGTTGAGGTGGTAGAGCGGGCCGAAGAACTCGTCGAAGCCGTGGTTGGTCGGCAGGTGCTCGTCGCGGTCGCCGAAGTGGTTCTTACCGAACTGGCCGGTGGCGTAGCCCAGTTCTTTGAGCACGCCGGCGATGGTGATGTCGACTTCCTGCCAACCCTCAGCCGCGCCGGGCAGGCCGACCTTGGTCATGCCGGTACGCAGCGGCACGGTGCCGCCGATGAACGCGGCGCGTCCGGCGGTGCAGGATTGCTGGGCGTAGTAGTCGGTGAAAGACAGACCTTCCCGCGCGATGCGATCGATGTTGGGGGTCTTGTAGCCCATCATGCCGCGATTGTTGTGGCTGATGTTCCACGTGCCGATGTCGTCGCCCCAGATCACGAGGATGTTGGGTTTCTCGGCGTGATTGTCGGCGTATGCGGGAAGTCCCGATAGCAACAGGCACGCGACAGCTGCGGCAAGCAAGGCGAAGGTTTTCATGCGTTATAATCCCTGAATAAGAAAACGTGTGACAAGAGATGAACGACTATAGGCTAGTGTTTCACCTCTGTTTCACACAAGAATTATTCAAATTTTATTCAGGGACGATGATGCAGCGGATGCCGGTGTGTTGCAGGCCGGTGTCTTCGGGGGTGCCGCGGCGGGCGGGGGGGCGGTAGCTCTCGCAGTAGTCGACGTGGCAGAGGAACGAGCCGCCCTTGATCACGCGCGACTTGGCGTGGGGGTTCATCGCGTCGGCGGGGACGTCGGGGCCTTGGGGATTGACGGCGAGTTCCTGCTTGGCCAGCGCGACGTGGCGGTCGTCGCGGTAGTAGTCGGCGGTCCACTCCCAGACGTTGCCGGCCGTGTCGTAGAGGCCGTAGCCGTTGGGCGGGAACGACTTCACCGGTGCCGCGAGGCGGTAGCCGTCTTCCTGGGTGTTCTTGTGCGGGAAGGTGCCGTCCCAGGTGTTGGCCATGGACTTGCCGCCGGGTTTGAAGGTGTCGCCCCAGGCGAAACGGGTGTTGTCGCCGCCGCCCCGTGCGGCGTACTCCCACTGCGCTTCGGTGGGCAGTTGCTTGCCTGCCCACTCGGCGTAGGCCACGGCGTCTTCCCAGGCGATCTGCACGACAGGGTAGTTCTCACGGCCCTCGATCGAGCTATTGGGGCCCTTGGGGTGCTTCCAACTCGCGCCCGTCGTCCAGCTCCACCACGCGCCGACGTTGCGCAGGTCCACCGCGTGGTTCGGCGGGGTGAACACCAGCGAGCCGGGCTCGAGCATCGCGTCCGGCGGCTTGGGCGAGCCGGGCGGGAGCTGCTTCTTCATCTCGTCCCAGTCGATGGGGCGCTCGGCGACGGTGACGTAGCCGGTGGCCTCAACGAACTCGGCGAACTGGGCGTTGGTGACTTCGGTTTCATCCATCCAGAACCCGTCGACCTTCACACGGTGGGCGGGGTGTTCGTTGTTCCAGGTGTTGGGCGCATCGGTGCCCATGATGAACTCGCCGCCGGGGATCCAGACCATGCCTTCAGGGGCGTCGGCGGGCACGGCGTTGGCCCCGGCGGCCTGGGCGTCGGCGGTCTCTTCGGATGCCGCGGCCGCCAGCCAGGCATTGATCTGAGCGGTGCGCCCGGGGGGCGTGCCGCAGCAGCTGCCGTCGCCCTTGGCGGGCGTGGTTTCTTCGGCGTGAAGGGCGACAGAACCGGAGAGCAGAATCGTGGCGGCCAGAGTGAAACGATGGAAATACGACATACCTGATTGTACGTCGGATCGGTTTCAGGGGATCGCCGAAATGGGGCTCAGGCCCCGGCGACCCGCGGCTGGGGCGCGGGCTCACGTTCGAGGTCCGCCTGGATGAGTTTCATCATCATCGCGCTTCGGGCCTCGGCGTAGGCGGGGTCGTCGTAGCGGTTGTGCAGCTCGTGGGGGTCTTCCTGCATGTCGAACAGCTCGCCCCAGTCCCGGCCGCGATACACGGTGAGTTTGTAACGGTCTGTAACGAGCGTGCGCAGGTGCACCGCGTCGCTGGCGTTGTGGTGGTTCTCGACGATCGCGTGGTCGCGGGTCGGCTCGGCGGTGCCACGCCAGGAGTCGAGCTGCGAGACGCCCTGCATCTCTCGTGCCGGGCCCAGGCCCGCTGCTTCGAGGAAGGTCGGGGCGAGGTCAACGAGCGTCTGGATGTCGGCCGAGGTGTTACCGGTTTTTTGTTGGCCGGGCACTGCGGCGAGGAAGGGCACGCGGATGACGTCGTCGTAGTGGAACGGCCCTTTGGCGACGAGGCCGTGCTCGCCGACGAAGTGGCCGTGGTCGGAGGTGAAGACGATCAGGGTCTGGTCGGTGAGGCCCATCTCGTCGAGGGCGTCGAGGGTTTGGCCGATCCAGTGGTCCATGAACGAGATCATGCCGTAGTAGATCGCCTGGGCTTCCTTGAGCTCTTGCTCGGAGACGCCGACGTGGGGGTGGTAGCCGTGGTTGCCTTTGCCGTCCTGGTTGTAGGGGCCGAAGTCGCCGTTGGCGTCGCGGGTGAGTTGGTGGGGCGGCGGCATGTGGTCGAACTCGCCGTCGACGAACTTCCCGACTTCCATGTCTTCGGGGTTGTACATCGACGCCCAGGGCTCGGGCACGCAGTAGGGCGGGTGCGGGTCGTGGTAGCTCGACCAGACGAAGAACGGCTTGCCCGCGGCGTGCGCGTCACGCATCGCCGCGATGGTGCGCTGCCCGGTCCACGCGGTGTAGTGGAACTCTTCGGGGAGCTTCCAGGTCATGTCTTTTCGCCAGCCGTAGCCCGGGCCGTCGACCAGGGGCGGGGCGAGGGTGCCGTCGGTCTCGGTGTCCTTGATGCCATCGTGGCGGGGCTGGAAGTAGTCGCGCCAGTTGGGCAGGCCGTTCTCTTCCATCCACACGGCGTACTGCTGGCCGACGTGGCCCTCGTCGGCGTGGTTGCGTGCGAGTTCGACGCGATCGAAGCCGTACCACGGGGTGTGCTCGTCGTTGAACGTCTTCCAGAAATCCAGATCGCGCAGCATCGGGTAGCACTCGACCGACTCGCAGTCGTCGGTGGACAAGAGCGGCTGGAAGTGGGCCTTGCCGACAAGCGTGGTGGCATAGCCCGCTTTGCGGAGGTGGTCGCCGATGGTGGGGACGTTCTCGTCGAGCTTGGTGCCGAGGGTGAACGCGCCGTGGGTCGAGGGGTACTGCCCGGTGATGATCGAGGCCCGCGTCGGCGTGCAGGTCGGGTTGGGGCAGTAGCCGCGGGTGAAGTTCGTGCCCATCGCCGCGAGGCGGTCGAGGTTGGGGGTTTTGATCTTGTCGTTGAGGACGCCGAGCGTCGTCCAGTGCTGCTGGTCGGAGGTGATGAGCAGGATATTCATGGGCGGCATGGTGATCTCGAAAAAAAGGAGACAGGATTACGGGCCCCGCAAGATACCGCGCCGCCTCGTCCCGCGTTGTTAACACCAGGCCTAATCGGCCAAGGACAGCAGCGCCTTGCGGAACGCCGTCTGCAACGCGCTGCTCACCGAGGGGTAGGTGAGCGTGGCGTTGAAGAGCGGGTGTGTCTCGCCGGGCTGGTTTAACGCCAGGCCCAGGAGGTTGATCACTTCGTCGGCGCTCTCGCCGGTGTAGTGAGCGCCCACGAGGTAGCGGTCGGCGTTGAAGATGAACTTGTAGGCAGCTTGGGGCTGGCCCAACTCGCGGTAGAACTTCTTGGTCGCCAGGTTGCCGCCCACCACGTGCACCTCGCCATAGGTCGCGCGGGCTTCTTCTTCGGTCAGTCCGGCACTCGCGACGGGCGGCGTGGTAAAAGCGACTGAAGCGTGCGGCGCGGCCGAGCGGGTACGCAGGTCGGCTTCGCTTTCGGCTTTGAAGAGGTTGTGGGCCAGCACCCGCGCGTCGTCCACCGCCGTCGGGATCAGGGCGGGCCGGCCGTTGTCCGCCACGTCGCCACCCGCCCAGAACCGCGGGTTCCCCGGACACCGCAGGTGCTCGTCCACCGCGATGCCGCGTGACGTCACTTCGATCCCCGCCGCATCGAGGTTCAGCCCGGCGACGGATGCCACGCGTCCCGAGGTGTTCACCACCAGGTCGGCGGTGACCAGTGCGGTCGCCTCGTCGTCGTTGGCGTGAACGGTCAGCCCGTCGTCGCTCTGGGTGACTGAGCCGACACGGCGGTTGGGGATGACGCGGACGCCGTGAGCGCCCAGGTCCGGCAGGGCGGCTTCCATCACTGCCACCACCTCGGGCTCGAAGCCCGCCAGCACGTGGTCGCGGGTCGCGATGATGGTGACCTCGTGCCCCGCCATCGCCGCAGCACAGGCGAACTCCATGCCGACGTAACCGCCGCCCACGAAAGCGACCCGTGGGGGCAGGTCGTCGAGGTCCAGGAGCTGGTCGGAATTGATCGTGAGTTCGCCGCCGGGGACGTCGAGCGGCCGCGGGGTCTGCCCGGTCGCCAGAACGAATCGCTCAGCGGTGATCGGCTGCCCGTGGATCTCAACCGTATCGGGCCCCAAGAAAGCGGGCGGGCCCTGGATGAGCTCCACCCCGGCCTTGAGCAGGTCGCGGGTGGTGAGTTCGCCGACGGGGTTGGTGAAGGTCTTGGTGTACGCCGCGATGTCGCGCCAGCTGATCGACGCAGCGTCTATGCCGCCGCCCGCCGCGTTCAATTTGCCGGCCCGGTACATCATGCCCGCCGCATTGACGTAGGGCTTCTTCGCGTCGCATCCGCGGTTCGGACAGGTCCCGCCCGGTGCCTGGGTTTCGAGGACGACGACCGAGAGGCCGGCTTTGCGTCCGCCGTAAGCCACGGTTTGGCCCACGGCACCCGATCCCAATACACATAAATCAAAGGAAGTCGTCATGCGGCCATGATAGGCGGCCGCTCGACCTCGCGGTGATGATGAATGGTCTTATTCCCACTCGATCGTCGCCGGCGGCTTCGACGAGATGTCGTAGCACACGCGGTTCACGCCGCGGACTTCGTTGATGATGCGGTTGCTGATCGTCGCGAGTACATCGAACGGGATGCGGGCCCAGTCGGCGGTCATGAAGTCTTGAGACTCCACCGCGCGGATCGCGACGACTTGTTCGTGCGTTCGGCCATCACCCATGACACCCACCGCCTTCACCGGCAATAGCACGGCGAAGACCTGCGCGGTCTTTCGGTAGAGGCCGTTGGAGACGATCTCTTCGAGCAGGATCTCATCCGCTTCGCGCACCAAGTCGAGCTGCGGCTTGGTGACTTCGCCGAGGACGCGGACCGCGAGCCCCGGGCCGGGGAACGGGTGGCGCCAGACCATGTTCTCGGGCAGGCCGAGCACGGTGCCGAGGGCGCGGACTTCGTCTTTGAACAGCGAACGCAGCGGCTCGATGAGGTCGAAGCCGAGTTGCTCAGGCAGGCCGCCGACGTTGTGGTGGAGTTTGATGTTCGCCGCGGTGCCGGCGTAGCCGTGGCCGGACTCGATCACGTCGGGGTACAGCGTGCCCTGGGCGAGGTACTTGATCTGGGTGTTCTGGTCTTCGAACTCCGCCTTGATCTGAGCGGCGGTGTCCTTGAACACGTCGATAAACCGGTGGCCGATGCGGGTGCGTTTTTCCTGCGGGTCTTCGATGCCCGCAAGGTCGTCGAGGAACTGCTTCTCGGCGTCGATGACGCGTAGGTCGAGGTCGAAGTGGCCGCGGAAGGTTTGTTCGACGAGGTCGCGTTCGCCTTTGCGCAGCAGGCCGTTGTCGACGAAGATGCAGGTGAGCTGCTTGCCGATGGACTTGGCGAGCATGGCCGCGACGACGGACGAATCGACACCGCCCGACAGGCCGAGGATCACGTGGTCGTCCCCGACGAGTTCTTTGATGCGTTTCGACTCGCTCTCCATGAAGTCGGCCATGGTCCAGTCGCCGCGGCAGCCGCAGGCGCTGAACAGGAAGTTGGAAAGGATGTCGCCGCCGTGGGGCGTGTGGGTGACTTCGGGGTGGAACTGCACGCCGTAGAACGGCTTGTCCTTGTGGCGGACCGCGGCGAAGGGGCAGGTCGGTGTGGTCGCGGTGGCGACGAACTCATCGGGCAGGGTATTGACCTGGTCGCCGTGGGACATCCAGACGCTGGTGTGGTCGGGCACGCCCTTGAACAGGTCGGACTTCTCGTTGACGCGGAGCTCGGCCCGGCCGTACTCACGCGACGCGGCGTTCTTCACTTCCGCGCCGAGCAGTTCGCAGCCGACCTGCATGCCGTAGCAGATGCCCAGCACGGGGACGCAGAGCTCAAAGAGGCGCGGGTCAGGTTTGGGGGCGTTTTCGTCGTAGACCGAGGACGGCCCGCCGGAGAGGATGATCCCGGTGGGGTTGAGCTTCTTGAGCTGCTCGACGGTGACCTGCGGGCCCAGCAGCATGGAGTAGACGCCGGCGTCACGCACCCGGCGGGCGATGAGCTGGACGTACTGGCTGCCGAAGTCGAGGATCGGGATGACCTGCTTCACACCCGCGGGCAGGGTGAAGACGTCGTCGGGGATCGTGTCGGTCGGGGTGCTTCCGGGGGCGGTGGGGGTGGCGGTCATGGCGTCACGGCTGGTGGTGGTGGGTAGGGGGAATCCGACAGTTTACCGGAAGATCGGGCCTTCGGTGGCGGGGCGGTATGGGCGGAAAAATAGGCGGTAGGATGAAGCGATGCTGAGTGTTTGCGTGCTGCTGACGACGATGGGCTTGGGGGCGATCCCCGAGCTGACCGAGCCCCAGCAGATCCAGTTGGACACGGCTCAGGACGGGTATCTGCCCGACGAACCGGCTTGGACCGGGTTGCTGACCAGTGTGTCGGGCTGGGACCCGGCGGAGGCGGTGCGAAACGATATCCCCGGGTCCACGATCCCCCAGTACAGCCGACTGCTGGAGACGCCCGCGGCGTACCGCGGCGGGTTGTTTCATATCAAAGGCTTTTATGCGGGCCGCCAGCGCGAACTGCGGACGATGAGATCGGGGCCTTGGGGTGAGTCGCTGGTGGAGTGGGGGGTTGCGGTTGATTCGGACACGGTCGCGATGGTCTATCTGGTGAGTCCGGATTCGGAAATCCAGCCGCCACGCGAAGGCCAGACCGTTCGGCTGACGGCACGGTTCTACAAGCTCTGGACGGACACCGACGCGGACGGGGTCGAGCGGACCTACCCCGTGTTTGTCGGGCGGTCGGCGGCGGTGGTGGATTCGGGGCGGGCGGGCGGTCGCGGACACGTGGTCGTGGTCGGCGGGGTGGTGGTGCTGACCGGGTTGCTGTTTCTGGTGATGCTCGGCCGAAAGCGGTGGGGCGGGGGTGCGTCGAAGCGGGAGAGGGTGTTGGAACGGCTGCGAGATCACGCCGGGGAAGCCGAAATGGACGAGGAGTTGAACGGGCTGCCCGACGACCCGGCCGAGGCGTTGGAGCAGCTTGATCGGGGGCGTGACGTTTAGCGGGCGAAGCGAAGCGTCCCGCGTCGGCGGGTTCAAAGTAAACAACGGGACGCTTCGCGTCGCCCGCTAAACGGGAAATGTGCCGAGTTCTGCCGTTCCGCTATCCTTGTCGCACCATGCCCACCGTTGATCTCACGCTGCCCCATCACCGTTACGACATCGTCATCGAGCCCGGCTGCCTCATGCAGATGGGCGATCTGGTCCGTGGGGCGATCCCCTCGGCGACCAAGGCGGTCCTCGTCACCGACGAGGGCGTCGAGCCGCACCACGCCCGCCCCGTGGCCAAGGCGATGGAGGCCCAGGGTGTCGAGACCATCGTCGCGGTGATCCCCGTCAGCGAGAAAAAGAAGAACCTCGGCACGGTGCGGACGCTCTACGACATCATGCTCGAGAACAAGCTCGAACGCGGCCACGCCCTGGTCACCCTCGGCGGGGGCATCTGCGGCGACGTCGCGGGCTTCGCGGCGGCGACTTATTTAAGAGGTATCCCGTTCGTTCAGTGCCCGACCAGCCTGCTGGCCATGGTCGACGCGTCGGTCGGCGGGAAGACCGGCGTCAACGTGCCCCAGGGCAAAAACCTCATCGGCGCGTTCCACCAGCCGTCGCGGGTGGTGATCGACCCCGAGGTGTTAACCACGCTCAGCGAGCGTGAGCTGCGGTGCGGACTGGCGGAATGCCTGAAGCACGGCGTGATCCGCGACGCGTCGTTATTCGACTGGATTGTGGATAACGCCGACCCGATCCTTTCGCTGGATATGCCCACGCTGGTCGAGCTGGTCAGACGCAACGTGGAGATCAAAGCGTCGGTGGTCATGGAAGACGAGAAGGAAGCCGGCGTACGGGCGCACCTGAACTTCGGTCACACCTTCGCCCACGCCATCGAAGCGACCTCGCAATACGGCACGAAGTACAAGCACGGCGAGGCGGTCTCACTGGGTATGGTCGCGGCGACCGCCTTCGCGGTGAACCGTAAGCTCTGCCCAGCCAGTCTGTTGGATCGGGTGATCGCGGGTTGCGAAGCGGTGGGGCTGCCCACGTCGTCGGATTACCTTGCCCCGGACATCATGCTGCTCAAGACCATGTCGATGGACAAGAAAGTCCGCGGGGGCAAGATCCGCCTGGTCCTGCCGGTGCAGATGGGACAGATCGAGATCATCGGCGACGCCACGGCCGACGAGGTGATCGCGGCGTGGGATGTTGTGCGCAAGTGAAAATGCCGTTGGCTTCAGGTAAACCCTGATATTTTTTGCTGGTATCCCTAGGGCGTATCGGTATGATGCTTTGAACCACAAGGATGATGGTTCGGAGTGTTTCTGAGAATCATATTTTCACGGGGCTGGGCAGCGGAGAGCTGCCCCCAAACAGTAGCGAGGAGTCAGGGATGAGATTGGAGCATGGGTTGAAGTCTTCCACTGCGGTGTTGGCGGCGGGTATTGCTTTGAGTTGTTTGGGCGGGCAAGCCCAGGCGGCGGGCCCACTCGAATATTCCGTTGATGAAAGCTACAGCATCCAAGCCCGGGCGCAGACTTCGACTTCAGCGTCGGGTGCGGTGACCTACACGGTGGATGAAAACTACACCGTCCAAGCCAGCAGCAACTTTGTGACGAGCGTGGGCGGCACGTTCTCGGGTTCTGCGGTGAACAACCTGATCGGCGCAAACCGGTTCTATAACGCTGGGTACACCGGCGGGGGCACCATCGCGTCGAACATCGAAGCGGGCCACGTCTGGGGCACGGGGGCGGGCCACACCTCGCTGACCCACGTCACCCAATACGTCGACGCCGGGCTCGGCGGACAGAACGGCGACTTCGATCGCCACGCCACCTGGGTCGGGCAAGCCATCGGCGGACGCCCCGCAGGAGACAACGTCGCCAGCGGCATCGCCACGGGCACCGACCTGCGCTCGGGCGCGATCGCGACCAGCTGGACAGGTTCGCCTTATTCGCTGGGCTTCAGCATCAACGCCACGAGCTTCTACACCCCGTTTGCTTCCGGCGTGACCGGCTTCGGCACCGCGGATGTGATCAACAGTTCCTGGGGGTTCACCGACCCCGAGGGCGACAGCTTCTTTACCGTGCAGATCGACGGACTGGCCAACGCCAACCCGAATAGCACCATGGTCTTCTCGGCGGGCAATGCCGGGCCGACCGCCAACACCGTCGGCGGCGCGGGCTCGGGCTACAACTCGATCACCGTCGGTGCCTTGGCCAACGACGGCAGCGACAACTACGACCAGATGGCGGCGTTCTCCAGCCGAGGCCCGCAGGACTACGACGACCCGTCCCAATCGGTCTCGCCCGGCGTCCGTGCTCCCGTGGATATCGCCGCCCCCGGCGACACCCTGACGCTCGCGTTCTACGGCGGCACTACCGGCGGCAACACCGGGGGCACCGCATCCGCAGGGAACAGCCTCTACAGCCCGTTTGTCGCCGGCACCAGCTTCGCTGCCCCGACCACCGCCGGTGCGATCGCACTGATGCACGACGCGGCCAACGTCGCCACCGGCAGCGCCAGCGGCTCGGCGCTGCCCAGCGCCGCCCACGACACCCGCGTGATTAAAGCCACCCTGCTCAACGCGGCCGACAAGGTCCGTCAGAACGATGGCTCGGCGTGGGACAACGGACAGGCCGACGTGGCCGGCGTCGTGACCACCACCCAGTCACTGGACTTCGAGTCCGGCGCAGGCGGCTTGAACATGGACGCCACCTTCGACCAGTACCTGACCGGTGAAACCGACATCGTCGGGATTTCCGGCGGCACCAGCGCCTTCGGTCACGGTTGGGACTTTGCCTCGGTCACTGGCGGGGCGGGCAACTCCACCGATATCGTTCTCAGCTCGACGTTCGAAGCCGGCACCGACTTCACCGCGACGCTGACCTGGTTCCGTGATCGATCGTCGATCGACGCGTTCAACGCCTCGGATAACGCGTTTGCCGACCTCGACCTGCAGATATGGGACTCCACGTTCACCACGCTCCTGGCCGAGTCCATCAGCGACTTCAACTCGGTCGAGCACCTGCACATCGAACTCGATGTCGAAGGTGCCCTCGGGCTGCGGATCGTGCACGACGAGATGCGCTTCGGCGTGCAGAACGATGTCAGCTTCGGCCTCGCCTGGGCGGGCACGCTGATCCCCGAACCCGGCACCGGCATGTTGATCGGTCTCGTGGCCACGGCCTGCTTCGTCCGCCGCCGCCGCGTTGCCTGAACTTTCCGCTTTCGCTTTTGTTGAGCCCACGCACGATCGTGCGTGGGCTTTTTTTGTGGCCTTTTTGCTCAGGCGCTGCGGAATCCTGATGGCCCGCAGCGTGCTCCGTACAATGGAGCGATGCCCACGCTCCGCCGTCACGACTACAGCCCACGACTCGAAATGATGCCGCTGCTGGATGTGGTGTTCCTGCTGCTGTGTTTCTTCATCTACAGCTTCGTCGTGATGATCCGGGCCGACGCGTTGTCGGTCGGCCTGGCCTCGGTCACCGGCGGCGGGCAGCCGTCGGGCCAGGCGATCCAGGTACTCACCATCGACGCCGACGGCGGGTTCAACTTCGCCGGGCAGCCGATGGACGATTCGGCCCTCGACACGCTCCTGCGTGACCTCGCGGCCGACCCCGCCGCCCCGACGCTGTACGTCAGCCTCGCCCAGGACAGCACCGCCGACCGCGGCCCGATCGTGTGGGACCTGCTGCAACGCGTCGAGCAGGCGGGGCTGGAGAACTTCGCCATCGTCGGCCCGCCCGACGCCGAGTAACGATCCCCACCTACCGCAAGCCGCTTGCGGCTTAGCGATTCCCGGCCACCCATGCGTCACCCCGACTCCATCCTGCCGTTGTTGATCGCCCTGGCGATCGCGGTGGTTCTGCACGCAGCACTGCTCCCGGTGGGTGCGACGATGCTCAGCCGATCGAGCACGCTACCGACGCAGACGGAATTGGAGATCGCGATCACGCAGTCTCCCGAGTCGTTGGTCGTCGGGGAGGACGGGACGGTTTCGCTGGAGATCATTAATCGTGGTGATGCCAACGCGTCCAACGCCACGTGGAAGCTCTACTGGTCTGATACGCCTCGGCTTGTTGAGAATGCTCCGTTTCATGCCGAGGCGCGCGATGATCCTTTGCCCCAGACCGGTTTCAACGAGATCGCTGCGGGGCAGTCGATGCAAGGAAGTTTCCAGGTGACCGCGTTGGAAGGTCACGATGGGCCGCGATTCATCGTGGCCACGGCTAAGGCGGACAACGCCGCGGAGGTCACCGCATCCACCTCGATCTGGGTGGAGTCGCAAACGCCCGCCCAGATCAAGATCGACTCCGTGGATGTCGCCGCGAAGGCCTATGCCGGCGGGACCACGTCCGTTGGCTATACGCTGCGTAACAGCCCATTTGCGGGGTGGGCTAAGGGCGGCTGGATAGACCGCGTGGTGCTCTCGCCCGACGAGCAGGTTTCGGGTGAAGACCTGGTGCTTCTCAATGTCCCACGGCGTCGTCCATTGGCTCCGGGCCAAAGCAGCGAAGTCGGCCCGTTCGATTTACGCATCCCCTTGGGCGTAGCGCCGGGGACTTACCACATCATCGTCGAGAGCGGAGCCCCGAACGCCGAGCCGTTCGTCACGCCCCTCCGCATCGAGCCGGCGACGCACCCCGACCTGGCCCCGCGCAATATCAAACTTTCTTCGGGCGAGAACCAAATCACCGTGGGCGAGCCAACTGTGCTGCATTTTGATGTGGTCAACCGCAGCCCGCTCGCCGCGCCCGACCTGCTCTGGGGCGACCGCGTGTACTGGTCGGCGGACGACGAGGTGTCCGACGACGACGTCATGCTCATCAGCCAACCACGCGGCGCTTACCCCGGCGAGCTGCCCGGCGGCGGGGCCTATCGCAGCGGGCCGCACGAGTTCGTCATCTCGCCGGAGATGGTCTTGTCGCCGACGATGTATCTGATCGTGGTCGCCGACGATGAGAACGACATCGCCGAGGGGGACTACGCAGGCAACAACGCACTGGCCATGCCGATCGTGATCAAGCAGGAAGTCGAAGCGGAGAAGCCCGACGAGCTCAAGCTGGGACGCGACGACGAGCCCGCCCGCGTGACCGTCGCCTGGATCGCCCACGACGATTTCCAGGAACTGCTGGCCCGCGAGTCGGTGACGCTCCAGCCCATCCTGCAGGACAAGGTCGACCCCACGCCCAACGCCCCGCTCGAACGCGACCCCGAAGACACCGGCAACCCGGCCGTGGTCGCCCCGCCGCCCGCGCCGCCGACGCCCAACCCCGCCGACGCCCAGACCCCCGCTTCGCGCCAGACCGCCGACACGTCCGTAGATCCGGTCGACACCGACAACGCCGGCGAGCTGCCCAACGCGGCCCCCGGTGCCGTCGATCAGACCGGCGATTCAACGCAGGACTCGCCCGGCATCGCACAACCCAACCCCACCTCGCCCCAATCGCCCCCGGAAAGCCCGCCGACCGTGGCGTCGCAGGAGCAGGGCGAAAAGCCCACCTCCGCCCCGCGCTCCGACCGCGAGGTCGATCCCACCACGCTGATCCAAGCCAAGTCCGTCCGCCCCGGGCAGGTGCTCGTCGGCCCCGGCATCGAGATCAAAACCTTCCGCCCCCAGTGGTCGGCCGCGGCTCGCTTCGCCCTTCCTCGTAACCCCAAAGTCGTCATCACCTTCGACCCCGACGGCACCGTCCTCGAGGCCGCGTTCATCACCTCCACCGGCTTCGACAACGTCGACGGACCGTTACTGTCCAGCCTCTACCGATGGAAGGCCACCGGCAAAAGTCTCCAAGAGATCACCAAGCCCTTCCCGATCGAACTCACGATCCTCCTTGGCGATAGCGATCCGCCGGAGGAAGAGAAGAAGGAAGAGGGCGGATCGTGACTCGTCCGCGGTAAGAACAGCGTGCGGATTTAAGTGCTATCAACCGCTCCACCCTCGGGAGAGCTGTCGCCGAAGGCGGCTGAGGGGGAACGTGAGTACCCTGCCACAGCGCAATGCTGAGTGCCCCCTCCGTCCCGCTTCGCGGGCCACCTCCCCCGGCGGGGAGGCGTTAAGGCATCACCCATGGGTGACGGCAAAAGTTTGAATTGATGGCACCTGCCCGAAGGTATCCCCTCCGATACCCTCGGGCATTGGTGCATCAAATGTCTTCTTCGAGAGGGAGGAAGACGCTTTCGGATTCGTCGGTCGATCCAACGCCGACTCGTTCGGCGAGGGTTTGCGCGGCGGCGTAGTTCGGGTTGATCTTCAACGCTTCCTGGACCCAGTTCCCGGCATCGGCGGACTCGCCACGCGACAGGTCGCACACCGCGCGGTGGTAGTGCACATCGGCGCGGTTGGGGAACTTGGCCGCAGTCTTACGCATGACCACCGACGCGTCGGCCAGCAGTCGCTGAAGCGGTGAGTGGGCCTGCGCGGCTTCGGGGACCACCTGGTCGGGGGCGCCCACCATGTGCGGGTACAGCTTGGCGAGCAGGTTGCGGCGCTGCTCACGCGTGGTCAGCGCCCGCAGTTTGCGGTCGGCCCGGTTCATCAGGCGCTTGCGTCCGGCGATGTGGGCACAGGTCACCAGACCCGCCCACGCCTCGGCGTCTTCGTCGCATCGCCGGGTGGCGTTGAGGTAAGCCCGGGCGGATTCTCCCCACCGCCCCGCGTTCAGGTGCAGCCGGCCGGTGCGGCGCCACGCCTCGGCGGCGTCCGCATCGTTGGGTTCACCCAGTTCGATCACGCCGGCCAAGCGGTCCAGCGCCTTGTGGTTCTCGCCCATCGTCTCGGCGACGTCGGCGGCCTCGCGACGCAGGTCCGCACCGGGGGTGCCTTCCGCGTTGAGGGTGTCCAGCAGTTTGTCGTAATGCATTTCGGCTTCGGCCATCCGGTCGGATTGACGGCACAGGCGGGCGGCCCGGCCGCGGTTGTTCGCATCGATCTTGCCCAACGCTTCGAGCGCGGCGACGGGATCGGTCCCGGCCAGCATGTCCGAACGCAGCCGACGGGCGGCGTGGTCCTGCGGCTCGAGTTCGGTCACCCGCATCAGCGTCTGAGCGGCGTCGTCCTTGCGGTCGTCTTTGATCTGCATCCCCGCCAGGGCACGCAGGACGCCCGCGTCATCCGGGAAGTCTTTGGCCAGCGATTCCATCAGCGTGACCGCCAAATCGATCTTGCCCTTGGCGGCCAGCGCGGTCGCCCGGAGCATGGTCACGTCCGGACGGGCGGAATCGGTCGGGTCGGGATTGGCGGTGGCGGCGTGGTCGCGGTTGTCAAGCGCCGTCAAGGCGAGGCGCGGCTCGTGACGGCGAAGCCTGATGCGGGCTTCGAGCACACGGGCCTCGGCGTGATCGGGGTCGAGTTCGAGCGCGGCACGCACGTGACGCAGGGCGTCTTCGAGCAGGTTGCCTGCCAACGCGAGCTGGGCGTGGTCCAGTGCCTGGGCGATGTCTTCGTGATGGGATCGCTGATGTTTCATGCAACCCTCCGATCCGCGTTGCGATCGAGTTCGACGCGTTTCTGGTAGGCGGCCTGGACATCCGGGTAGCCCGGGAATTTCAGGGCCACACGCTTGAGCGTTTGCTGGGCGGTCGGGCCGACGGCTTCGTCATCCGGCAGCTTGCCGAGCAACAGCGCCATCGAGGCGTTGTATGGGTCCATGCGGAGCGTCTTGTGTGCCCAGCGGCGGGCGTCGTCTTCGTCGCCGATGAGGTAGGCCAATTCGGCCAGGGCCTTGGTCAGCGTGGACATCAGTTCGTGCCCTTCGAACTCGCGGGTCATCCGGGCGATCGCGGCACGTAGCAGCGAGATCGGGCGGGTCCGCGGGGCGTGCTGCATGGCGTAGACCAGCGAGGGCACGGCCTCGGGTTGGGCGGTGAGTTCGGACGCGAGGCGTTCGACCGTCGCGTCGGGCACGGCCGGCAGGGCGGTCAGCCCGGGGACGTCCATCACGGCGATCCACTGCGAGATTTCGTCTTGGTCCCCGTGCAGGTGGTAAAGCCAGGCGGCGAGCCGACGGGCGTCGTCCTGCAGGCCGCAGCCGATCAGCACCGACACCGCGAGCTTGGCCTGCTCGGCGTTCATGGTGTGGGGTTGGCTGCGTTGGGGATCACCCAGGATTTCACGGGCGGCGGCGAAGTCGTCACGCCGGGCCAGCAGGGCGGCGAGCAACACGCGGGCTTCGACCGGGGCGTCTTTGCGGCACCAGTCGTGCAACTCGAGCTCGGCTTCGGCGAGTCGGCCGTTCAGGGCCATGTGCCGGAGGCGTTCGAGCGTGTCGTGTTGTTCGGTGGTGATGGGGTTCACGACCCGGACTCCTGGAAGGGTTCATCAGGCGTCGGCCCACGCGGGCACGATCCAGACCTGAGCTCCCCTCGGACCTATCGACCTTGCGGGTCGTGCGGTTTAGGAAGAGATCGCAAGTTGTGCGTGTTTGTTGCCGTGTAACGGCTGGGCGAGAGATAGGCGGGAAGCTATCGGACGCTGCGGCGTTCCATACCGTTTAGCGGGTGACGCGAAGCGTCCCCGTTCAGCGCATTTACAACCCACGCGGGACGCTTCGCGATCGCCCGCTAAACACAAAACGGGATCAGGCCCCAAGCAGCACCAGGTGCTCGCGTTGGACCACGGCCTTGTAGGCGGCTTTGCCGAGGATGCCGGCGATCTGGTTGGACCGCTTGCCCTGGATGAGTCGCAGTTCATCGGCGGAGTAGTTGGTCAGGCCGCGGGCGATCTCTTTGCCGTGGGGATCACGGAGCATGACGACGTCGCCCCGCTCGAATCGGCCCGTGAGGTCGCGGACGCCGGCGGCGAGCAGGCTCTTACTCTTTTGGCTGATCGCCTCGGCGGCCCCGGGGTCCAGGGTGATGGCGCCGGCGGGGCGGGCGGTGAGGCCGATCCAGCGCCGGCGACTGTCCAGCGAACGCACCGCCGGGGCGAAGACGGTGCCGAGGTTGGCTTCGCCCGACAAGACCCGGCGGATGATGTCGGGTTGCTTGCCCGAAGCGATCACCGCGAGCTCGCCCGATTCGGTGACAACGCGGGCGGCTTCGAGCTTGGTCTGCATCCCGCCGCTGCCCCAGGTGCTCTTGTCCTGGCGGACGTGCTGGAGCTGGTCGAGGACGTTGTCGACGCGGTCGATGACTTTGCCGCTGCCGTCGAGCAGGCCGTCCACGGAGGTGAGCAGCAAGAGCACTTGGGCCCGCAGGGCCGAGCACATCAGTGCCGCAAGCAGGTCGTTGTCGCCGAAGCGGATCTCTTCGACCGCGACGGTGTCGTTTTCGTTGAGCACGGGGATGCACTTCATCTCGTGCAGCTTGGTCACGCAGTTGCGGATATTCAGGAAGCGCAGGCGGTCGTCGAAGTCGGCCCGGGTGAGCAGGACCTGCCCGACGCCCAGGCCGTGCTTGGCGAGCGCGTCGTGCCAGTACGTCATCAGCGCCCGCTGGCCGATCGCGGCCACGGCTTGCTGCTCGGCGACGTCGGTCGGCCGTTTGTCCAGGCCCATCTCGACGCAACCGGCACCGATCGCGCCGCTGCTCACGAGCGTGACCTGCACGCCGGCGTCGGCCAGTTCCGCGATCTGGCGTGCGACGTCGGCGATGAAGTCGAGGTCGACCGCGGGCAGGGCCTTCTTGGCGGTGCCGCCGGTGATCAGCTGGGTGCCGATCTTGACCACGACCTGCTTGGCGTCGCGGATGACGGATTGTCGTAAATCAGTCGAGGACATAAAGATTCAACTTTAGCCCCGGGTCAATGACCCGGGGTTGTTTGTGATTCGAGTTGCAACAAACCCAACAGCATGTCGGCGTGACGCTTCGTGCTGCCTTGGCGTGACAGGATAACCGCGCGGCCCGCGTCGGCGAGTTCGGCGGCCATGGTTTTGTTTTTCAGCAACTCCGCGATCGCGTCCGACGGGCGGTCGCTGACCACGATGCCACCGGCGTCGGTCAGGGCTTTCATGGTGTCGGCGAAGTCGGAAAAGTGCGGGCCGATGATCGTGGGCTTGCCCAGCGCAATGGGCTCCATCATGTCCGAGCCGTAGAGCTCGCCGGTGAAGCTGCGTCCCACGACGCACACGTCCGCGAGGCTGTAGGCCATACGCAGCTCGCCGATGGTGTCGAGCAGGAAGACGCGTTGGCCGTCGGGGGCGGGCTGCTTGGCGGTGCGTCGCACCGCATCGGGGGCGGCCTTGATCACGTCATCGAACCACTCGGGCTTGCGGGGCGCGATGAGTAGCTGGGCGTCCGGTGGGCAGGCGTCGAGCAGCAACTGCTCTTCACCCGGCGCGGTCGACCCCGCGACGACCAACGGCTTGCTGCGGTCGATCCCGAGTTCTTCGGCGAGTTGCTCAGCCCCCGCGACCGTGTCCTCGACCACGGCGGTGTCCCACTTCATCGTGTCGAACACCTGCACCCGGTCTTCGGGTGTACCCAGTGCGATAAAACGCTCGGCATAGTCCGCGGTTTGCACCGCGGCGAAAGACACCTTGGCAAACGCGGGACCGATGAGTCGGCGGATCTTGCGATAGCCCTTGAAGCTGCGGGCGGTTAGCCGGCCGTTGACCACCGCGACCGGTAGATCGCGTTCCGCACAGGCGTCCATAAAGTTCGGCCAGAGCTCCAGCTCGACCAAAGCCACCGCGTCGGGCTTCACGGCGTCGAGAAACCGGTTGACCGCGAAGGAAAAGTCGTAGGGGAATCGAAGCACCGCGTGGCGGTCGGCATAGAGCGCGGTGGCGCGGGCGAAGCCGGTGTTCGTGGACGCGGCGATGACCAGTTCCAGGCCTTCGACCTGTTCAAGCTCGGCCACGAGGTTGCGGACGAGGTTGACCTCGCCGACGGACACGCCGTAGATCAGCAGGCGTTTGCGCGTTGACTGTTCGCCGCGGTCGGGTGCTACGCCGCAAGCGGCTTTGCCGAACCGACCGGCCCAGTCGGTGCGCCACTTACCGGTGCGCAGCAGACTGATCCCCCAGAGGGGTGAGGTGACCAGCGCACCAGCGCCGTAGAGGATGTCGCGTCCGATTCCCATGGGCGACGAGTATAAGTCAGGCCTTGGGTTTCGGCGGAAGGGCGGTCAGCCCGCTTTGCGGAGGCTGGACTTGGCCAGGAGGCCGCGCTGCACGCAGCCCAGGAGGTTTTCGACGCTGCGCAGGGCGGGCTCGAAAGCGGTGCCGTGCGACTCCTGGTGGAGCTCGCGGGCTTCGCGGAGCAGCTTTTCGACGCGGTCGGACATCTGTTGGCCATCTCGGACCACCGCGCCGCGGAGGTCTTCGAGTTCTTCGGTGAGACGGTCAACTTGTTGCTGGTTCACCATGGCGGTTCACTCCGTACGGGGCCGCATCGTTGCGGCGGTGATTCCCGGCGATACGTCCAAAGCAGCCGGGTGCAGGCGGTGACGCGTTGGGGACTATGTCGGCCACCTGCGAGCCATTCGACCATCTTTTCGGGCAGAATCCGACGGGGTAAGCACCTTATATGCCCCGAATTCTGCGTAAATCGCTTGTGGTATTTGGTTTATCAGGCCGTAATGTCGAGCAGGGAGCCCAGGGACGCCTGCTGCATGGCGATGCCCGCCGCCGCGGTGCTGGCCTGAGCCAGGGTCTGGTTTCGCAGCAGTTCCGCGGTCTGCTGGGCGTAGTCGGTGTCGCGAATCATCGACCGTGTCTGAGCGGTGCTCTGTATGGTCTGCTCGACCACCTGCAGCCGGCTGCTCACGATGTTTTTCTGAAACGCCCCGATCTCGCCGCGGAGGGTGGCCAAGGCCTGCTGGGTCGGCACCGAGCTGGCGAGGTTGGGCAGCTCGAGTCGGCCGCCGCCGACCTGGAGCGAGTAGGTGCCGTTGAAGAGCTTGACGCCGTTGAACGCCGCGGAGTTAGTGATGCGGGTGACGGCCTGCTGATTCGCGGCGAACTGGTTCCTGAGTGCTTCGGCCTCACCCGGGGCGAGGCCCGCCGTGTTGGAGAGTTGCACCTCGAGCCCGGCGTTGACTACCAACAGATCCGACGCAGCGGAGAGGTAGCCGTCGGCTGTGCTGGCAATCGTGTCCACCCGACGCAGCGTGTACGCCTCGGCTTCCAGAGCCTCAAGCACCGCGGCGAGGTTTTCCGAGGAAATCAAACCCGACGGGTCGTCCGCCGCGCGGTTGATGCGCTGCCCGGTTGCGAGCGGCGCGGTGCTGCCCTGGACCCGCTGAAACGCGTTGCCCAGACGCCCGAGCGTGGCCGAGAGGTTGCTGATCGAATTGGAGGCTCCCACCATCACGCCGATAATCAACGATTTGGCGGGCGCAAAAACCAGCCCGGCCGGATAATCCGGGCCGGGCCAGAAGAGGTGGGGCGTTACAAACGGCAAGGTTTGCCAGGGTTTTCGAGTCCGAACCCCGGAGCGATGCGGGTCGCTTAGCGGAGCGAGGCGTTGCCCCGGCCGTTCCAGTAGCCGTTGTCCGCGGTGCCGTCGCCGTTGTAGTCATCGATGATGTCTCGGCCGAGCGCTTCGCCGTGACCGTCGGCAAACGTGAAGCCTGCGGTGTCACCGGAGTTGCGGGTTGCCGGGGCGGAGCGGTAGTCGTATTCAAACTCGGGGTCATAGCTCCCCGAGCCCGCGTTTTCATCGTCGCCGCCTTCGTAGTAGGCGTAGCCCGAGCCGACCCCTTTGCCGTTGCCTTTGGAGCCGTAGTTGATCGAACCGATCGGCGGGTCCAGGGCGTAGACCGCCGCTCCGCCATCCCCGGGATCGTTTGCCGAGCTTCCGTCCCGCGAACCGGTGGTGTCGCCGAATGCCACGGTTTCCGAGGCCGCGAGTACATCGCGGCTGGCGCGGGCGTGGTAGGTCGGCGTGGGCCGGGCGTTACCGAGGTATTGGAAGTTGTAGCCGTAGCCGCCGTGGCGGGCTTCTTCACCGGAGGCGGGCGGATTGGCGGAAGCCACGGGCGTGATGCTGGGCAGTGCCGCAAGGTGAGCGGGGGTGTCGCTGTACTGGTGGAAGAAGGCTTTGGTGAATCCCGAGGCGATCTCCCGGGCGTCGAGGTTGGGGCTGAGGAAGATGTCGGTGTTGTTCATGTACGGATACAGATAGTCAGCCCAGCGCGGCTTTGTGCCTCCCACCGACGAAGTGCTCGTCGAGGACGAGTGCATGGGGTAGTAGCCTTTTTGCTCGGTGGTGTAAGCGACGGTCGCGATCCCGATCTGTCGGAGGTTGGACAGGTTGGCGATGGATTTCGCCGAGCTCCGTGCGGCGCCGAGCGCGGGCAGCAGGATGCCGATCAGCAGGGCGATGATGCTGATGACCACCAGCAACTCGATGAGGGTAAAGCCTTTAGGACTTATGGTCTGGGCGGGGGAAGCGAAACGTCGGGGGGCGGAAAGCATGGATACTCCTGTTTTGAGAATAAATCTCACTCTCTAATGAGCGGATGATACTGAGATGAAATCTCAATGCAAGTCCCCCGGCCACAATTTCCTGAGTAGCGGCCCTGTTGGTCGTGGCGGAGTAGTAAACGGCGACAGAGGATGTGATTTCCGGCAGGAATCTGATCCGAACCAGGTGCAGATCCAGAGGTTTCATGTGCTTAAGCACAAAAATTACCGACGCGATTTGGGGCCTTGCCGGTATGATGCTCGCGATGTTGCAGTGCCCATCTCTGAGTAAGCCCGGATTGTTTGTGACCGGTACCGACACGGAAGTGGGAAAAACGGTGGTGACCTGTGCGATCGCCGCCGTCCTCCGGGAACAACACCGAAGGATCAAGCTGGGGGTCCTCAAGCCCCTGGCCTCGGGCTGTCGCCGTGACCGCGAGGGCCTGGTGAACGAGGACGCCGAGGCGTTGGCCCATTTCGCCGATTGCCGGCTGCCGTTGGACGTGATCAACCCGATACGCTTCCGCACGCCGGTCGCCCCTGCCGCCGCGGCGGAGTTGGAACAGCAAGAGGTGGATTGGTCGGCCCTGTCGCGCAGCCTCACCCGCCTCGATGAAGCCAGCGAAGCGGTCATCGTCGAAGGCGTCGGCGGATTGATGGTCCCCCTGGACCCACGCAACCCGCGTTACATGGTCGGCCAACTCGCGATGGACATCGGCTACCCGGTGATCGTGGTGTGCCGCCCCAACCTCGGCACGCTCAACCACACGGTGATGACCGTTGAACTCCTGCGGCAGGCGGGCTGCCGGGTGAGCGGGCTGGTCATCAACGGGCTGGACCGCGACCCGGTCGTGGCTTCGGCCGACCCGTCGATCGAAACGAACCGAGACTGGCTCGAACGGCTCACCGGCGTGAAGGTCTTGGCGACCCTGCCCAAGGGGCGCGGCGTCAACCCGGCCCGGGGCAAGCTCGATCCCTCGGTGGTCATGGCCGCCGCTCAGGTGAACTGGATGGACCTGATGAGGGTGCCCGAGGCTTCCGCGACGAACGCGTTCAGCGGGAGCAGCGAGCGACGGGCGGGCGTGGGCTTCGGCCGGCGGTCGCGCGACGGGGCGGTGTGATTATTCATCGACGAGGTTGTCGCGGGTGTCGATCGTGGCACCCAGACCGCCAAACAAGTCTTGCCAGCCGCGTTGCAATCCGCCGAGGCTGGTGACATTGGTCTGCGGAGATTCGAGCGTGCCGGTGACGCGGATCGCCAGCAGTTCGTCTTTGAACAGGTTCACGAGGTCCGACACGGGACCCAGCCGCGGGGCCGCGGTGTTGCGGGACACCATCACCAGGTTCAGGTCGGTCTCGGGCAGTTTCATCGTCCCCGCCCCGGCGATGGTCAGGCTTGGCCCCGCCAGGGACAGTTCATCGAAGCGCACCGTATGGCCCTCGACCAGATAGCGGGCGCTGGCCGATTCGAGCGGCGCCCCCGAAGGCAGCGTGAGGTTGCTCGCCCGAAGCAGGGCGGTGCTCAGCGGCTTGTCGATGAGCCGGGCATCGGTGATGAGCAGTGCCCCGCGTCCGCGGCGGGCGGTCGCGTCCGACAGCGGAGCTTCGATGGTGAGGCTGGCGGAGAGCAGGCCCGTCGACAGGTCGCGGTCCATCGCTGAAAACGGCACGGGCGATAAGTCCCGATCCGGCGGGGTGTCGTTGGCGGCAGCGCTCTTGGCGGACAACACCGTGGGCGAGTCGGGGTGGGTGGGGTCGGCGATCGCCGGCTTGAGGAACGGTTCGACTTCGACATCGCTGAGGGTCAGGTCGAAGCGGTAGCTGCCCTCCTTGTCGAGCGGGATGCTGCCCGCCCCAACCAGAATGCCGCCGTACACGCCCCCGAGCATCGGGTCGAAGCGCAGGTGTCCGGTGTCCTGCGGCGTGTTGGCCAGGTTCACCGTCAGCGGTGCGATGCGTCGCTCCGAGGCGCGGAGTTCGTCGGCGTACAGATCGAAAGCCATCAACGGCTTGGACTGGCCGGGGAACTGTCGGATGCGGGCGTCGAGCTTGCCCTGGAGGTGGGTCAGGGGCACGCCCAGCTGGAGGTTGGTGTCGATCAGGTCGATGCGGGCGTCGAGTTCGAGCGAGGTCTGGCCGGGCTGCGGGGCGGGGCGGTGGAGGAGCCGGGCATCGGAGAGGCGGTAGTCGCCGGTGACCTCGAGGCCGTTGAGCACGTCCACCGCGGCGGCGGGCAGGAACTTGCGTGTGTAGGGGCAGTGGGTGTCGGCGGTCGCGGCGAGGGTTAAAGCCGTGGGCGTGATGCCGTCGAGCCCGATGAGCCCGTTGAACTCGGTGGTGCCGGTGCTGAACTCGGCGCTGAGTTGATCGACGTCGATGGTGCCGGGCCGGACCGTGAGCGTGCCAGCCATGTCGGAGAACTCGAGCCGATCACCCTTGAAATCCATGCCAAAACGGTCGGGCTCGACGGTCAGGACGTAGGTCTTGTCCGTCTCGGCATCCGGGGAGACGTGATCGAGTTTCTCCCAGCGGAGCTCGGCGCCCACGCTCCCCGCGGGGTTGTGGTTTTCCTGAAGCGTGACCAGTTTTTCCCGGATCGGCTCGTCGGGGGGCAACAGGTCCAGCAACGCGGGTTCGACGCGCAGGTTGCTGCCGACGATGTCGAGGCGGAAGTCGTCTTCGTCTCGGCCCCAGTCGAAGTGACCTGTGATCCCGAGGCGGGCATCGCCGCGTTGGCCGGTGAGGTTGTTGAGCGTCAGGCCGTAGTTGCCCAGCTCGAACTTACCCGCCACGGCCGAGAGCCGGTAGTCCCCGTCGAACGGGCGGAGCGTGCCGTTGACCACATCCGCAAACACGCGCCACTGTGTATCGCCCTCGGGGTCGGGGCGGGTGACGGTGGAGCGGCCGGTAAGTCGGCCCTCGGGGAACAGGTCGATCACGGTCTGCCGTTGCTCGGTCCGGATCGAGTGCAGCAGCAGCTTGTCGATCGGGAGGTCGGCGTCGCTGATCACCAGGTCCGGGATCATCGGGGCGTTCTTGGATTCCTGGCCGATCTTGCCGTTGAGCGTGCCGACGCCGCCGGTCGGGCTTTCCATGACCAGCTCGTTGAGCGTGATGCCGCCGGGGCCGACGACGATCGTGCCGGACTTGCCGGTCAGTGGGTAGGGCCAGTGGCGGAACAAGGCGCTCACGCCCCTGGCGTCGATCGAGACCGTGGTGGTGTACTTCGAGTCGGGGCCAAACGCCCGGTCCACCAGCACGTCCACATCGACCGGACCGCCCATGTCGAAGACCGGCGGCAGCTCCGGGTCCACCTCGATCGCGGCGATATCGACCGGCTCGGTGTCGCCCGCTTCGTCGTCCTTCGGCGAGGGCCGGATGACTTGCTCCTCGACCAACGCGGCGTACATCTCGGGGTCGAAGAACATCTCCACGCCCTTGCGGCGTTTCTCGCTGAACGCGTTCTTGATCGCGTCGTCGAACGGGACCCCGCGTGCCTCCACCGCGATGCGCACCGCCGCGCCGTCGGCGGGGGGGCTGATCTCGCCGTTGATCGTGACCGTGCCGCCGTTGGGCCCGTCGCCGCTGAGGTTGTCGATGCGGACGGTGTCGCGGTCGAACGTGATCACGCCACGCATGTTGTGGATGGGGAAGGGGAACTTGTGATACATCCCCCGGGCCTGGAGCAGCTTGATGACGCCGCTGACCTCGACGGACTCGCCGGGCTTGCGTTCGAATTTGGTGGACGCCTGGAACTTCCCGCTGGGGCGGAGGCGTTCGAAGATCCTCACGCCGACCATGGGCAGCGACGCGAGGAACTTGGGGTCTTCGTCCAGCGTGAACGGGTCGGTCGAGACCGCGATCATGCCTTTCGATTCGGGGTCGAAGCCCCAGGTGCCCGAGGCGTAGTAGCGGATGCCTTCGATGTTGCCGGTGAAGTCTTCCACGCGGACCGAATCGCGGCGGACGATGAATCGGCCGCTGACCTCGGTCATGCGCGGGTTGTACGGCATGCCCTGCTCGGGCGGCGACGGGGCGCGGCCGAGTTCTTCGTAGGGCGGGGTGATCGCGACGTTGTCGAGTTCGAGGATCGCTTCGTCGAGCTGGAGCCGGCCCTGCTCGTTGGCGTCCATGTGGATCGAGAGGCTGGGCAGCTTGCCGGTCGGTTGCAGCTGGTCCCAGAGCGTGCGAAAACCCGCGGGGACGAGCTGGCGGTGGGACGCGTCGATGCGGAAGCCATCGAGGTTCAGGTTCAAAGACGGGGTGTCGGTGTTGAGGCTGCCGGTGAGCTTGGCGTCGACGCGGGCTTCGTTGTCGTACTGCAATAGCTCGAAGTCGAACAGGCTGTCCTGGTTGGGGTTCTCGCGGAGCTCGCCTTTGAGGCGGATCGCTTCGATGGTTTTGAACTCGCCCGCCTGGACCTGGGCGAAGCGGACGCGGGCGGCGTTGAGGTTGATCGCGGGGGGGAGGGTGAGGTTGAAGCCGTCGGGGCCGTCGTCGTCATCATCGCCCAGCTGGAACATCTCGAGGTTGAGCTCGCCGGTGTCGAGGTCTTCGATGATGTGGAGCTGGGGGCGGTCGATCTGGATGTCCTCGACCCGCAGCTCGCCACGCCAGAGGCGGGAGAAGTTGAGCTGGACAGCCAAGCGTTCGGTCTCGAAGAGCTTGGCGAACTCGTCACGCTCCTTGGGCAGGTTCGGGACGTCCACCCAGAGGTGTTCGAGGGTGAGCAGCCCGCCCCAGGAGAGGTTGGCCTTAGCCATGCTCACGTCGCCGCCGAGCTCCTCGCTCAGGAGTTTTTCCATGAGCGGGCGGAGGTTGTTCGGCCGGGTGTAGTGGACCGCCAGAACCACGGGGATGAGCGCCAGCAGGAGCGAAGCCAGGATGATGCGGAGCGCCCACCGCCTGCGCCAGCCCGGCCGGGGGCGACGCTTGGCGGGCGCAGCGTCCTTGGGAGCCTCGGGCTCGGGTGTTTTCTCGGACTGGGGGGGTGGGGCGTCGCTCATCCGTGGGGTACGGGGTGTTCTCGCCTTTGATATCGGTTATCTTCCGCCGCCAAACCCTCAGGATAACCTCACGGAGCCCCGGAATGTCAGAATTCAAAGAAACCATCACGTTCGACGATTTCGTCAAGCTCGACCTGCGTGTCGCCACCATCCTGGAGGCCGAGGCCCACCCCAACGCCGACCGGCTGCTGAAGCTGCAGATCGACCTGGGCAGCGAACAACGCCAGATCTGCGCCGGGGTCAAGGCTTACTACGACCCGGCCGAGCTGGTGGGTCGCCAGATTATCGTGGTGGCCAACCTCGCCCCCCGCAAGATCCGCGGCGAGGAATCCAACGGCATGCTGATGGCCGCGTCCGCGATGGACGGCGAAGAAGTCACGGATGTGGTCCTGCTGGCCCCGGGCAAACCCGTGCCGGCCGGCTCGTCGGTGGGCTGATCGCCCTGGTTAGCCCCGGGCTCTGCCCGGGGTCGGTGTTTAACCCTCACCCCCGCCACGTGTGTAAACCACGGCACGTGTGTAAACCCCGCCCCGCATAACCCGCCCCCGCATAAACCCCGCCCCCGGGCATAGCCCGGGGCTAATGGGGGAATCAGTTTTCGTAGGCTTCGAGGTCGAACCCGACCCGCTTGGCCATCGCCTCGGCCGACAGCGGGTTGGGGGTGTCGGCGCTGTCCAGCGAGGCGTCCACCGCGATGGTCGCGCCGGTGTTGACCGCTTCCTCGTAGCCCGCGCGGGTCAGCGGGGCGAATTCGTCCAGCACGTACACCGCCAGCGACGGGCCGATCTCGGCGTTGGGCACCGGGGTCACCGCCACACGCTGCTCGGCCGGCAGGTCGGCGATCGGCGTCTCCGACTCGTCCGCCGCCACCGCCAAGGCAAACGCCGCATCCACAAAGTCACGGCTCACGCCCACGCCCGGCACTTCAGGCGCCGCACCTTCGGTGCCCGCGACCTTCTGGAACGGTGCCAGGTCCTGCACCGTCGTCTCGGCCGCAGCAGCCACGGCGTCGAGTCCCTCAGCAACCGCTAGGGTCTGCCACGACTCGGCCTCGGCGACCAGCCGCTCGTATGCCGCGATCAGCTTCGCATCCGCGATCACGCGTTCCTGAACCTCTTCGAGGGTTTCCGGGGCGTGGGCGAGCTCGGCGTCTTCGATGCGGAACAGGTACATGTCGCCGTTGAAGCCACGCAGCGCCTTGCTGGCGATGCCGACCTGCGTCCGCATGCTGCGGAGCACCTGCGTCGGGTCTTCGACCAGCTTGCGGGTCGCACTGACGTATTGGTCAAACCGCACGCCCTGGCCGCCTTCGCCGATGATCGTCTGGCCGATGCCCGGCAGCGTGGCCAGGTCGGTGAGGGCGATCCATTCGTTGGCGTTGCCCTGCGCTTGCAGCTTGACGCCTTGCTCCGCTTCGACGGCCGAGATGATCTCTTCCCAGGCCAAAGGCGTGAAGTCTTCGCTCAGCTCGAGATAGCCCTCGACCCGCGACTGCCCACGCTGGTTTTCCGCAAGCAGACTCTGGACCGTGGCCAGCACCTTGGTGGCGAACTGCTCGGCCCGGCGGTCGGTGAGTTCGACAGTCAACGCCGCCACCGCTTCGGGGGTCGGGTTGTCGGGGATGTTGCCCTCTTCATCCGCAAACCGGGCGGGGAAGGCTTTGTACGCGTCCAGCACGTCCAGGTACTCGATGTTCACCTGGTCCCGCACTTCACGCATCGGGATCTGCAGGTAGGTGAGCTTCACGCGGTCGGGGTACATGTAGCCAAAGGGGAACGGCTCGCCGGTGCCTTCGAGGTTGTTCTTGTAGGCCTCAAACACTTCGGTGAGTTGGTCCTGTTCGGGTTGCGGGGCGGCTTCGAGGTCGGGGAGGATCAGCACGACCCGGCCGGTGACGTTGGCGAAGTTGTTCTGCGCGAACTGGGCCAGACGTGGGGCGCTGAGGCGGCGGGTGCCGTTGGCCTCGGCGATCGCGAACTGGATGTACTGGCTGCGGAACTGGGGCGGCATGTTTCCGAACTGTTGCAGCTGCTGCATGCTCTGGAAGATGATCTCGAGTCGGTTAACCGCCAACGAAGGCGAGCCGCCGCGCGGGTCGCGGTAGGAGGTGCCCAGCACGGTCTGGCGGTACTGCTCGGCGACCAACCAGTGGCGGACGATCTCGCGGATGGTCGCCACGGTGGTCTTGCGGGTGCTGGCCAGTTCCTGCACGGTCTCGGTGTCGAGGCCGACCGATTGCATGGCCAGATCGACTTCGCGGTTGCTGGCGTACAGGCCCATCTCCTCGGCGTCGGCCTGGATCATGAGCCAGGCGATCGCGTCGTCGGTGATCATCCCGTTGCCAAAAGGTAGCTGCTGGAGCAGGTCTATCTCGCGGGCGGCGAACTCGGCCTGACCGCGGGTGACCTTCTCGCCGTGCATCGTGCCGATCTTCTCTTTGGCGGGGTTCGGGCCGAACATCTCCACCGCCTGGGGGATGAGGAAGGCGACCATGAGCACGCAGCCCCCCACGACGAGGATGATCTTGTTGTATTGGCGGAAGAATTTAAACACGGGGCAAGCTCCACAGAGGGGGCGGGGGATCAGTCAAATCGCGATTTTCGAGTCGGGCAGTATACCGCAGTGAAGACGGGGGGAGTGCAAACCCCGCTCCCCCCTCGGGGGAGCTGTCGCCGCAGGCGACTGAGGGGGAATGTGAGCCCTCTGCCACAGGGTTTCGGGGAGTGCCCCCTCCGACCCGCTTCGCGGGCCACCTCCCCCGGCGGGGGAGGGGTAAAGGCAAGCAAGCTCACAGCTTCAATCAGAATCCGAAGACGGAGGACCGCTCGTCGCGGCCGTCGGGGATCAGGGTGAAGCCGATGGTCTGCTCGTCGTCGATCTCGTCGAAGCCGACCTTGATCCGCAGGGTCCAGCGGGGCAGCTGGCGGTCGACGACCAGGTCGATCTGGCGGGAATCGTTCTCGGAGAAGTCCAGGGTCTGCTGGAAGCCCAGGCGGTACTTGGTCGTCAGGTGGTAGCCGAAGCCCCAGGTCAGCAGTTCGTTGTCCAGCACGTCGATCTCTTCGTAGGACACGAACGAGTTCAGCCGGGGGGTGTGATCGAGGCTTCCGCCGACGCGCCACTGGGCGACGCGGTCCGACTCGAAGCTGTGGGTCAGCTGGCCCGCCACGCCGAGGGTGTCGGTGACCATCCACAGCAGCTCGGTGTAGAAGTGGTCGCCGCCGACGCTGTACTCGGGGCGGTAGTCGTAGAACCGGGCGATGTCGGTCTCAACATCCGAGTCGTCGCTGCGGAAGACCAGGTCGGTCTGCAGCGTGATCCAGTCGACCGTGCGTTCCCGGCCCGGGCCGCCGCGGCGGGTCTGCCAGGTGTTGATCATGCCCAGCTTCACGCCCGCTCCCTCGGCCAGGCTCTCGACGTCGTCGTCGTACTCGGGCAGGTTGTTCGGGTCGATGGTGCTGCCGTTGAGAAACACCGTGGCGCCGGGCTCGACGACGTGGCGGATGCCGTCGACATCCAGCAGGCTCGACTGGGCGCTGCCGTCTGCTTTAGAGAACTGCGTGCCCAATCGCAGGCCGGCCTCGCCCCAGAGCCGGACCTGATCGCCGTCGGTGTTGCCGAAGTCGACGAAGTCCTCGTCGTAAGCGGTGAGCCGGCCGACGACGTACGGCGTGATGTCGAGCGGGCCGGAAGCCATCGGCAGCGACAATTCCTGCCGGCTATCAAATCGCCGGACACTCTGATCCGGGAAGCCCGCCGCGTCGAGGCGGTCGCTGAAACTCTGGTTGGCGGTGATGCCGAAGAACCGCAGGGACTGGGCGTCGGTGAACCCGCGGTCGCCGGGGGTGTCGTCTTCGCCGACGATGCGGAGCTGGGAGAACGAGGTCTGGCTGTGCCAGGTGACCTGGTTGCCCAGCAGGCTGCCGCCGATGACGCGGTGGCTGAGTTCGGGGTAGCGTTCGACGTAGTAGCCCTGGGATTGCAGCTCGTCGAGCTGTTCGACAAAACCCGAGAGGTTGGTGGTCGCCAGGAAGTCGAGTGCTTGGTCTTCTTCCTGCCACTTCAGGTGGGCCGAGGTTTCGTAGAGCTTCCCGGCCGCGGCCTCGCTGGGGTAGAACGCTTCGAGGAACGTCGGGTCGGAGACGAACGCGCCCTCGAGGGTGAGCTCGAAGTTGCCCGGCAGGTATTCGCGGTGACGCACGTTGGCGACGCCGCGGATCTCGTCTTCCTGGTTGATCTCACGTCCGCCGATCTCGTCTTCACCCGAGTCGTCCACGAGCAGGTAGCCGCGGAACTCGCCGAGGTTGTTGCGCGAGTCGTACCGACCCGACGTGCCGATGCCCGGGCCGTGCTCGCCGAGGTAGTCGAGGTTGAACTCGGCGTCGACGTTTTCGGGCCGGGTCTTGCCGAGCATGGCAAAGAGGTCCCAGGTCGTCTCGATCTCGACGCCCGAGTTGGACGAGTAGCGGGCGTTGAGGCTGCGAAGCGGCGAGTCTTCGCCGTAGGCCGACAGCTCGGGCCAGTAGAAAACGGGGGTTTCGCCGACATTGAGCGTGGTGCCGCGGGCGGTGAAGAACGAGCCGGTCTCGCCGTCGGGGCGGCGGACCTGCTGGAAGCTCAGCTCTCCCGCACCGATGGAGAAGTGGGGCGTGGCGAACTCGCTGGTGGTCAGCCGGGCGTCGCGGGCCAGGAAGTCGGTCGCCGAGGTCTGGCGGACGCTGTCGGCCCGGACATACAGCGGGACCTGCCGGCGGGCGTCGAACGCATAGAACACCGCGTCGAGCAGCGTCGCGCGGTTGCGGGCCAGGTCGTAGAACATCCGCGGCGAGCGGACGGTGTACGTGCCATCGCTGACGATGGCGTTGTCTTCGAGATACACGCCACGCAAGGCACCGGCGTCGAGTTGGCCCACCCCCGCGTCGAACGGGTCGGCCTCGTCGTCGTTGGCCACGAACAACACCACCCGCTCGGACCGGAGCGTGACGACCCGGCCGTCGCGGAAGTCTTCAAAGACCAGCTGGACATCACCGACCAGCGACACGGCGGTTTCTTCGTCGCCGATCTGGGCCGACCACGAATCCATGGCGTAGGCCACGACGCCGCGGGCGGGCAGGATGCTCTGATCCGGCTTGAGGTCCTCGGTGTCTTCGGGGACCTGCGGCAAGTCGGCGACGGCTTCGCCGGGGACCGCGTCGTAGAGGCGGCGCTGTTCTTCTTCGATCTGGGCCCGGCGGCGCTGCTTGCGGATCGCCGTCGCGGCCGACAGCCCCTCGGCCTCGGGGACCAGCAGGCCCGGCCGCTGCAGGGCTCGTCGGTGGTCGGCCAGCCGCTGCATCGCCTGATGGATGACCGCTGAATGCTCCGCGGGGGCGCGGTCGACCTGCTCGAAGCTGCCGGGTTCATCGAGGCGGACCTTGCCGAGGGTAGACGCGGTGACAAGCAGGCCGGGCTGGCGTGATTCATCGGCCAGCGGGTTGCGGCCGTCCCGCGGTTGCAGGCCCGCCCGGGTGGAGCCGATGCCGTAGACCGGCTGGGCGTCTTGGAACCAGGCGGCGATGTGGCGGACCGTCCCGGCGTCGATGGATTGGTTCTCGATGCGGACAACGATGGTCGAGCCGTTGAAGCCGTACGCCCCGACGCTGAGCGAGGCGTCGCCGCGCAGCAGCATCATGCGGGCGTTGCCGTCTTGCCAGGTGGTGACTTCGAGCGCGGTCATGCGGGCCTCGAAATCCACCAGCGGGTCGGCGAACAAAGATTCGAGCGCCGCGGGGGGCAGGTCCACCTCGGCGGCCTGGGCGTCGGCCGACGCATGCACCCCGATGAGCCCGGGCGCCGCCAACGACAGACACGCCCCGAGTCCCGACGCGATCAGTCGGCGATGGCGGGGGTGGCGTTGGGTCATCCGTGACGTCCTGTGAGTGAGGCGGGGCGGTGGGGTTAGGCGGCGGGCGAGAGCGAACGCATCCGTGGGGTGAGCACGACGATCTGCCAGAAGTCGACGGTGCTCATCTTGAAGTGGTACAGCACGCGGAGGCCGACGCCTTCGAGGCATTCCTCGAGACGTAGGTCCGACCGCCAGCCGATCTTCACGAAGATCGGGTTGGTGATGCGTTCGAACCAGCTCACGACAGGTTTGTACGAGCGGAAGTGGTTGAGCACGATGATCCGGCCGTCGGGCTTCACCAAGCGTTTGGCCTCGTGCAGCAGTTTGTTGGGCTCGCTCACCACGCTGATCGTGTGGCTGATGACCACGTGGTCGAAGCTGTGGTCGGCAAAGGGTGTTTCCAGGGCGTTGCCCAGCAGGAGCTGGACGTGGTCCAGGCCCTGCTCGTCGACCTTCTGCTGCGCCTTGGCGAGCATGCCCGGCGAGAGGTCCATGCCCACGACCTGCATGTCCCGGGGGTAGTGCCCGAGGGTCATGCCGGTGCCTACGCCCAGGTCCAGCACACGGTCGCCCGGCTGGTGGCGGAGTTGCTTGAGGGCACGGTGTTGTCGTTTGTGGACCAGGGCCCCAAACGTGTGGTCGTAGAACTTGGCCCACAGGTCGTAGAGCTTGCTCGTCTCGGGCTCGCTCATCGAGGCGTTGGTTTGGGGATGGGAATCACTCATTGAAGCGATCAGAATAACATGCCCCGGGCCCGCTCGCCGGGGCGTTGGGAGCAACTTTGTAGGTCAGGTCTTCGACCTGACGCGAGGCGATTGAAAACCCGGGGTCAGGCCGAAGACCTGACCTACCCAGCGGGGACAGCTACACTGTGGGCAGGATGAAACTAACCATCAACGGACAACCCCAGGACGTCGCGGCCGACCGCGTGGACACGCTGCTGGAGGCTTTGGGCATGGCCGGCCAGGCCGTGGCGGTCGAGCTGAACAAGGACGTCGTGCCCAAACGGGACCACGCGACGACCCCGCTCAAAGACGGCGACGTGCTGGAGCTGGTCACCCTCGTGGGTGGGGGTTGAACGCTTAAGATTTTTGATTTTAGATTTGAGAAAGACTTGGACATGAGTTCCACCACGACTGCTCCCGTCACCGAAGACCAGCCGCTGATCGTCGGCGGCAAGACGCTGGCCTCGCGTCTGATTGTGGGCACGGGCAAATACAAAGACTACGAGCAGATGCAGCACGCCCTGGACGCCTCGGGGGCGTCGGTCGTGACCGTCGCGGTCCGCCGTGAACGGCTGGTCGATGCCGAGGGGCGCTCGATGCTCGAGTTCCTCGATACCGATCGCTACACCATCCTGCCCAACACCGCGGGCTGCTTCACCGCCGAGGACGCGGTGCGTGTCGCAAAGCTCGGCCGGGAGATCCTCGACCAGCTCGACAACCCCGGCAAGGACTGGGTCAAGCTCGAAGTGCTCAACGACAAGAAGACCCTGCTGCCCGACCCCGTCGGCACACTCGAAGCGACCAAAGAATTGGTCGCCGATGGATTCAAAGTGTTGTGCTACACGAGTGACGACCCCGTGATGGCGGCCAAGCTCAAGGAAGCCGGGGCGGCGAGCGTGATGCCCGCCGGCTCGCCCATCGGCAGCGGCCAGGGCGTGCTCAACCCCAACGCGATCACGATCATCCTCGAGACCCTCAAAGACGGCGACCCCGACTACCCCGTCATCCTCGACGCCGGCGTCGGCACGGCGAGCGATGTCACGGTGGCTATGGAACTCGGCGCCGACGGCGTCCTGCTCAACACCGGCATCGCCCACGCCAGCGACCCGATCACCATGGCCAGCGCCATGCGCCACGCCCTCGAAGCCGGCCGCCTGTCCTACAAAGCCGGCCGCATCCCCAAGAAGCTCTACGCCACCGCCAGTTCGCCGTGGGACGGCGTGATCAGCTACATCCCCGGGGAGTAAACCCGGGCCCGCGTTTCTGCCGAGTTTCGTAAGTTCCGTCGTTCTGTTTTTACCTCTAGACCGAGTCCAATATGACCAATCGCCTTTCGCTGTTTGCGTGCGCTGTTTTTGTGCTTTCACTGTCGGCGTCGGCTTTGGAGCTTCCCGCGATCTTCTCGGATCACATGGTGCTGCAACGCGGCATATCGGTGCCGGTGTGGGGCACGGCCGAGCCGGTGCAGGAGGTGACGGTGAAGTTGGCGGGGATGGAGGTCCAAGCGATCGCGGATGAAAAGGGCGATTGGCGAGTCGATCTGCCGGCGATGGTGGCGAGCTTCAAGCCTGTGGTCCTGACCGTCGAAGCCGGGGGTTCGTCCGGCGAGGCGAAGAAACGTTTTGAGGACATCCTGGTCGGCGAGGTTTGGCACTGCTCGGGGCAATCCAACATGGGCTGGGTGGTCTCCAACTCCGCCAACGCGAAGGAAGAAATCGCCGCGGCGGACCACCCCGAGATCCGCTTGTTCCGGGTGCCCGAGCGGGCCTTGCCCGAGCCGGACGAGATGGGCGAGGGGCAATGGAAGCTGTGCTCGCCCGACACCATCGGGCCGTTCTCGGCGGTGGCGTATTACTTCGGGCGCAAGCTGCAGCAAGACCTGGACGTGCCGGTCGGTCTGGTGTTGACGTCGTGGGGCGGCACACCAGCCGAGGCCTTCGCGTCCCGCGCGTCGCTCGAAGCCCAACCGCAACTGCAAGACTATGTGCAGCGTTACGACAAGGACCTGGATGTCTTGGCCGAGAAACGCGCCGGTTCCCCCGGTTGGGAGGAGTTGCCCACCAACCACCAGGACCCGGGTCCCGACGACACAGAGCGATTGGCTGCTCCGGACTTGGATGACCGCGATTGGGCTCAGCAGAGCATGCCTTCCGGCTACAGCCAGAACATCTTCCGTCGCAGCGACGGCGTCTTCTGGGTTCGTCGCAAGGTCACCATCCCCGAATCGTGGATAGGACAGTCGTTGGAGCTTCGGCTCGCTCGGATCCGTCAGACCGACATCGCTTTCGTCAACGGCCACGAGGTCGGGCGCACCGCGGGCGAGAATCCGCATTACGTGCAGCGCAACTACACCGTGCCCGCCGAGCAGGTGGACACCACCGAGCTGACCATCGCCGTGCGCATCTTCGACCCCGGCGGATTGGGCGGGGTCTTCGGCTCGCCGGCCGCGATGTACATCCAGCCCAAGGGCAACGCCGAAGAACGTATTTCCCTGGCCGGACCGTGGCGTTTGCTGAATCACGTGGCGATGTCGCCCGACGCGATCCGCAGCGGCTTCGAGTTGTCCTGGGGGCCCAACCATCGGCCCGCGCATCTGTTCAACGCCATGATCCACCCCGTGGCCCCGTTCGCGCACCGCGGCGTGATCTGGTACCAGGGCGAATCCAACCTCGGGCGACACGAATCCTACGACACGCTGATGAAAAAGGTGATCGAGGATTGGCGCACGCTCTGGGACCAACCCGGCGAGGCACGCGAGACGCCGTTCCTGGCGGTGCAGTTGGCCAACTACACCTCGCCACCGGCCCAGCCCGGCGAGAGTAGCTGGGCGTCGCTGCGGGATATGCAACACACAACCGCCAAGACCCACCCTAACACGTATCTCGCCACCGCGATCGACATCGGCGACGCGGCCGACATCCACCCGCGCAACAAGCAAGAGGTGGGGCGGCGGCTGGCGTTGATCGCCGAACGTCGTGTCTATGGCGACGAGTCCGTGGTGGATCAGGGCCCGACGTTCACCGTCGCCGAGGCGGCCGGCGAAAGCTCGCCACGCACGATGCGCATCCATTTCGACCACGCCGAAGGCTTGGCCACCTCCAACGGTGAGACGCCACGCGGCTTTGCGGTCCAAGTCGAGGCGGACGGGAAATGGGTCTGGGCAGAATCTGCCGAGATCGAGGGCCACAGCGTCTTGGTTCACGCCCCCGAAGGCATCGAGGCCCCGTTCGCCGTCCGCTACGGCTGGGCCAACAACCCGACCGACGGGCCTCGCGGGATCAACCTCGTCAACGCCGCGGGCCTGCCTGCTTTCCCATTCCAGGCGCTTCAGTAAGTAGATTACGAAAGCGGATTGAATCACTGGGAAATGTCTAGCTTTGGAACTTGGACGATCATTGGTTCGTTATTCAAGAAATCGGGTCCAACATGATGAATCGCTTACCCCTGTTTGTGTGTACTTTTTTTGTGTTCTCCGTGCCTGCGTTGGCTTTGGAGCTTCCCGCGATCTTCTCGGATCACATGGTGCTGCAACGCAACATGCCGGTGCCGGTATGGGGTACGTCCGAGCCCGGGCAGAGCATTACCGTGACCTTCGGCGAAGTCGAGGCCGCCACAGTCGCTGGTGAGAATGGTGTTTGGCGAGTCGATCTACCGGCGATGGAGGCAAACGCGGATCCGGTGGTGCTTTCCGTGGTGGCTGGCGATGGCAAGGACGAAGTGTCGAAGCGCTTTAAGAATGTCCTGGTGGGCGAGGTCTGGCACTGCTCGGGGCAATCGAACATGCGTTGGAAGGTGATGAACGCCGCTGGCGCCGAGGCCGAGATCGCCGCGGCGGACTACCCGCTCATCCGCCACTTCAGTAATCCGATGGTTTCGAAAGCCGAGCCGCAGTTCAGCACCGGTGGACAATGGCAGGTGGCCTCGCCGGAAACGATCGGCGGCTTTTCTGCGGTGGGTTTCTACTTCGGCCGGGCGTTATTCGAATCGCAGGGTGTGCCGATTGGGCTCTACCAGACGGCCTGGGGCGGTGCGAGTGCCGAGGCCTATACGTCACGGCAGAGCCTGGAGTCGAGCCCGGTGACCGCGGGGGTGGTTCTGGAGTACGACGAGAAACTTGCGGCCGCCAGCCACGACAAGCCCGTCAAGAAACAACACATCCCCGCGGCACTCTGGAACGGCATGATCCACCCGGTGGCGCCGTTCGCGCATCGCGGCGTGATCTGGTACCAGGGCGAGAACAACGCCAACCGCGGGGTTCCGCTGGAGTACCGCACGCTGCTGCCGATGATGATCGAAGACTGGCGTGAGCTGTGGTCTCAGCCGGGGGAAGCACGCGACTTCCCTTTTTTGATTGTGCAGTTAGCCAGCTTTCGTAAGCATCCCGCCCAGCCCCCGGCCTACGACGATTGGGCGGAGCTGCGCGATAGCCAGGCGGCGGTGGCGGCGGCCACCAAGAACACCTGGGCAACCACCGCGATTGACCTGGGTGATGCCAACGACATTCATCCTCGAAACAAACAAGATGTCGGTCGTCGCTTTGCGCGTCTCGCCGAGCGATACGTCTACGGAAACAAGTCGGTCGTGCCGGTGGGGCCGCAAATGTATGCCATCGGTTATGACTCGACTGAACCCGGGGTTGCGACGGTTCGCTGGAATTTTGCTGAAGGGTTGACGACGACCGACGATCAGCCCCCGCGTGGCTTTGCGATCCGCAGAAATCCCGAGTCAAACTGGGTCTGGGCTAACGCCGAGATCGAGCCGCGCAAACGAGATACCGTGCGATTGACTCATCCTGAAGGATTCGATGGACCGTTCGAAATCCGTTATGCGTTCAGTGTGAATCCCGCAGACGGCCCGCAGGGCATCAACCTCGTGAACGCTGAGGGCCTTCCCGCGATGCCGTTCCGCACTGACCCGGTGCCGACGCTCGACTGAGCGTGGAACACATGTGGCTTGCCTTGTTATCCGCGTTTCCAGAAAACGGGCGACTACAATGTGAACACCGCTCTGTCCGCGTCCGATAGCGTGAAAAACGCCATTTTCTATGCTTTGGGGCCCGGGCATCGATATAGTGAGGGATGCGCGTTGTTTTTTCGTATGACGCGGGATGTCGGTTCGCACCAGCCCAGGAGCCGGGTGATTTGATGAGTGGATACGAAACAGCTTGCCGCCTGCTGAACCCGAGATTGGGGTTCGCGGTGGTGTTGGTCGCGGCGCTGGCCCTAGTCGGCTGCACCAGCAAGCTCCTGGTCACCTCGTCGCCCAGCGGCGCGACCGTCACGGTGACCGACCCCGGCGGGCGTCTGTTGGCGTCCGGCCCCTCGCCACTCTTGGCCGAGCTGGAGTTTTCCGAGAAGAACAACAAGACCTACACCGTGGAGGTCATGCCCACGACCCTGCAGGCCGAGCGTTATCTGCCGGGCCAGCAGACGATCGACACCGCGGGGTACAACGCGCTCGAAGAAGGGGCCGACAAATCCCGCACGCTGTCGTTCACGCTGGAAGAGAAGCCTTACGTGCCCGTGCCGGTGGTCGAGGTGCTGCTCACGCCCAAGGGCAAGTGGGTCGGCGTGCTGAGCAAGACGCGGTCGTTCAAGGACATCACCGAGGCCGGCGGGGCGGTGCCCACGCTGATCGTGGACTTCGGCGAGAACCGCGGCATCCAGGGCCTGGCCATCTCGCCCGAAGGTGACCGCTTGGTCTACTCCGAAGCGGTCTACGCCAGCCCGCTGAGTGCCCTCGACGCCGAGAGCCTGAGCCTCGAAGACCAGCGCGTCTACACCCTCAAGGGCGCGAACCTGCGGGCGATCAATATCGTCGGCGGCGGGGTCCAGCACATCACCACCGAAGACTTCCAGGACATGTTCCCCAGCTTCAGCGCCGACGGCGAGCGCATCCTGTTCTCGTCCAACCGACGCGGCGACCTGCTGGGCATCCTCGGCATCAAGGCCAACGGCCGGTCCGGCATCTCCGACATCTACGTCAACCACCGCAACGGCATGGTGCTCAAGCCCACCTCCGCGGCCGACGGCACCGTCGCCTTCAGCGTGGTCAACCTCGACCCGGTCCGCCAAATCGTGACCGATCAGCAAGTCTGGACGCACTACGGCCCCAACGAGTTCCCCACCCAGATCACCCGCGGCGAGTCGCCCGCGATCTCGCCCGAGGGCCAGCACATCGCCTTCATCAACCCCGACGACGGCAACCTCTGGGTGATCGACCCCGACGGCAGCAACGGGATCCAGCTCACCAGCGGCGCCAACGCGATCATGAAACGCTACCGCCAGTCGCTCTCCAACACCGAGCGGATGCTGTTCGATGCGAACCGCACCGCGGACCTGGAATTGATCAAGCCGTTCAGCAATCCTTCGTGGTCGCCCGACGGCCGGTACATCCTGTACACCTCGATGGAAGGCACCGACCCCACCGGCCGCCCGAACGAAGACATCTGGATGATGCGGGCCGACGGCACCGACAAGCAGCAGCTCACGACCAACGGCAGCTCCGACCGCTTCCCCCTGATGTCGCCCGACGGCAAGGAGATCTACTTCCTGTCGAACCGCGGCGAGAGCTGGTCCATCTGGCGGATCCCGTTCGGGATTCAGGAATAAAATTCTTACGGGCAACCGATTTAATCTCGTGTTTAGCGGGTGACGCGTAGCGTCCCGCGTTCCGTGTTTTCCTGTGACCGCACGCGGGGCACTTTGTGCCGCCCGCTAAACCATCAAAAAGATTTTTTCGAATGCTCGCGCAGCGTCGCCGCTCGTGTGGGGTATCGCTGTTGAACCCGGCCATCCGGCGGGCCACTCCCAGCAAACCCACCACGCGAGCACGACATGAACCTCCGCCTTTCCCAACGATTTTCACGCCCCCTCACCCGTACCGCGGCGCTCGCCGGCCTGGCCCTGGCCTGCGGGGTTTCATCCGCTAACGCCGCGGTGACCTCGATCTACTCTGACCCGCTGGACTACGAAATCCGAGAGCTCATCGATCCCTTCGCCCCGCCCGAGCCCATCCGAACCCAGGGCTGGGGCGACGCGGACGTCAGCGTCTGGAACGACGGCAGCACGACCTACAAAACCATCCTCCAATTCGACCTCGCATCGCTGGCGGGCAAAGGCGATACCGTGACCAACGCAGAGCTCCGCATGGTCCGCGACGTGGGGTGGTACCCCGGCGTGTCGGTCCGAGTGATGGGCAAGACCAACAACCTCTCGGCCGCGCTCGACCCGTCTGCGGTGCCCAACACCGACCCGACCACCACCGGCGAATACAACGCCGGCGACTACACGCTCATCACCGACACCTTCGCCACCACGACCATGGGTTTCGACCCCGTCGACACCAGGTTCCTGCAGGACGTCACCGCGTTCGTCGCCGCACGCCACGCCGAGTACCTGCTGGACCCGACCAAATCCGTCGTGCTGCTCCGCCTCGAACACATCGGCATGACCGGCACCGACACACGTTTCTACTCGGGTAACAACGGCCCCAGCCTTGCGCCCCGGATCAACGTGGAAACCGTCCCCGAGCCGGGCAGCCTGCTCTTGATGGCCGGCGGTGCCTTGCTCATCGCGACCCGCCGCCGCACCCAGCAGCCAGCCTGAGTCACGCATCCCCCCAACGGCGCATGGGAGAAAGAACCCAACGCCCCGGCACGAGCGAGGTCATCGCTCGTGTCGGCTTATGCGTTGGTTCTTTGGAGGTATCGGGAAAGGGGATCAAGCAGACCGTTGACGCCGCCAAGCGAGCCCGGTCAATCCGAGCAGCAACGCGGCGCTGCCGGGCTCGGGGATCAGGCGGACGGTGTCGAGTTCGTAGACGTTCTGGGGCTGGTTGTTCGAGTCGTAGGGCGTTCCCGCTTCGGTGAAGCTGTACTTGTCGTTCCACAGGTAGTTCGCGTTGTCTTTCAGGCCTCGGTCGGATTCGAACTCGAGGTACTGCAGGTTGGCGGGGTCGACCGCGGCGTTGGCGAACTGCTGGTTGAAGACCTGGTAGGCGAAGGCGATCTCGATCACGGGCATGACGCTCTCGTCGATGGTTTCGCCGTCCTCGGGGCCGATGATTCGGGAGAACAGGACTTTGGTGTCGGTGTCGCCCGAAAGCCCGCCGTCGCTCTCGATGCGGGTGGCTTCGTAGCCGGTCATGGAGCCGGGGTTTTCGTTGACGGTGGTGATGCCGCCGGGCCCGCCGATGTCGCCGTCCGCGTCGAAGTAGCCCTCGGCCGACTTGCTGTCGAAGGTGTTGCCCCAGAGTTCCTTGGAGTCGCCGGCGATCCGCAGCAGCAAGCCGTCGGCGCCGTCGGGGTCGTCGTCGCTGAGGCGGATACCGTAGAACGTGCCCGATCCGAAGCTGTCGCCGTCGACGCCGCCGTCGTCGGTTTTGCGTACGCCGGTGTTGAGCGTGATCTGGAAGTACATGTAGTTGTCGTCGTAGCCGTACTTACCCTCTTTGATGTCGAGGTAGCCGAAGTACTCGTTGGCGGCGGCGACGGTTCCCACGCCGGGCTTGGTGCGGTCTTCGTAGGTCTGGGCGGTGGGGCGTTCGTAAAAATCTTCGAAGTAGTTGTCGGCCCCCGGGTCAACATCCCAACGCTGCAGGCCATCGGCGGTGAACTCGTTGTCCCCGGTGATCGCGTCACCGACGGTCAGCGAATAAGTCGGCATGATCCCCGCTGCCCCCGCATCCAGAGCAAAGACACCCGCCGCGATCGATGCGGTGGCGGCAGCAAAAAAACGACCCTTTGATGAATTGAACATGATTCCCCTCCGGTCTCATGAGGTGGCCTGGCATCGGTGCAGCAACCTTGACTCATGCACCCGTGAACCCCAAGTTTACTACAACCTCGGGTTTCCAGAGTAGGGGAATACCCTCCATGTGGGTGGGTAAATCGCCCGGTTTTGCGGTTTTTGGGGGGATGGGGGATTCGGGGGGATTAGTTGGCCCCGAAGTAGCGCTCGAACACATCTCCGGGCGTGATCTGTTTGATCTGTTCCTGCGTGGCTTCGATGGGGTCGAAGTCGTTCACGGCCGGGGCGGGCAGCAGCTCGACTTCGGTGTCGTCCTCGACTTTGGCCAGCGCGAGTGAGCCGTCGCCCGAGACGGTGACGATCCATCGGCCGTCGGAGAGCTGGCGGTAGATCGCCTGGCCGTGCTTGATCGTGGGGTCGTTCCAGTCGAGGTCCAAGAGGGCCGAGTCGATCACGCCCGCTTCGTCGGGGACCGACTTGGAATCAAACACCCGGCGGATCAGCAGTCGGCTGTCCTTCACGACGTAGTCCACGTAGATCGGGTGCTGCGGGTCGGCCGCGACGGGATGCACCTCCGGCTCGCGGTCATCCGCGGTGCGCACCACCACACACACCTGCCCGTCCTCGACGAGCAGTTCGGTCACTGCGGTGCGGGTCACGGCCTGGTTGTACTGGTCGATCAACTCGTTGTGCTGGTCGTTGAGCTCGACGAGCCGGTCGTGATACACATCAGCGGCCACGCCGTTGCGCAGGACCTGGTAGCCCAGCACCCCCGCCCCCGCGAGCAGGGCCACGCTCAGCACCGTGGTGAGGCGGTGGAACAGGCTGGAGATCGATGGCTTGGGTGTGGGGGTAGACATCAGAATGGTTATATCGGCGGGAGCCGGGGATCGGCTGCACCCCAACGGCCCGCGGTGGGGGGCGTATGATGCGGGGATGAGTGGGCACTCCAAGCAAGGACGCTGGAAACGGGAGCTACGACGCGCAGCCGGGGATCGGCGGGTGTGGATCGCGGTGTTGTCGGGGCTGCTAGTGCTGATCTGGGCCGGGCCGGACGCGGCGCGGTGGGTGTGGCACGCGGGGGATGACGAACGGATCGAGCAGCACATGCCGTTGATCGAGAAACACGCCGCAGACGCGGGGTTGGATGTCGATCTGGTGACCGCGGTGGTGATGGCCGAGAGCAGCGGGCGGGCCGACGCCGAGTCCAACCGCGGGGCGCTGGGTCTGATGCAGATCACCCCCATCACCGAAAAGGACGTGCTCCAACGCAACCCCAGCTACAAACGTGGCAACCTGTTCGACCCCGACTACAACCTGAAAGTCGGCACGACCTATCTCGGTTATCTGCTGAATCGCTTTGATGGGAACGAGATGTTGGCGCTGACCGCGTACCACATGGGGCCGACGCGGGTGCGGCGGATCCAGAACGAGAACCCGGGGATCACGCCTGAGCAGATTGTTGAGGAACACGCCGGGCCGCAGACGCGGGCTTATGTGCGACGGGTGCTGGGCGAGCGGTGAGAGTCGGCTTGCCGCGGTGTTGTCTGCACCGGTTGTAAAGTCATAACTCCCCTCCCTTGAGGGAGGGGCCGGGGGAGGGTGCTGAGGCTAACGGATTGCCGTGGTTTGGAGGGAGGTTCATCACCCGCCCCTAACCCCTCCCTCAAGGGAGGGGGATCAAACCGGATGCCGCTTTGGTTTTGCGTCACTTAACCCGCGTCGGCGGTTTCGTCGGTGGGCGGTTCGTACCCGATCGGGTACTGCGGCTGGGCGACGGGCTTGAGCCAGAACAAGAGGATGTTCGACACGATGCCGCGGCGGGGCGGGTAGGGGGTGTAGGTGTAGGGGCCGGGCTCTTGGAAGAGGGTGGCGCTGTTGGCGTCGGCGAAGTCGCGCCAATCGCGGGGGTCGTCGCCGGCGTCGTGTTGGGCCATGAGGGTGAGCGATTCCTGGGCGGCGCGGGAGACGCCATAGTCGCGGTCGTCGAGCACGGTGGTCAACGCATCGAACACGTCGCGGCGCGGGTACTGGCCCAGCGCGGTGGCGCAGGCCATGCGGACATCGGGGTCTTCGTCTTTGGTGGCGGCGCCGATGAGCGGGGCGATCGCCTGGGGGTTGTGCAGACGTTGGAGCGAGACCGCGGCCTGCCAACGCAGGAAGGTTGCGTCTCGCGTGAGCAGGGGGGTGAGTCGGCCGGTGTCTTCGGGTTGGCCGTGGTTGCCCAGCGCGGCGGCGGCCACCGCGGCGACGGTCGCGTCGAGGGTCGGATCAGCCAGGGTCGCGCGGTAGAGGTCGAGGTACACCGGCTCGGCCGCGGCGGACGAGGTGGCGATCGCGATCAGGGCTTCGCGGCGGGCGTCTGGGTCGGCCAGAGGGTCGGTGGCGATCTGGACCGTGATCTGCGCATCGGTGAGTTGATTATTTTGCGCGGCGATCTGCTCGGATTCTTCTTTGACCTTTTTGTTGCCGCTGCAGCCGGGCAGGGCAAAAAGTGCCAGCGCCAGGGCAAGGACGAAGGTGGTCAAGGATCGGGGCCGCGTTTGCATAGCGGTGAGTGTATCGTGAGGGGGTCATGCTGCCCAACGCCGTCCGACATCTGCTGAACGCGGCCCAACTGCTGGGGATGACACGGCTGGGGCTGGTGCTCTCGACGGTGAGCGGGGCGTGGCTGATGACGTACCTGGCGTTCGCCATCGAGCCCGAGGCGCACCGCAACGCGGAGCTGATCCGATTGGGGTTGGGGTGGGCGCTTTTGGCGGCGGGCGGGACGGCGCTGGGGCTGAGCGTGTGTGCGGTGGCGCTGAACGATGTGTTGGATCGGCGTCAGGACCGGGCGCTGGCGTTGGATGCGGCGGGCGACGACAAGCCGGTGGCCGAGGGGCGGGTGAGTGTCCGGGCGGCGACGGCGGTAGCGATCGGGGCGCTCTTGGTGGCGGTGTTCTCGGCGGGGGCGTTGGGGCAGACGAGCTTCCGGCTGGCGGTGTTGTTGGGGGCGGGCGTGCTGTTTTACAACTTCGCGGGGCGTTTCGTCCCGGCGGTGGGGATCGTGACGATCGGATTGCTGCACGGGTTGATGATGGCGGTGCCGAACCCGGAGACGGGGTTTGCCTGGCCCGTCTGGTTGACCCTGAGCCACGTCATGGCGTGCGGGCTCGTGCGACATCACCTGGAGAACAAGCGTCCCCGGCTCAAGCCGCGCGACATCTGGGCGGTGTTGCTCGGGTGGGGGTTCTGGTCCCTGATGATTCTGCTGTTGATCGGAACCCGCCGGGAGACGGGGCAGGCGGCGGTGGGGGGGCTGGTTTGGATCGGCCCGGTGTTGGCGACCTTGGGTTTTCCGTTGGTGGCGATGTGGGTGACCCGGGCGGGTTCGGCAGTGGCGAAACCCGGGCTGATCCCGATACTGGGGGTCGGTTCGCCCCGACGGTTCAGGCGGCTGAGTGTGGGCTGGCTGATGGTCTACGACGCGGCCTGGCTTTGGTCTTTAGGCTTGTGGTGGCAAGGGCTTACGGTTGTGGGGTTGCTGGCTTTGGTGGTGCTGGCGGCGTGGTTGGCGCACGACAAGCATGCCCACCCTGACCGTATTATCGACGAACTCACATCTCTCTAACCGTTCGTTAACAATGCCAACTTACTTTCCGCACATCCAACGGGTCGCACGATGCGTCCCACCCTTCACTCCCCTGTAAAGACGCTTTGGAGAGACCTGCTATGAAACTGACCTCGACCCTGACCGCCCTTGGTGCCGCTGCTGGCATCGCTCTGAGCTCCCCCGCGACCGCCGAAATCACCGGCTCGGTCGAAGTGGCGGGCTCGTCCACCGTGTACCCCATCTCGACCTTCGTCGGCGAGCAATTCACTGAGACCTACCCCCAGGTCAGCGTAAACATCCAGAAGATCGGCTCGGGCGGCGGCTTCAAGCAGTTCGTCGCCGGTAACACCGACGCCTCGAACGCTTCGCGACTGATCAAGGCCAAGGAAATCAAGGCCGCTGCCGAAAACAACATCGAATTCATCGAGATGCTCGTTGCCTACGACGGCCTGTCGATCGTGATCAACAAGTCCAACACCTGGGCTTCCGAGCTCACCGTCGATCACCTCAAGACCATCTTCGACGCCAACTCGACCGCCAAGACCTGGGCCGACGTCGACCCCAGCTTCCCCAACACCGAACTGAAGCTCTACATTCCCGCTGAAACCTCGGGTACCTTCTCCTACTTCCAGGAAAAGGTCGTCGGTAAGGAAGGCGAACTCCGCGGTACCTCCGTCGGTGAAAACGACAACCTGACCGTCTCGGGTGTGGCCGACAACGTCGGTGCCATCGGCTTCCTGGGCTACGCCTACTACGCCGAGAACAAGGACAAGGTCAACGCCGTCGCCATCCAAAACAAGGCTGGCGAATTCGTCGCACCCAGCTCCGAAGCGATCGAGTCGGGCAACTACAACCCCTTCAGCCGCCCGCTGTTCATCTACTGGAACGTGGAAAGCCTGAAGAAGCCCGAAGTGGCTGCCCTGGCTGAGTTTACCATCGACGTGGCCCCCACCGCCGCGGAAGCAGTCGGCTACGTCCGCCTCCCCGAATGGGTCTACGACTCGATGTTCGATCGTCTCGAAGACAAGGTCACCGGCTCGATCTTCTACGATGCCGAACTGAACCCCAAGAAGGGTACCCTCAAGGACCTGCTGGGCGAGTAAACTGTCCGGCACGCTCGGGCTTCCAGGCCCTTGATTGAAACCAAAACGGGGCGGTGCTTAACGGTGCCGCCCCGCATTTAAAACTGGATCGTTCCGCCGCTGCCGCCGCCCGATACCGGCGTACGGCCCCGGCAACTGACCCGCCACAACACCCAACCCTCGGCCCCCCCCATGACCGCAAGTATCACCACCGGAGACGGGCTGAAGGCGATCGCCACCAGCAAGACCCCCGGCCGGCCGCGTTCGACCGTTCTCCGGGATATCAAAGAGCGCTTCATTGTCAGCCTTCTGGTCCTCTGCGGCGCGATCACGATCAGCATCACCGTGCTGATCGTCTTCATCCTCGCCCAGCAGGCCGCAGGCTTCTTCGGCGGCGGCATCCAGGACGTCCAGGGCCGTGAAGCCAACGTCACCATCTCCGAGTTCCTCACCGGCCTCGAGTGGAACCCGCTCCAGGGTAGCGACAAAGAGTTCGGCATCTGGCCGCTGATCACCGGCACCTTCCAGGTCACCATCGTGGCGATGTGCATCGCCATCCCCGTCGGGCTGATGGTCGCGATCTGGCTGAGTGAGTTCGCCTCTCCCAAAGTCCGCTCGGTGATCAAGCCCCTGATCGAAATCATCGCGGGCGTCCCGACGGTGGTGTTCGGCTACTTCGCCCTGACCTTTGTCACGCCGCTGCTGCAGCTCGACTTCGCGGGCATCGCCGGCAACCCCGACCCCAACAAAGCCAATCCGCTGAACATCCAGATCTTCAACGTGCTGGCCGCGGGCCTGACCGTGGGCATTATGTGTATCCCGATCGTGACTTCGCTCTCCGAAGACGCCCTGCGGGCCGTGCCCCGGGCCCTGCGTGAGGGCTCGTACGGCCTGGGCGCTTCACGCTTCGAAACCTCGGTCAAGGTCGTGTTCCCCGCGGCGTTGTCCGGCATCGTCGCGGCCTGCCTCCTGGCGTTCGCCCGGGCGGTGGGCGAGACCATGATCGTCGCCATCGCCGCCGGCCTGAACCCGCCGGACCTCGCAGCGGGCCTGGGCAAGATCTTCGCCGTCAACGAACCGACCCAGACCATGACCGGTTACATGGTGTCGGTGTTCTTCGGCGACCTGGCCACCGGCACGGTTGAGTACCAATCGGTCTACGCCGTGGGCATGACCCTGTTCCTGATCACACTCATCATCACGATCGTGGGTGCTTACATCCGCAAACGATTCCGTCAGCAATACGAGTAGTCCACGATGCCTGAGTACCAATCCTCCAGCCGCAAAGCGCGGCAAATCAAAAACACGCTCTTCCAAGTGGTCGCTATGACCGCGGCGGGGATCGCGTTGATCGTGCTAGCCACGCTGCTTATCTCGATCTGTGCCCGCGGCTTCCCCCGGCTGAGCCCCGAGTTCATCACCAACCCGATGTCCAGCAACTCGGCCAAGACCGGTATCGGCCCGGCGCTCATGGGCTCGATCTCGATCTTGGCGATCTGCGCCCTCAGCGCCATCCCGCTGGGCGTGGCCTCGGCGATCCTGCTCGAAGAGTACCGCCCCAAGGCCAAGCTCCCCAAGATGCTCCACGGCTTTGTTCAGAGCAACATCACCAACCTCGCCGGTGTCCCGTCGATCGTCTACGGCATCCTGGGCTTCTCGGTCTTCGTGATCATGTTCAGCAGTGAGAACCTTAACGAGCCCTGGCTCGACATCGGCCAGGAGTTCTACCTCGAATACCCCGGGGCCGGCGGACAGAGCTTCTACGTCGAGTCGTCTGAAGGCGCCGAGCTGACCCCCGCGACGTTGACTATGGATGCGGTGATTTACGGCTCGCTCCGCGAAGCCCGGGCCGGTGGCCCGCCCGCAGAGGTGAAGGTGGTCGAAGCCGGCGACCTCGAAGGCATCCGCAGCGAGGCCGACGGCCGTCTCCGCAAGATCAACCGCTCGATGAAGCGTGCCCTGCGTGCCGCGACGGTCGATGGGGCGTTCCAGGTCGATGAGACCAGCGCCGGCGAGATCGCCGCAGCGATGCTGACCCCGCTGAAGGACGACCTCAAGGCCGACTACGAAGTCATGAAAGAAACTGCGGCCACCCAGCTCCTGGCGATGAACGGCCAGGACGCGGTGCAGCAGATCCAGTCCCGCCGGGTGTTGTACGACAAGCTGCTGGAAAAAGAATTCGACGCCGCGGGCCTGCGGGGTCTGATCATCGAGGGCACCGAGCCGCTGCCCAAAGACGTCAAGAAGTGGTACTACATGCAGATCCCGTTCGGCAAGGGCATGCTCGCCGGCGGCCTGACGCTGATGCTGGTCATCCTCCCGGTGATCATCGTCTCCTCGCAGGAAGCGATCCGTGCGGTCTCCCAAGAAATGCGTTCGGGTGTGCTGGCCCTGGGCGGCACGAAGTGGCAGGCGATTGAGAAGGTGGTGCTGCCCTCGGCGATCCCGGGCATCTGTACCGGGGCGATCCTCGCCCTGTCCCGCGCCATCGGCGAAGCGGCCCCGATCCTGCTCATCGGCTACGTCGGCCTGCAGGCCGGCCCCGACCACCTGATGGCGGCCTTCGCGGCCCTGCCCCTGGAAATCTACAACTGGACGTCGGAGCCCGACAAGTCGTTCCGCGACGCGGCCGCGGCGGGCATTATCGTGCTGCTCGCGGTGCTGTTCACCTTCAACGCCGTCGCGGTGTTTATCCGCCAGAAGTTCCAACAAGCCAACTGATCGCTCGTTGCGATCGTCCCGCTCGCCCCGGTTGGTGGCGGGCTGGGCAAACGGGGAAGCCTGGAAGGCGATTTCCAGGAGTCCAATAAGGGCCCAAGTGTTAGAAATGCATCACTCCCGCTGAACCGGCGAAGGGGTACATTAAGATGACTCGTATGACTGACTCTGTTCAACCCCAGTCCGATCTGGCCGCTCCGCCACCGCCGACCGCGGCCCTGCGTGAAGCCGATGCCACCGCGCCCGCCGATTCCGCATCGGAAGCGCTGGTTCAGATCAAGAACTTCAACTGCTGGTACGGCGACTTCCACGCGGTGCACAACATCGACATGGACATCGCCAAGAACCGCGTCACCGCGTTCATCGGCCCGTCGGGCTGCGGCAAGTCCACGTTCCTGCGTTGGATCAACCGGATGAACGACCTGATCGCCGGCGCTCGGGCCGAGGGCACCATCGACCTGCACGGCGAGAACCTGCTGGCCAAGGGCACCGACGTCGTGACCCTCCGCCGCAAGATCGGCATGGTCTTCCAGAAGCCCAACCCGTTCCCCAAATCGATCTACGACAACATCGCCTTCGGCCCGCGGCTCCACCTGAAGCTCAGCAAGTCCGAGACCGACGATCTGGTCGAGAGCTCGCTCAAGGGCGCAGCGCTGTGGAACGAAGTCAAAGACCGTCTGAAGCAGTCGGCTCTGGGTTTGTCGGGTGGTCAGCAGCAGCGTCTGTGCATCGCCCGGGCGATCGCCGCCCAACCCGAGATCCTGCTGATGGACGAGCCCTGCTCGGCTCTGGACCCCAAGTCCACCGTCGCGATCGAAGACCTGATGGACGAGCTCAAGAAGCACTACACCATCGCCATCGTGACGCACAACATGCAGCAGGCCGCCCGCGCCAGCGACTTCACCGCGTTCATGTTCGAGGGCAACCTCATCGAGTTCGGCGACACCCGCAAGGTGTTCACCAACCCCGAAAACGAACGCACCGAAAACTACATCACCGGCCGCTTCGGTTGATGCCGTAGAACAATCGTTTTCATTAGAAACAAACTCGACCCGCAGGCGATACAAGTCGTCTGCGGGTTTTTCTTTTGCGATGCAACGATACGTTCAGCGGGTGACGCGGAGCGTCCCGCGAGTGACGGCTGGTGCTGTGTGTTTCGCGGCGCATCAAGCGCGGGACTGTTTCGCCAACCACAAAACGGTTAGCGTGCGTGGTCGAAAGATGCGGGGGTGGGGCTTAGGCGGGGCCGGCGGCGGCGGGGGGGTGTCGCCGAGTCGAGACCTGAACGCGGCCGTTGAGCCGTTCGGCGGCGCGGTACAGCGCGTGTCGGCCGATGGCGAGACTGGAAAGGCTCACGTCCGGATGGATCGGGAACGTTTCGTTGAGGTATTCGGTGATTTCGGGGTCGTCACATTCCCATTGGAGTTGGTCGTTAAGCGTGACGGTGTGTCGCTTGGCGGACATCCAGAAAGTCAGTTGGCCGATCATGTGGTGGTTCACTTGGTAAGCGGCGGCGAAACTACAAATGGAAGCGATTCGAATGAGCGGTTTGGCTGAGTCGCGGCTTCCATGCCGGGCTACCCTCTCGGAAGGTGTTCGTTGCGTGAACGAGCCATTAGTGTAGCGGGAGCAGATTATTAACCGTGTTAATTTTCATGGGGTATCCAACCCAATCGGTCACGGCTTGTTCGGGAATCGGCCCTCCAGGCCCTGGATGAGGTCGTGGAACACCGCCTCGGGGTTCTGAGCGGCGTTAATCACGAGGTAGCGGTCAGGATCGCCTGCCGCCTGATCCAGGTAGCCCTGGCGGACCCGGCGGTGGAAGGCGGCGCCCTTGGCCTCCATGCGGTCTTTGTCGGCGTTGAATTCCCGCTCCCGCAGCAGGGGGTTGATCCGGGCGGCGGCGGTCTCTTCGTCCACATCGAATACGACCACCAAGTCCGGCCAGTGCTGGCCGAGCGCGACTTGGCCGACCTTCAGGATGTCGGCGATGGGCATGCCGCCGGCGGTGCCCTGGTAGGCGAGGGTGGAGCTGATGAACCGGTCGGCGAGGACGAGGTGGTCGGCCGCGAGTGCGGGGCTGATCTTCTGGGAGATCAACTGGGCCCGGCTGGCCATGAACAGCAGCATCTCGCAGCGGACGTCCACATCTTCCTTGACCTCGGGGTCCAGGAGGACTTTGCGGATCTCTTCGCCGATGTGGGTCCCGCCGGGCTCGCGGACTTCGCAGACGTTGACGCCCTGGGCTTCGACCGCCTCCACCAGCCGGCGGAACTGCGTCGATTTCCCGCTGCCGTCCGGCCCGTCGAACACGATGAAGCGGCCGCGGAGGTTCTGGAGCCAGTCGGAGGGGGAGGGCATGGGCGTGAGGATATCGGATTTTGGATTTGGGATTTCGGATTGAGTTTCGGGGCGCTGGTTTGTTCAACACGACGCTGTGAAAGGCCTTCGCTAAGCCGCAAGCGGCGCGCGTTGGGCGGTGTGAACCGGATGTCCGAAATCCGAAATCTCCAATCCGAAATCCTTACGGCTAATATGCGTTCATGACCGACGCCTACCTCCAGCCCTATCTCGATGCCCAGAAAGAACACGGCACCGAGTTTGATGTCACCATGTGGGCCCGCCCCGAGACGCAGCGGCTGCGTTTCGATGTGTTCTGCCAGATGGTGTACATGAGCGGGAAGGTGGTGCTGGACGCGGGGTGCAGCCGGGGGGATTTCGCGGCGTTTATGCTCGAGCGGGGGGTGGAGTACGGCCGGTTTATCGGACTTGACGGTGTGCCGGAGGTGATTGAGTTTGCGCAGGGCCGTGGGCTGCCCGACAGCCATTTTTTGGTAGGGGATTTCGTCAAAAACGCGAAACTCATGGCGACGGATTCGCCTCAGATTGTTACTATTTCTGGATCGCTCAACACGATGGACGCGGACACCGCGCTCCGGGTGCTTGAGGGGGCGTGGGCGGGCTGCTCCGAGGCGTTGATTTTCAACTTCCTCTCGGATCGGGCCGGCCCGGACGCCCCGCCGCAGGAGTACCCCGCCAACCGGCTGCCGACGATGCAGCTGCTGGACTGGGCCTTGCAACAAACCCCCAACGTCCAGCTCCGGCAGGACTACTTCCCCCACGGCCACGACGCGACGATTTTGATGCGTCGAAACGCCAGGTAAACGAGGCGGAGAAGGCTTGGGGAGGCGAGAGGGGGCGGCGACGCCACGCAGGCGTTGCTGCGACAATTTGAAACGAAACCCGATTCAGCGCGGGAGGTGAGAGATGGTTGAGGGCTTAGCCATGCGAAAAGTGATTTTTTGGACCGTGACCTCGGTGTTGGGCGTGATGCTCCTGGCCACGTCGTTTCTGTGGTACCGCAGCTTCAACGTGTCCGAGCAGGCGGTGATCCGCCTGGGAACGGGCAGCGTGACCGTGGCGACGACGGACCGCGGCCGGCTGGGCTTCCTGACGCTGGGGCAACAGGGCGACGGCTCGCCGTTCATCTTCGACTGGCGCGTCAACGAGAAGGCACCCACGGAACTCGAACTGCTCGATGAACGCTGCACCGACCACGGGCTGGGCTTCGGCATCGACCGTCAGGTGAACATCGCCGGCCAGGAAGCCCCCGCGGTGGCGGGCGTGATCCCCGCGGACCAGATCCAGTGGGCGGTTCGCCGGGTGGTGGTTCCGTTCTGGGCGATGGTGGCGTTCGCGCTGATCACCGGAATCATCTGGGTCTCGACCTCGGGCGTCCGCCTGTATCGGATCGAGCGTGGGCTGTGTGCCAAGTGCTCCAACGATATCTCGCAGGCCTCCCACTTCTGCCCCAAATGTGGCAAGCGCATCCCGAAGCGCACGTGGAGCGGCGAGAGCCGGCCTCGGCGTCGGCTGCAGGGCGCGGCGCAGATGGCGCGGTGACCTTCAACGCAAAAGCTATCTAACCATTGAACCATCCACCGAGCGTGGATGGTTTTTTTTGTAGGTCAGGTCTTCGACCTGACGCGCCACGGTTTCGAGTGCGGCGTCAGGTCGAAGACCTGACCTACAGAAACGACTTGTGGGTTCAAGTGTTTCGTTGAATCACCGCCCCGGCGACGTGTCCGCCAAAGCCGGCGGCGAAGATGCCGTGGGCACCCTTGGGGTCGCTGAGCGTAGGCGTTGAGCTGATCGGCAGAGGCGAATGCGGCATCGGGTTTTGGAGCCAGGGCATCGGCGGGAGCTTGCCGGTGCGGGCACACAGGTAGGCGAGGACGAACGACACCAGGCCCGCGCTGCCGAGGCTGTGGCCCAGTGCGCCCTTGTTGGCGTAGACGGCGCTGGGGCCGACGCCGGAGACGTGTTCTTCGTGGAAGTGGTGTTGCCGTTGACGTAGCACATCCGCGAGCACGCGGAGTTCGGTGGGGTCGTGCTCGGCGGTGCCGGGGGCGTGGGGGTGCAGGACGGCGATGGGGCGGTGGCCGAGCAGTTGCTGGGCGACGACGCCGAGCGCTTCCATGCTCTGACTTGGACGGATGAGGTCGCCCGCCTCGGTGGCGATGGCGGTATCGACCAGCTCGATCGCCCCGGCGGGCACGGGCTCACCCGGGCTCAGGCGTTTGAGCAGCACCGCAGCACCGACTTCCGAGAGCACAAAGCCCTGCCGTGATTCGTCGAGCGGGGCCTGGCGGTAGTCGTCGAGCGTCATCGGGGCGAGGACGCCGAGCCGGCGGTAGCTGTGGACGAAGGCGGGCAGCAGGGCGGCTTCGGACGTGACGACGAGGGCGGTGTCGGATTTCGGATTTTGGATTTTGGATTTCGGGTGTTGCAGCCAGCACTTCGCCTGGTGCAGGGCGGTGAGGCTGCTGGCGCAGGCGGCGACGGTGTGCCTGTGGACCTCGACGCCGGTGCGTTGGGTCAGGTGGTGGGTGAGGTAGCCGTGGGGGCCGAGGGTGACGGCCTCGATGAGGCGGTTGGGCAGTTCCTTGTCGCCCAGGTCGTTGACGCGGCCGTGCAGGTCGGACATCGCGGCGACAGCCCCCTTGCTCGTGCCCAGCCACGTCGGCATCCCGGTGAGTGGCCGCTGCGCCTCGGTACACGCCTCCCGCGCAGCCCGCTCGGCGAGTTCGACCGTGGGGTCGGTCGCGGTGTGCCGGGCGATGCTGACGCCGCCCAGGGCCTGGGCGAGCGGGAGCGGCTCGGTGTCGAATTCCAGCCGATCGACGCGGTCGGTGATCCGCTGGCCCTTGAGCAGGGCGGCAAACGTTTCCCACGCGGACTGCCCCAGCGGCGTGATGAGCCCGACGCCGGCGACGACGATGCGGGGGGTGGCAGGGGGCGGTTCGGCGGTCATAACGGGTGGGGTTCGGGCAGCGGGCGTCGGGGGCGGGGCAAGTCTAGGGGACCGGGTGGCCCGAGGGACGCCCGGGGGCGGGGCGGGGGTGGGATAGGGTAGGGGCCCGGGGCCGGCCTGAAAAGTGGCCTAGGGGGGTGTGGCCCGGTAAAGTAGGGGTTGAAAACGACGGCTTATGGAATCGTTCCAGCCCGCCGTCTGTCTGATGAAAGTGTATGGATGTCCGCATCTGACGAACTGAGCCCCACCAAACGCATGAGTCCCGCCCCTTCGGCGGTTGAGCCATCTGGCGGGGGTGCTTCCGGAGGCGCTTCCGGGGGTGTTTCGTCCGCCTCGCGTGACGGAGGATCTTCGGTCATGGACGACCAACTGCTGGCCACCTACCGGGCGATGCGCACCGCGCGCACGACCAACGCCATCGAGGCCGAGCTCGCCTCGGGCGGCGACTCGTTCTTCCACCTGCCCACGACCGGACACGAGTCGGTCGCCGCGTGGAACGCCTTCCTCACCCCCGACGACTGGATCCACACCCACTACCGCGACCAGGCCTTGTGGATCGCCCGCGGCATCCCGCCCAAAGCCGTGTTCGATGCCGCGCTGTGCAACGCTGACAACTACAGCTCGGGCCGTCAGATGGTCGGCTTCCAGGCCAGCCGCAAACTGAACATGCCCAGCACCGTCGTGCCCGTGGCGAACAACTGCACCCAGGCCGTGGGCATCGCCGCGCACCTCGAAGAGCAGCGCAAGCTCGGCAAGAACGATTCGAATCCCGTGGTCCTCTGCGGCATGGGCGACGGCACCACCCAGCAGGGCGAGGTCTATGAAGCCATCGCCGACGCCGTCCGCCGCCACCTGCCCGTGTTGTTCTACATCATGGACAACGGCTACGCGATCTCCACGCCCACCCATCAGCAAACCTTCTTCGACCGCCCCGAAGGCCCCGCCGACGAGTTCTACGGCCTGCCCATCCACCGCTTTGATGGCCGCGATGTCATGCCCGAGATGCCCCGCATGGGCGCCCTCGTCGACCACGTCCGCAACAGCCGCGGCCCCGCCATCGCCATCGTCCGTGTAGATCGTTTGTCGAGTCACACGAATGCCGACGACCACCGTGTCTATCGCGCCGCCGAGACCATCGAAGAACTCAAGAACACCTCCGATCCATTGGCGAATTTCCGCCGGTCGATGATCGAGCGCGGATTCGACGAGGCGAAGCTCGACGCGATCGACGCCGAGCTCGAAAAAGAAATCCGCCACGTCAGCGAGCTGTCCCGCCGCGTGGGCGACCCCGAGACGACCTACACCGTCAGCCGTGAGCTGCCCGCCAAGCTCCAGCGCGACGCGGATGAATACCGCGGTGAATCTAACGCCAAGAGCAACGGCTCGGACAGCCTCATGATGATCGAGGCGATGCGCGAAACTCTCCGCCACCGCCTCGACACCGACGACAACGTCGTCCTCCTCGGCGAAGACATCGAAGACCCCAAGGGCGACGTCTTCGGCGTCACCCGCGGCTTGTCCACCGCCTTCCCCGGCCGCGTCCAAAACACCGCGCTCACCGAGTCCACCATCATCGGCGGCGCGATCGGCCGAGCCATGGCCGGCGGACGCCCCGTCGGCTTCATCCAGTTCGCCGACTTCCTGCCCAACGGCATCAGCCAGATCATCAGCGAGCTCGGCAGCATCTACTGGCGCTCCGGCGGCGAGTTCGAATGCCCCGTGATCCTCATGGTCACCTGCGGCGCCTACCGCCCCGGCCTCGGCCCGTTCCACGCCAACACCTACGAGTCGATGCTCGCCCACATCCCCGGCGTCGACGTCGTCATGCCCTCCACCGCCGGCGACGCCGCGGGCCTGCTCAACGCCGCCTTCGAATCCAAGCGTCCCACCATCTTTCTCTACCCGAAGGTGTGTCTTAACGACCGCGCCCTGGCCACCTCGCCCGACGTCGACAAGCAGCTCGTCCCCCTCGGCAAGGCCCGCCTCGAAACCCAGGGCGACGACCTCACCCTCGTCGGCTGGGGCAGCACGATGCCCATCGTCCGCGACGTCGCCGCCGAGATCACCAAGCAAACCTCCCGCACCGTCGACCTGTTCGACCTGCGCAGCATCGACCCGTGGGACCGCCCGGGCATCGCCGCCTCCGCCGCGAAGACCGGCCGCCTCCTCGTCGTCCACGAAGACAACCTCACCGTCGGCTTCGGCGCCGAGATCGTCGCCGCTGTCACCGAAGACGTCTCCAACGCCGACCCCGGCATGCGGGCTGCAGCCCGCATGGACCTCAAAGTCAAACGCATCACCCGCCCCGACACCTACGTCCCGACGAACTACAAGAACCAGCTCGAGATCCTCCCGAGTTTCCGCCGCACCCTCACCGCCGCCTGTGAATTACTCGACCTGACCGTCGATTTCGGCACCACCTCCGAAGCCGCAGCATCCGTCGGCGGCGGCGAGATCGAAACCATCGAAGCCCAAGGCTCCGCCCCCACCGATCAGGCCGTCACCGTCGTCCAATGGCTGTGCAAGCCCGGCGAAGCCGTGACCAACGGCCAGGTCATCGCCGAACTCGAAGCCGACAAAGCCATCTTCGAATACTCCGCCCCCTACGACGCCGTCGTCGCCGAGCTCCTCCTGCCCGAAGGCGAACAGGTCGATGTCGGCACCCCGATGCTCAAGCTCGAGAAGCCCACCCTCGCTGCTGATGCGGACCTTGACGACCCGCTCTCGGCCCCCGTCGTCAAACGCCCCGCCCGCGAAGACCGCGGCACCCCCACAATCACCGACCCCACCGGCGTGCCGACTTCAGTCGGCATGGAACCCACCCACAAAACCCCCGGCGTCGCCCCCGTCCGCGTCGGCGGCCGCCAGGTCCGCGTCTACCTCTCGCCCGTCCACTACGCCGAGGGCACCGACCGCCTCACCAACGCCGACCTCATCCGCCGCTTCCCCGACTACACCAGCGACGACATCATCAAACGCACCGGCATCGAGTCGCGTCCCTACTGCTCCCACAAGCAGAACGCCCTCTCGATGGCCATCGACGCCGCCCAGAAAGCGCTCGCCGCCGAGGGCCTTACCGTCCACGACCTCACCGGCATCGTCTGCCACACCACCACGCCGCCGCTCAACACCCCGAGCATGGCCTGCATGGTGCTCAACGCCCTCGACCCCACCGGCGACGCCGAGCTCATGGTCTACGACGTCAACGCCGCCTGCTCCGGCTGGCTCTACGCCCTCGACGCCGCCCACAACACCATCCAGCACAACCCCGACTCCGCCGTCCTCGTCGTCACCACCGAGTGCCTCTCCCGCGTGGTCAACCCCGACGACTTCGGCACCGCCATCCTCTTCGGCGACGCCGCCACCGCCACCGTCGCCCGCGGCGCCGTCGCCCCCGGGAGCGGCCCCGCCAAGGACGAAGACTTCGACATCCCCGCCGGGTCCATGATGCTCAGCCAACCCGTCCTCGCCGGTAAGGCCGACCCCGCCCACGCCATCACCGTCGGCTTCGAGGGCCGCGGCCACATCACCATGCAGGGCAAACGCGTCTTCACCGAAGCCGTCCGCGCCATGACCAAGATGACCAACCAGGCCTTCGAACGCTCCGGCGCCGCCCTCGAAGACCTCGACTGGCTCGTCCCCCACCAGGCCAACGCCCGCATCCTCGAAGCCGCCCGCATCCGCCTGAAGATCCCCAAAGAAAAAATCATCAACCTCATCGACGTCCACGGCAACACCAGCTCCTCGTCGATCCCCATCTCCATCGCCAAGTCCACCGAAAAATTCGAACCCGGCAACATCGTCGGCGTCTGCGCCTTCGGCGGCGGCTTCACTTTCGGCGCCGCGATCCTTGAGATCGTTTGACGTGAAACTGCTAAAAATGTCTGCCTTTAAACAAGCATATGGCAAGAAATAAATCAAAAACTCGTGAAGTTGCGAAAAAGGCAGAGATAATTGCAACTGATGACGAGATGCATTTCATACTTGCTAGAGCGGCAAGTCATCGTGAAGAACATTGGGAAGAGTATCTTGAGGCTTGTGCGATAGCCGGTGTTAAACCATTGGCGGTAGATGATGCTAAGTCTGAATTTGATTCGTTTCTTTCCAGAGTTAGGGGCAGCGTAGACACTGAATTGATTACCTCGAGATTGGAGCCGAGTGATTTATCTCAAGCAATACCTGAAAGAGGTGTCTCAAGAAAATCCGCGTTGGTTGCTGCGAATGATATAGGAATAGATGAGTTTAAATTATTATGTGAGAAGGCGAGGGGATTAGGACGCGATTTTGTTTTGTTTAACGGCAATTACTACCGTTATTTTGAAGCTAGAGGGTGGCGGCTTGCTGATCATTTTGAGTCTTTGGTAATAGAACAGGCTGCACGGGCTGGTGGAATGCCTTGGTTTGATGGACCGGTGATTAGTACGAATCTTGGTGACATGATTGTTGCTCCTTACATAAAAAAGGACGGCACACGTGTAGTTGGGCACACAAAAAACTCTAGGGGGAAGGGTAGAGCCCGCACCCGAACGAATGGTGTAAAGCTTACCCGTGAGCAGATAAACTCAATGAAGAAGGTTGAGTGATGGGGGGTTCAACTGGGCTCTACCCCTGAGCAGAAAAGGGGGCGGGTGGTCGGGGCAGCATGCCCCGGAACGAGTGCTCGTGCAATCCGAGCGTATAGAGATTCCGGGGCATCGCGTTGCTCTGCCCCGGCCACCCACCACGGTCGGTTTTGTAGGTCAGGCATGCTTGCCTGACGTGAGGTTTCTGTGGCTCGGTGTCAGGCAGGCATGCCTGACCTACAGTGCTTGGCTTCCGGCCACAACGACTCTGCCCTGCGCACAGCAGGTCGCGCCTGAGCCGCTTCAATCAAAAAAATTTTCGCGGCTTATCCAACGACTCCGCATCGGTTTGCAGAATCCGGGGGCACGTTTGTGCGCACGTTCGTGACATGGCCCCCCTTTTTGGAGGAGAGGTTTTTTCGGCACCCCGCGGCGGCGGGACGGTGATAGGCAAGGACCGTCTCGTGAGATGCGCGGGGAGGGCCGGGCTCGCGTTTTGAAGCGTGGGGGTTTCGGCGTTCGTCGGTGAGTCACCTTGCCGACAACAGACACGATGGACCGTGGCGTAATCGCGCGGCCGCCCTCAACACGCGGGTCGAGGACGTTGGCTTGAAGTGAACCGCGCGACACGGGCCGATGCGTGTGGCGGGGTTGGGCCGAGCGTTCGCTCTTTGGAAATTAGGGGCTTGGGTATTGGGGCTTAGGGGCTTGGGCTGCGAGCCGAACGTTTTTCTGAGGTAGCGACGTTGCTTCGCAACGTGGGTCGCCTTGTAGGTCAGGTCTTCGACCTGACGCGTGGATCGAGGACTTGTGGGAATGTCAGGTCGAAGACCTGACCTACGCATCACCCGTTGCGAGTTTTGTGTGTGGGTAAAAACGTCGCGCAGCGATTCGGCTAAGCTCGACGTATGCAAGTGGCTTCGGGCATCCATCAATTCCAGACCGGCGACTTCAATTGGTACGTCGTCGAAGCGCACGGCCGACTGACCGTGGTCGATTGCGGTTGGCCTCGGCACTACCGGGCGTTGCTCGACGGGCTCGAGGCGATGGGCCGATCGGTGGCGGACGTCGAGGCGATCCTGCTGACCCACGCCCACGCGGACCACACCGGCTTTGCCGAGCGGCTGCGGAAGGAAGCCCAGGCTCCCGTCTGGGTCCACGAAGACGACCACGGCATGGCGCTCCGCCGGGGGCAGCTGCCGTGGTTCGCGCTGGTCAGCCGATCGTGGCACCCGCACTTGTTCGGCATGCTGCTGCACGGGGCGCTCAACGGCGTGTTCAACCTCCCCCGCATCACCGAAGCCAAGACCTTTGCCGACGGCCAAACCCTCGACGTCCCCGGTCGCCCGGTCGTCATCCATACCCCCGGCCACACGCCCGGCCAGGTCTCGTTCCACTTCCCCGATCGAAACACGCTGATCTGCGGAGATACGCTCGTCACCCTCGAACTGCTCTCCGGCAAAGCCGTCACCCCGCAACTCGCCTACGAAGCACTGAACGCCAACGGCGAAACATCACGTCGATCCCTCGACAAGCTGCGCCACCTCGGCGAGATCACGCTGCTGCCCGGACACGGCAAGCCGTGGACCGGCCACCTCGCCGAAGCGCTCGCCGAGGTGTAGACGGTTTCGATGGATTGGAACTTTGTTCCACATGTCGAAACAACGAAGCCATCGAGAGTTCGGTGAGGTGGAACTGTTTCAGTGTTCGGGATTACACATCCTTGTGTTACACTCGGAGGCATCATGGGCATTCAAGCCGATGATGGTTCACTTCATTTCTTTTTTCAATTCTGGAGACTCTCCTATGTCGGATGTTGCCGAAACCACCGAGGCCGAAGCGCCTGCCGAACCCGCTGCACCCGTCGTTGCGGCCAAGCCCGATGGGCCGATGGACCCGGAGCTGCGTTTGCATTATTTCGACACGCTCCGCAATGAGATCCTGCAGGTCAAGAGTCGACTGACGCGTCTGATCGTCGTCGGGCTCGTGGGGGTGCCGATCCTGACGTACTTCGCGTTGACCGATGAGTCGACGATCCCTCTGACGCTGTTTGTTTCGCCGTTGGTGTTGCTGTTGCTGGTCGTTCTGTACTTTTCCGAGCAGGCTTCGATGATGCGTGCGGGCACGTACATCTATGACCGCATCGAGACCACCGGCGAAGGCTGGGAGCACTGGGTTGATGAGCTGCGGGGCAAGAACACCGAGCCGGGCATGTTCGGGCTGATCGTGGTGCTCAGCGTGGCGTACAGCTTGGTGATGGGCAGCATCGCGCTCGAACGGCTGTGGTCGGTCAACCCCGATGAGTTGACGTACTTCACCTATTTCCTGCTGATGTACGCGATCCCCGGGATCTACGCGCTGACGTTTGTGTGGATGTTTGCGACGCTGTTCGCGTGCTGGCGCCGGGCGTTCCGTACGCACGGTTGAGCGGCGATATTCAGCTATTCCACTCCCCAAAGCCCGGCCTTGTGCCGGGTTTTTTCTATGGGGCCGACACGTTGGGGTAGGCGGGCGGCTGGCGTCGTTTGGCGGCACGCGTGAGGTACCGCGCGGGGTGTACCGCCAGGGCGGCGGGCGATGAGCAGGGCATCGGGGTGCCGTCGAGGGTGTCGGCGATGATCGAGGCGGCAAGGGCCGAGGAGATCACGCCGTGCGAACCCAACGCGGTGACGGCGTAGAGCCCGGGCAGCGTCGGCCAGTCCGCATTCGCCGGTGCGGTGTGGGCGGGCAATGATGCGGCGTACTCCCGGCAACGCAACAGGTGGGGCACGGGGCCGATCATCGGCAGGTAGTCGGGCGTGTTGCAACGCAAACCGACGCGTGCAGTGGGCTTGTCCCAATCCATGGCGTTGGCCCAGTCGGGGTCGGTGAGGAGTGCGCGTCGGCGGTTGTCGTTGTGGTCATCTGGGCGGACAGAAAGATCGGTGTCGCCCGGATCGAACGTGGCTCCGACGCTGTGTATGCCGTTAAGCGCGGGGCAGAGGTACGCCTCGCCCACGTCGGCGTGCTCCCGGGCGGAGCTTTCGGGCGTGGCGGTGACCTCGCTGGCCTGGCCGCGGATGACTTGCAGCGGCCAGTTAGCGGTGGGCGCGAACCGACGGGTCGCTGCCGCGCAAGCGAGGACCACCGCGTCGGCTTGGATCGTTTCGTCGGCCGTGGATCGCAAACACCAACCATCCCCGGCACGGCTGAGCTCTTCGACAACAAACGGCCAACGACACGCGCTCTCGGGAAGATCGGCCAGTACCAGTTCGGCAAAATCCCAGAACGTTGCAACGCCCGCTTGCGGCATCCAGAGGCCCGGCTCGGGGCTGTCTTGCCAAGCGAATCGGCCGTCGAGGTCGCCGAAGACTTCCGCGGCTTGCTGCAGAGCCGCGGCGTCTTTCTGCGTGTCGGGTTTGCGCAGCACGCCACATCGGCTGGATTGGCGCGAGGCGAGGACGAAGGCGGAGCGATAGTAGTCCTGCCGTGCCGAAGGCGCGGCGTCGAGCACGGGGGCACAGATCGCCTGTTGATTGCCCGAAGCGCCCGCCCCCGGACGGCTGGCATCGAGAAGCACGACCTCGTGCCCGCGGCGATGCAGCTCCTGCGCTACGCTTAACCCCGCCCAGCCCGCACCCACCACCGCGATGCGACGGGAAGGCTTGGCGCCTTCGTGTTGCGTGTCGTCTGTCACGGGTTTTTGTGCCGCGAGGATGTGGCGTTTGAACGGGTCGCCGGGGAGGCGCTCGACCTCGAAGCCCGCGTCGGCCAGCGCGCGTCGCACGTGGCCGGCTGCGGTGAAACTTCCCACCGTGCCGCCGGGCTGGGTGCGGGTGATGAGTTGCTGGGCGACCTGCGTGGACCACATCGCGGGGTTCTTCTCGGGCGCAAAGCCGTCGAGAAACCACGCGTCCGCCCGGGCCTCCACTCCGGGCAGCATCGCTTCGATGTCACCCAGGTGCAGCGTCAGGTCGCAGCGGTCGAGGCGGAGTCGGTGAACACCCGCCACTCGCCCCGGCCACTCTTCGAGAAGCTGCCGCACCTCTTGCGACCATTCGACAAAACGCGACAGGGCTTGCTCAAGCTGCTCGTGGCTGGGCGGCGCTACGTCGAGCCCGACGTAATGCAGTCGACTGCCCGCCGGGGCGAGCTGTTTGAATTTGGCCCACGTACCCAGAAAGTTCAGCCCCAGCCCGAACCCCAACTCGCCTACGACGAGCGCTGCCCCCGGATCGAGTTGGCTCAGTTTTTCATCGAAGCGTGTCGCACGGTGAAACAGGTGATTGGTCTTGCCCGCAGCGTTGTTGGGGTTGAAGTAGATATCGTCGAACGCCTCGCTGTAGGCGTTGCCTTGATCATCGAACTTGATTTGGGCGGGTTGGATGGGCAACGGTAATCGGGTGGAGGGGTTTGAAGCTTGGCGTATTCACGCATCACCTTGATGCAAGGCGATGCGTTCTTTCAATCGCTGGGCACAGTTCGCGGCGTACTCGGCGCTGGCCAGTTCGGGGTGCTCTGCGATTGCGGTGTAGACGCGGACGGCTTCTTCCCATCTTTTTTGCTGTTCCAACGCATACGCGGCTCTAATCAAAGTGCGGTTGTCCTCGGCACTTGCATCGCCCAGGTCCATCCGGCGGAATACGAGTTCACGGAGAATGGGCCAGTCGCTCGTGGCAAAGTAAATGAGCCAGATCAGGTTGACCACGGGCACAAACATGAGCGCACCCCACCAAGGGGAGTAGCCCGCTTTGCGGAAAATCGTTGCGAAAACAAGGCCGATGACCGCAGCAAGCAATGCAAGCAGGAAGAATTCAACCATGGCGTTCATGATATCAGTTGCGATTTGTTCTTAGCACGCTTCGCATCGCTGCGGTGCGGAACTTCTTCATCGAGTTCTGGTAGTACACGCCCAGCAGCGATCCGCCGCCGGTGTCGCGGACGTCGGCGCGGGTCAGGGTCTGCCAGTCGTCGGCCGAATTGAACCCGCAGTAGCTCTCGCCCAGCCAGTGGAAATAGGCGTTGCGGTTGCGCGGCTTGTTCCAGAACCCGTTGGGCACGCGGACGAAGTGCCACTCGTGCCAGTCGTACTCGGGGAAGGTTTCGCGTATGAGTTCGATGGGGGACCAACCCGCCTGGAGCAACGCGCTGCCGTGGTGTTGCTGGAAGTCCCGCCGGGTGATGTCGCACCAGTCCTCGGGCGTCCGGTACTTGAGTTGTTTGCCCAGCCAATGCATGTAGCGCTGGCGGTTTTCGGGGTCATGCCAGAAGCGCTGCGGCGCCTCGGCGAAGCGCCACTCCTGCCAGTTCACGCTGGGCTTGAATTCGCGCAGGGCGTGGATGGGTGAGTTGCGGTAGTAGTTGGCCAGAAGGCCCTCGCCGCCGAAGCGATTGAAATCGCTTTTGGACAGGCGGTACCAATCGGTGTTCTTCTTGAACTTCAGCTGCTTGCCCAGCCAGGTCATGTACGCCCGGCGGTTTTTTGGGTTCTTCCAATAGCCCTGGGGCACCTTGTTCATGAGCCAGGGCAGCCAGGTGGAATTGGGCGCGTAGTCGCGTAGGGCTTCGTAGGGCGAGTGGTGGTAGATGGTGGCGAGGAGGCCGCCGCCGTAGTGGTCGAGGAAGTGCTGGCGGTTGAGGCGGTACCAATCGGTGCGCTTGTTGAAGCGCAGCTTTCGGCGGAGCCACACCATGTAGTTCATGCGGTTGGCGCGTTTGTTCCAGTAGCCGTTCGGAACACGGCCGCGGACCCAGATAGGTGATTGCATTGCGGAAACCCTAGGCGGAATCACCACGCCCCGGGGCGTGGTCGTATGAGACAGATCGAGACTATAGCGAATTCTCCGGAGGGTGCGGGCTTATGCGGGATTGTCCGGATTCTCTCAAAACACGCGAGTGGCGGTAAGTCAGGCATGCCTGCCTGACGAATGGATTGTGGGACGTTGCGTCAGGCAAGCATGCCTGACCTACGCGGGGCTGTGTAAGTCAGCGTAAGGGGTTGGTCAGGCCAAGCGACGGCAGATCAGGCAGGCGAGCTTCTGGTCGAAGCGCAGGACAAATAGGGTGTAAGGCGTGGAGCCCGTGCCGCGCAGGGCGCGTTGCAGCGGGTCGGGGTCGACGGCCTTGCCGCGGGTCTTGATCTCGACGAGGCCCGCGTCGTGATCGTCCAGCCAGGCCTTGATCTTCTTGGGGTTCTTGGCGGAGTAGGGGAGCTCGGCCAGCAGCTCGAAGCCCGTCAGCCAGGGGCTGTCCACGGGGTGGTCGGCGGTCAGCAGGCCCAGACGCGGGTGGATCGCGGGCAGGCCCAGAAGGTGCATCAGCCCGGCACGTTCAACCGCGGAATCGACGGTGAACAGGTAACGCTGTGCGAAGCCGAACGCGGGTTCGTCGGGTTCGCCGGTGAGCGTGTGGGTTTGGTCGGAGGTGAGCAGAGTCGCGGTGCGGCTGGTGTCGTGGGCCAGACGCCCAGTCCAGAGCACGGCTTGGACGAGGCGGCCGACCTCGCTGATGAATTCGATCTCGCCCGAGGGCGCGGCGTCGGGCAGGTGCTCGTCCAGTTCCGCCGGGTTCACGGCGGGGCTGAGCTTTACCGCCGCGTCGGGGTACCGGCCCAGCAGCGCGGCGATGGTGGCGGGGTCGGGTTGATAGTCGGCGAAGCGGAACACCCGGCCCGCACCGGTGCGACGTGCGGGGTCGAGGTGCAACGCGGTGTCGGCGAGAACTTCCGAATCCAGCAGCGACTCGGCATCGATTACCCGTGAACCACCACCCGCGTTTTCCTGGGCCATCCACGCGCGGACCGGGTCGCGGTCGATCGCGGTGACGCCGAGGCCCTCGGCGGTAAAGCCCATCGCATCCCCACCGATGCCGCAACACAGATCGATGACGTGCGAGACGCCTGCACCAGCGATGCGTTGGGCTTTATGTCTGGCTGAATGCAGCGAGCTGGCCTGCTCGATCCCCGAGACGTCCGCCAGCAGTTGGTCGGCGTGGTCGGGGAACTTGGCGGCGGCTTTCTTGCGGGCCTGAACGAGTTCGAGCGCGATGCCGACTTCGTGGGCTGAGTAGTGCTTGCGTAGACGGCTGACCGAAGCGACATCGACGGGATCGGTTTCCGCAGCGCGTTGCAACAGCTCGTCCTGATCGGCCACGGCCTGCCAGGTTGCGAGAGGGTATTCGGTCACGTGAAGGGTGTGATGGTGAACACGGGGGTCGGATCAGATCCGGCTGTAGCGCGAGAGCAGGTCGACGATGCGCGGCTGGTCGGGGTAGAGCTGCACGCTGCGACGCCAGCACTCTTTCGCACGCTCGGACTGGAAGCGGTTTTCACGCTCGCCTTCGATGTACAGCGTCATGTAACACGCGCCCGCGCCGTTGAGCGCGGCGATGTCTTCGGTGTCGAACTGCAACGCGTTCTCGTACTGGTCGAGCGCGTCCTCGAAACGACGCATCTTGAACAGGGCGTAGCCCAAGCGTTCGTGCGCGGTGGACGACGGGCTGGAGAGGATCAGCGAGTTGAGCGTGTTGATCGCGCGGGGGTAGTTGCCCAGTCGGATGTGGGCGTCGGCCAGGCCCAGCAGCACGGGGTCGGCGAGTTCGCCGAGCTCGTTGGCGGTGCGGTAGGCGTCGATGGCTTTTTCGTACTCGCCCATCAGCGAGTAGGTCGCGGCGAGGTTGGACCAGGCGGGCTGCGACTCGGGGTTGACCTTGGTGGCGAGGCGGGCGTAAGGCAGGGCCTTCTGCGGTTCGCCGAGCTGGAGGTAGGCCGAGGCGATGTCGCGGTTGGCCAGGAAGTCCTGCGGGGAGATGGCCAGGGCCTTGAGGTAGGTCTGGACGGCCTGCTCGGCGTCGCCGGTGAGCTGGTTGGTCAGGCCCAGGTAGTAGTGGGCCTTGAAGTTGTTGGGCTCGATGGCGACGGCGGCCTCGTAGCTGTCCAGGGCCAGGTTGTAGTCGCCGCGTTCACGGAAGATCTCACCCATACCCATATGGGCCTCGGTCAGCTTGGGGTTGACTTCGAGGGCGAGGGACAGGGCGGCGAGCGAGGAGTCGTCCAGGCCCTGCTCGCGGAACTCGCGGGCGTCGGCGAGGTGTTTGTCGACCTGCTTCTGTTTGGGGGTAGGGCCGAAGGTGCCGCAGCCGGTGACGAGCAGCGTAAGCGCGAGGAGCAAGGTTGGCCGAAGGCTGGGTGTCATTCCGGGTTCCATCGTATCTGAGTTTCAGGCCCTGTTCTGGCGACACGGTAGGCGACGCCGTGGGTTGGGTCAACGGACAGGTCCGGGTTTGTGCCGCCCGGAGCTTACCCCTTATTCTCGGCCTGCCGGGAAGGGGGACGTGACTTACAATCGGTGACTTATGAAGATCGCTCTAGCACAAATCAATCCGACGGTAGGAGATATCGCCGGTAACGCTCTACTCATCACCCGCGATATCCGTGCGGCACGCGAAAAAGGCGCCGAACTGGTGGTTTTCCCGGAGCTTGCGATTATCGGGTATCCCCCCAAGGACCTGCTGCTCAAGCCGGCGGTGATCGAGCAGTGCGTGGAGGCGATCGAAGCGTTATCGGCCGAGTGTGTCGGGATCACCGCGGTGGTCGGCTACCCCTGCCCGTCGGATTCGGCCGAGCAGGGGCGGGCTCTGTACAACGCTGCGGCGGTGTGTGCGGACGGGAAGATCGTGCATCGCCACATCAAGAGTCTGCTGCCGACTTACGACGTGTTTGATGAGCACCGCTACTTCGAGCCGGGGCCGGAGGTCGACCTCACGGAGATCGACGGGGTGAAGCTCGGCATCAGCGTGTGCGAAGACCTGTGGAACGAGCGCGACATGTTCAGCCGTCGGCTGTACCACGACAACCCGATCGACGAGTTGGCGGCCTTGGGGGCGCAGCTGTTTGTGAACTGCTCGGCCTCGCCGTTCGTGGTGCGCAAGCACGCGTTCCGCAAGAAGCTCATGTCGCACGTCGCCAAGAAGCACGGCCTGCCGCTGGTGTACTGCAACCAGGTCGGTGGTAACGACGAGTTGGTCTTCGACGGCCGGTCGTGTGTGTTCGACGGCCAAGGGAACCTGATCGCGCACGGCAAGGCCTTTGAGGAAGACCTGGTGGTGGTGGACTTGGAGTCGGCGGCTCCCATCGAGCGTCCGCCGCTTCCGGTCTTGGCCGAGGCCTACGAAGCGCTCGTCCTCGGGCTGCGGGACTACTGCCGCAAGTGCGGATTCAAGCGGATCGTGCTCGGCTTGTCCGGCGGGATCGACTCGGCGGTGACCGCGGCGGTTGCGGTCGCGGCGCTGGGCAGCGAGAACGTGCGCGGCGTGGGCATGCCCAGCCGGTACTCGTCGGGCGGCTCGGTGGACGATGCGCGGAAGCTCGCAGAAAACCTGGGGATCCAGTTCGACGTGATCCCAATCGAGTCGGCCCACACCGCGGTGGAGAGCATGCTCGCCGACGTGTTCGCGGGGCGCGAGCCGGACGTGACCGAAGAGAACATCCAGGCGCGTCTGCGTGGCGTCGTGCTCATGGCGATGAGCAACAAGTTCGCCAGTTTGCTTCTGACCACCGGCAACAAGAGCGAGGTCGCGGTGGGCTACTGTACGCTCTACGGCGACATGAACGGCGGGTTCAGCGTGCTCAGCGACGTGCCCAAGACGATGGTCTTCGAGCTCGCCGAGTGGATGAACACCGACGCTTGCCCTCTACAACGTGAACTCAATGGCGAGGTCATCCCCGTCAACACGATCACCAAGCCGCCGTCCGCGGAGCTGCGGCCGGATCAGAAGGACTCGGACTCGCTGCCGCCGTACGACGTGCTGGACAACATCATCGAGCGATACGTCGAACGCGAGCACTCAGCCAAGCGGATCATCGAAGACACGGGGTACGACACCGAGCTGGTCCTGCGGATCGTGCGATTGATCGACCTGAACGAGTACAAACGCAAGCAAGCGGCCCCGGGCCTGAAGATCACCAGCCGGGCGTTTGGCTTCGGTCGCCGGATGCCGATCGCCCAGCGGTACGACAACCGCAATGGTGTGCTTTAATATTTAAATCATGTAAAATGTCGATGCGTTTCATGTTTCATGAGCCTCTCCTGAAAGGCGGCTTTCGTGCGTCGTGTATTTGATTCGATGGCGTTGTGTGCTTTGTTTTGCGCGGTGTTTTTGGGTTCGGGCGCGGTGGCCGACCCGGTGAAGCGCCCCAACATCCTCTTCGCGATCGCCGACGACATGTCGCACGCCAGTGCGTACGGCTACGAGTTTGTTTCGACACCCCACTTCGACGCGATCGCGGCAGAAGGCTTGCTGTTTGAACGCATGTACACCCCCAGCAGCAAGTGTGCCCCGTCGCGGGCGGTGTTGCTGACCGGGCGTAACCCCTGGCAGCTCGAGGGCGCGGGTAACCACAAGCCCGTCTGGCCGTTGAAGTTCAAGAGCGTGGTTGAGGCGCTCGAAGACCACGGCTACTTCGCGGGGTTCACCGGCAAGGGCTGGAACCCGGGCATCCATCCCAAGGGCCGACAACTCACCGGCAAGGCGTATAACAGCCTCGAAGTCGAATCCAAGCTGACCAAGGCCATCGCGGCGTTTGATTACTCGGCCAACTTCAAGCAGTTCATGGCCGACAAGCCCGAGGGGCAGCCGTTTTTCTTCTGGTACGGCGCGAAGGAGCCCCACCGCGGGTACGAATTCAAGTCTGGCCAGCGGCTGGGTAAGACGTTTGGTGATCTGGACTTCATCCCGCCGTTCTGGCCGGAAGAGGACGCGGTCAAACACGACATCCTCGATTACGCGATCGAGGTGGAGTATTTCGATCGCCACCTGGGAGAGATCCTCGCGCACCTCGAAGAACTCGGCGAACTCGAGAACACACTGATCATCGCCACATCGGACAACGGCATGCCGTTCCCCCGCTACAAGGGCCACCCGCACGAGTTCGCGACACGCATTCCGTTTGTGGTGAAGTGGTCGGGCAGGATCGAATCTCCTGGGCGACGCTGTGTTGAATTTGCGAGCTTTACAGACTTGGCGCCGACGTTCCTCGAAGCGGCGGGGGTGGCTGAGGATGAAGCGGCGATGCAACCCATCGAAGGTCGGAGCTTGTCGGACTTCTTCGCCAATGAAGTGGATGGCCGTGAGCACGTCCTCACCGGCCGTGAACGCAACGACATGTGCCGGCCCCACGGCTGGGGCTACCCGGTCCGGAGCCTCCACCACGGCGACCTGGTGTACATGCACAACTTCGAGCCCGATCGTTGGCCCAGCGGCACACCCGAATCGCTCTACCGCGATACGGACTGGAGCCCGACCAAGATGAACATTCTTGAGCAACACCACGACACGGCGTTCTACCGATTCAGCTTCGGAAAGCGCCCGCAGGAAGAGTTGTACGACATCACGGTCGACCCGTTCTGTTTGCACAATCTCGCCAGCGACCCGGCCTATTCGGCGAAGCGTGAGGAGATGAAGCAGGCGCTGTTTGCCGAGCTGAAAACGCAGGGCGACCCGCGTCTCAACGGTGATCCGGACTTCTTTGATCGCTCCCGGCCCGAACGCATCCCCGATTACGATGAGCTGGTGGAGAAATACAAACACATCACCAGTGAACTGCCGTGAGCTGATGTCACTGACAGCGAGTTAGGCTTTGGACGACGGCAACGCCGCGCGGACGCCGTCCCATTCGCGCCAGAGGTCGGTCATCGCCTCGGTGTTGTTGGTTTTCACGTCTTTGTGTTGGGCGCGGAAGATGGCGGCGTAGCGGATGTCGGGGCTGTAGTTGGGGGCGGCGCCGTGCCAGAGGTTGTGGTGGGTGATGCAGACGTCTCCCGCCTTGCCGGTGATCTGGATCGGGGGTTGGGGCAGGTCGTATTCGAGACGCCCGGCCTTGATCGCCTCGGCGCGGTCGGCGGAGCTGAAGTAGTCCGCACACGCCTGGTGCGAGCCGGGCCAGACGGTGAAGTTGCCGCGGAAGGGCTCGGGCAGGTCGTTGAGCAGCACGACGGCGAGGGCGGTGAAGTTTCGGAGGTAGGTGCCCTTGGGCACGCCGTTGGTGTCGGAGCCGACGCCGTCGAGGTGGCCGCGGAACTCGCGGGGTTGGTCCTCGGCGATGCGCGGGTAACGCAGAGCGATCTGGACAATCTTGGCGGGCAGGACGTTGCCCGCTCCCATCAACGATTCGCACGCCTCGAACACCGGCGACTCATTGAACAGGTCGGTGAGGACGGGCTGCTCTCGCAGGGTGGGGCAGGAGCTGGTCGCGGCGAATTTCCGGAGTTCGTCGGGGTGTAGGCCGTTGGTGCCGATGTCGTGGTTGATCGCGGCGCGGGCGCGTTCGATCATCGTCGGGGCGATCGCGCCGGGGAGGACGAGGTAGCCGTCGCGGTGGAAGTCTTGTTTCTGTTGAAGCGTCAGGGGCATGGGCTGCTCGCGGAAGGGAGAAGACGCGAGCAGTGTAGGCGAAGCGATTCAGTCGGTGGGCGTTTCCTGGGCCGAGGGGCCGACCAGGTCGCGGAGGGTCTGGTCGCGGGTCGCCTGTTGCTGGGCGTCCTGCAGCTTGGCGACCAGCTCCTTGAACCGTGAGTTGTTGCTGCGGGTGGCGGTGTCGCGGGCGATGCCGAGCAATTCTGCGACGGGGATCATCTCGGCGGGGCGGGCGAGGATGTACTCGCCGGGGTTTTCGTCGTCGGCTTCGAGCAGGTGCAGGTGCCCGGAGTGGTGGAGAGACCGGACCATGGCGGAGACCGCGCGGGCGGGGAGGCCGGTGGTGGTGGTGAGCTGGGTGAGGCCGAGGGTTTGGCCCCGGTCGAAGGCTTTGGCGAAAGCGGTGGCGACCGCGAGGATGGCCGAGCTGTCGACGATGGCGTCGGACTGGTCGTCGCTGGGGCGTTGGCGGATGAACCGGCTGCCCTTGACGGTCTGGACGATGTAGCTGATCTCCAGGCCGAAGAGGATGACGATCCAGGTGACGTAGAGCCAGAGCAGGAATAACGGCACGAGGCCGAGCGAGCCGTAGAGCCTCGAATAACCCACCGCGCGCTGCACGTAGAAGCGGAACCCCAGCTTGCTGAGCTCCCACATGATCGCGGCGACCAGCGCGCCGATGAGCGCCGCGCGGAGCTGGACCTTGGCGGCGGGCAGGAGTTTGTAGATCAGGATGAGCAGCAACCAGGTGGCGGCGAGCGAGAAAGACGGGGTGAGCAGCTTGAGGAGCCAAGCGCCGCCGGTGACCGTCTGAGCGGTGGCGATCAGTTGGTTGGTGACGTAGAAGCTCAGGGCCAAGAGGACCGGGCCGAGCGTGATGACGGCCCAGTAGATCGTGACCCGCAGGTGCCAGGGCCGGCCCTGCGGGGCGTGGTACACCCGGTTGAAGCAGTTTTCGAGCGAGACCACCAGGCTGATCGCGGCCCAGATCAGCAGGGCCAGGCCGACGAGGCCGATGCTGGTGAAGTCGACCGACGCGACCTGGTTCTGCAGGTTGGTCAGCAGCTGGTCGACGCGGGCCTGGGTTTCCTCGGCGGTGGGCGCGGCGTTGGTGGTCTGGGCGTTGGCGGGCGTGTCGGCCCCATCGGTGCTTGGGTCGTAAGGCGAAGGGAGGGTGTCGCCCTCGGGGGTCACGACCGGCGGGCCGGGGGCGATGTCCATGTCCTCGGCGGTGTCGTCGATCTCTTCGATCTGGATGTCAGACAGCCCGAGGTAGTCGTAGATGGTGTCGCGGAGGTTGCCGCCGACCGACTCGAACCCGCCGAAGGCGTTGAAGACCAACAGCGACAACACGAACACGGGGATGAGGCTGAAGATCGTGCGGTAGGTCAGGGCGGCGGCCATTTGCGAGGCGCGGTCTTCGCGGAGCTCGTGGGCGCCGTAGCGGGCGATGCCCACGGCGTAGCGCACCGTGAGCTGCCAGCGGTTGAGTTCGCTCAAGGGCTGGGTGAACAGGCGGCGGATCGAGCCGACGAGTTGTTGCACCAGTTCTTTCATGGTCGCGGGGCCGAGTGTACCCCCATGGGTGTCAATCCGGCCCCTGAGTGTCATCGGCGTTTCGCAGACGCTTCTCCCACGTGCGGTGGGCCGCGGCCACGCCCGAGAATAACTGGCGCTGGTAGTCCTCCAGCGACATCAGTTCGTGGGGCCGGACGACGACGACCAGGTCGTAGCCGCACGCGGGCTGCTCAGGATCGGCTCCGGCACGCTTCGGCCACGTGTTCTGGGTCAGGCGGAAGGCCTCGCGCAGCATCCGCTTGTGTCGGGAGCGGGTCACGGCGTTGCCCACGCGTCGGCTGACGCTCAGCCCGAGTCGCCAGTGCGGCAGGTCGTTGGGCATGGTGAACAGCAAGAGCGGTCCCGCGTTCTTGCGGACCTTGGCGTCGAACACCGCGGAGAACGCGCGTCGGCCGTGGAGGCGGTGCGCGTGGGTGAAGCGATTTCGGATTTCGGATTTCGGATTTCGGATACGGAAACCTCGCGGTGTTTAGCAGAGCCCGCTACCGGGCGATTCCGAAATCATAAATCCGAAATCCGAAATCGTCTCATCCTCGCTCGCTCAGCGTCGACTGATACTGCCGCATCAGGCGCGACCGGGTGATGACGCCTTTGATGACGTCGCTGCCGTCGACCACCGCGAGGCTGGCGACGTCGTGCTTGGCGAACTGCTCGAGGATGACGTCCAGCGTCTGGTGTGGAGCCACCGTCGGCAGGTTGGTCCGCATGAGTTCGGAGACGATCATCAGCGGGATCGCGTCGCGCTGGACGAGCGTCGCCCGCACGTCCTGCCCGACGACCATGCCCAGGTAGCGGTCCGCCTCGTCGGTGACCACGTAGTCCACGACCGCGTAGTCCTCGGCCAGCTCGATCAGCCGGGCGGCGGGGTCATCCGGCTGCACCATCACGGCCGGGGTCAGCGGCACATCATGACACGTCATGCGACGCAAGAGCGTCAGGTCGGAGTAGGTGCCCATCTTGATCCCGCGGTCGCGGAGCCAGAGGGCGTAGATCGAGTCGCGGAAGATGAGCTGGGCGACGGTCGTTGCGAGGATCGCCACGAGCATGACCGGCAGGATGACCTGGTAGTCGGCCGTGATCTCAAAGACCAAAAGAAACGCGGTCAGCGGGCAGTGGGCCACCGCGGCGATGACGCCCGCCATGCCGGCGAGGGCGAACGTGGCGGGCGTGCCGCCTTCGGGGAGGATGCCCAGGTGCTGGCAGATCATGGCGAAGCCGCCGCCCAAGGTCGCGCCCATGAGCAGGCTTGGCGCGATGACGCCGCCCGAGCCGCCGGACCCGATGGTCAGGCAGGTGCCCACCAGCTTGAACGCGAGGGTGAGCGCGAGCAGGGCGAGCGTAGCGTTGCGGATCACGCCGGGCTCGTCGGGGTGGTCGGGGAGGTAGGACTCGGGGTTGAGCAGGGCGGTGATGACGGGGTAGCCGTTGCTGAAGAAGGTGGGGGGGCTGTGGTTCACGACCGGCTCGTTGCCGTAGCCCATCAGGTAGAAGCCCACGCCCAGTAGCCCGAGCAGCGCCCCGCCCAGCGCGGGCTTGATCCAGAACGGCAGCTTGATCGCGTTCCAGCACTTCTCGCTGAGGCGCAGCGAGCGGATAAACAGGGCGCCAAGAAGTCCGCACAGCACGCCGAGCACGATGTAGTGCCCGACCTCCCACACCGCGAAGCCGTAGCCGCCGGTGACGACCTCGGGGACGTAGAACACAGCCTGGTTTTCGCCGAGGACCGCGTGGGCGACGGCCGTGCCGAACACGCTGGCGACGACGATCGGGATGAAGGTCCGCAGCGAGAAGTCCCGGAGGATGATCTCCAGGACGAAGATGACCCCGGCGATGGGGGCGTTGAAGATCGCGGCCGTCGCCGCGGCGGCCCCGCAGCCGACCATGGTCTGCATGTGCTCCCGGCCGATGTGTAGCAGGCGTGCGATGGTCGAGCCCATGGACGAGCCGATGGTGATGATCGGCCCCTCGACCCCCGCCGAGCCGCCCGAGCCGATGGTGATGGAGGAAGTGACCATTTTCAGCCCGCCGCTGCGTGCGGGGATCTCGCCGTGCCGACGGGCCAGGGACTCGACGACGTCGGGGATGCCCGGCTCGCTCTTGTTCTTGCCCGCGTATCGGATGATCAGGCCCACCAACAGCCCGCCCAGGGCTGGGAGGATGACCAAGAGCGCCAGCCGTGAGCCGGGGAAGCGTTGTTGGCCCAGCACGCCGAAGAAGAAGTGGCCCGAGGACTCGACCAGCAGGTCGAAGCCGGTGGCGAGCAGCCCGGTGAGCGCACCGATGACCGCGGCCAGGGGGATGAGGTACCAGTCCTTGGAGAAGCCGCTCTCGATCAGGCGGCGGTTCAGTCGGTCGGTGAGCTTGAGGCCTTTGGCCATCTGAGCAGTGTAAAGATCAGGGTCACGATCCGCATCTTTGGCCCTTGGACAACTCGCTGTCGGTAGGTCAGGTCTTCGACCTGACACCAAGTGTTTTCAGTCTCGTGTCAGGTCGAAGACCTGACCTACGAAACACGGCTGATTTCCAATACCCCCGCCTATACTGGCCGCATGGACGAATCACGCCCCAAACTCAACGCCAAGCAGAAGCAATTCATCGCCGAGCAGAAGATGTTCTTCGTCGCCACCGCGCCGCTCGCGGACGACGGCCTGATCAACCTATCGCCCAAAGGCCTCGACGGCACGTTCGTGGTGCTGGACGACCAGACCGTGGCGTACCTCGACCTCACCGGGTCGGGCGTGGAGACTATCGCCCACCTCAACGAGAACAGCCGGATCTGCCTGATGTTCTGCGCCTTCGAGGGCCGACCCAACATCTTCCGCATCCAGGGGCGGGGCGAGGTGGTGCTGCCCGAGCACGAAGCGTTCGAGTCGCTTTTGGCCCACTTCCCCGAGCAGGGCGACGGGCCGGGCGTGCGTTCGGTCATCCGCATCCACGCCGACCGCATCGCCGACTCCTGCGGATACGGCGTGCCGCTGATGGAGTACAAGGAGCAGCGCACCGAGCTGACCGATTGGGCCGAGAAGCAGGGGACTGAGGGCGTTGAGCGGTACCAACGCAACAAAAACCGCACGAGCCTCGACGGCCTGCCCGGGTTGCCGGTGTGAGAATTGTCTTTGTGGATCGGTTTGGCTCCCTCTCCCGGGGTAGAGGGGACCAAGACAAATAACTTCCGGTGTGTGTGCTTTGCCGTGGTTTATCCCTCGGCGAGCTTGGCTTTCTCGACGAGTTGGCCGATGCCGATGCCGATGGTGCAGCCCAGCACGCCCGCGGTGAGGTAGTGCAGCGGCAGTCCCATCGCGAGGCCGGGCAATTCGTTGCCGTACAACGCGCCGAGCAGTGCATCGTTTTCCGCGGTGCCGCGGAGGCTTTGCCAGGCCCAGGCGTACCCCACGATGCCCACCACGGCCGGGGCGATGAGTGACGCAAACGGGCGATGGTTGGGCGACACCGCGTGGCCGATGAGCGCCGCCAGGCTAAACGCCAACACCAGCCCACCCGCGACTTGTTGTGGGTCTTCGTTGCGGAGCAGCCCCGCGCTGAGCACCGCACCGATCGCGGCGGTGACCAGGCCCGCGGTGAGGGACTTCTGGTCGAGTTTCAAGAGGTCGAGCTGTTCGCCGAGGTGCCGGCTGCGCAACCGGAGGGGGACCCGTTGCACCCACAGCCGCCGCGCCGCCTGCAGGCCCAGCAGCAGCAACGCGAGCAGGGCGATACCCAGGATCAACTCAACCGCGAGCTGCGGGAAGAGCGCCGACTGTCCGCCGGAGTCGGCTGCGCGTCGGGCCACGCCCGCGAAGCCGTTGCCGTGGTGGGCGATGGTGCCCGCCAGGGCGACGCAGAAGACCCCCGAGATGGGGTTGCCGGAGACGGCCACGAAGCTGGCGGCGAGCAACGCGGGCAGGGCGGTCAGCAGCAGGAGTCCGACGGCGGGGGCCTTACCGGTGCTGGCGTCAAAGAGTGACCAGCCGTGCAGCCCATCGCTGGGCGGCAGGAACCCACCAAGCCACCACCACGCGACGGTGCCGATGATCACGGCAAAGAGCATCAGGACGCGTTGGGTCTGACTTGGCAGCATGTCCAGAAAGCTCCGGGCGGGGTAAAAAAAGGCGAATCGGGTCCGAAAAAATAGTTTAGTTGAAAAAAAATCGTGCGGACTGACGTAGCTCAAATCGCGAAAAAAGTTGGTTTGACGCCCATTGAGGGGGATTTCGAGCCATCCATGTCCAGATCCGCTGAATGTAGGCGATGACGCGATTCTTCGTGTGTATCAGAATCCTTGACACGGGGTGTTAAGCTCGGTTATCGTTGATAAACTCGCTATAGGAAGCCCCTGGCGCGAGTGTTAACTGAGGGTGTAATCAGGGATTCACTGATAACGCTCTCGTGCGGCAGGGGTTAAAATACACCTGCTGTGAAAGCGGATTTTCGTTCTTTCGCTGAAGTTCTTTTTTAGTGGTTCACACAAACTCAATCGACGGAATCCTTATCTCCGCCTTCGATTTTATGGACTGAATTTGCCTGTTTGTTCTGGAGCCTGCGTAACGGCTCCACGTGAGCTGAATGTGGCGTGTACGTTCACCCACCAGCTCCGCGAAAATGACCCCCCGAGTCGCTCCTGCCAGTTTCCCCCCAATACCGGCCGCTGGATGGCCAGACCGGTGCCTGAGTACCCGAAAGCCCGCTTCCCGTAAACGCCATTTTCCATCTTGTTGTCTGTCTTCGGCAGGTTGCGATTGCTCCCGCCGATCGGCTCAGCGGATTTAACGGCTTTCATCCCGCGACTCGCGGTAACCATTTTCGCCCCTCATCGTGGTTTGTTTTTTTCATCTAGGAGTTTTCATGCAACGTCAAAAAGGTTTTACCCTCATCGAACTGCTGGTCGTGATCTCGATCATCGCCCTGCTCATCGGCATCCTTCTGCCGGCCCTCGGTGCGGCTCGTCGTACCGCCCGTCAGATGGCTAACAACACGCAGCTGCGTGGTATCCACCAAGGTTTCGTCACCTTCGCCCAATCCAACAAGAAGGGTGGTAACGATGGTTACTTCCCCGTCCTGGACGGCTCGGGCGACCTGGTTGACTTCGACGTCGCCAACAACACCACCCCCAACTCGGACGGTTACGGCGGCCAAGCCATCGGCAGCCAACGTGACGTCGTCGCGAAGATGCTCAACGGCAACTTCTTCACCCCCGACTACGTGCTCAACCCCGCCGACTCGGGCGCGACCGAAGTGGCTGTGGACGACCCCGTGGCCCGCACCAACTACTCGTACGCCATGCTCGACCTGGGCGACAACTCGGGCCTGAACGTTGGTGATGCTCCCGCTGTGACCACCGCCGGTGGTACCCGTGCGATCGAGTGGAAGGAAACCCTCAACACCGCCGCCATCATCATCGCCGACCTCAACACCGGCAACGACGCGACCGCCGGTACCGACATCAGCTCGGTCTGGACCGAACTGGACTCCGGCGACTGGCGTGGTGGTGTGACCCGCAACGACAACTCGACCTCGTTCGAAACCACCGCTGAGTTTGAGCAAACCAAGTACGGCAACGCTCAAGCGGTTGACAACGACAACATCTTCTCCAACGCTGGTGGTACCGACAACGAAGACTACACCAACGGTGGTGCGGCCAACTCGAACGCCGCTCTGAAGCTCGAGCAAGAAGATGGCGACTACTACAACATGCGTGGCTAATCTCCACTGCATTTGAGTTGTCTGAATTGCATCTCGCAATTTGAAACACGAGCCGGCCCCGAAAGGGGTCGGCTTGTTTTTTTGAGGGCCCTTCACCCCGAACCGGCATTCGGTCGTCCTCACCATTTTCCCATGTTGACGCTACTCCCGTTACTCGGGATACTAAGACATGGAACCCAAGATCCTCTCCGACGGAATCACTTTCGACGACGTGCTCCTGCTGCCCGCCCGCAGCGACGTCGTCCCCAACCAGACCGATACTTCCACCCGGCTGACCCGGAATATCCGGCTCAATATCCCCGTGCTGTCCTCGCCCATGGACACCGTGACCGAGTCGGCCCTGGCCATCGCCCTCGCCCAGCAGGGCGGCCTCGGCGTGATCCACAAGAACCTGTCCATCGAGGACCAGGTCCGCGAGGTCACCAAGGTCAAACGCTCGGCCAACGGCGTCATCACCGACCCAGTCACCCTGCCCCCCGAGGCCCCCGCCTCCGAGGTCCGGCGGCTGATGAACGAGCAGAAGATCTCCGGCGTGCCCGTCACCCTCGACGGCACCTCCCGCGGCAAGGTCGTGGGCATCGTCACCCGTCGGGACATGATGTTCCTCACCGACGACGCCACGCCGTTGCACGAGGTCATGACCAAGGACCGCCTGGTCACCGCGTCGCCGGAGACCACGCTCGAAAAGGCCGAGACCATCCTCAACACCAACAAGGTCGAGAAGCTCCTGCTGATCGACAACGACGGCCGCCTCACCGGACTGATCACCATGGGCGACATCGCCAAGCAGGACGCGTTCCCCCTGGCGTGCCGCGACGACCGCGGCCGGCTGCGGGTCGGGGCCGCCGTGGGTGTGCACCAGATGGATCGGGTCGATGCCCTGATCGGGGCCGAGGTGGATGTCATCATCGTCGACTCGGCCCACGGCCACAGCGGCAACGTCATGGACACCGTCAGGGCGATCAAGGCCCGCTACACCATCGACGTGATTGCCGGCAACATCGCGACCGAGCAGGGGGCCCGCGACCTCATCGAGGCCGGGGCCGATGCGGTCAAGGTCGGCATCGGCCCGGGGTCGATCTGCACCACCCGCATCGTCTCGGGCGTCGGCGTCCCGCAGGTCACCGCGATCTTCAACGCGTGTCGTGCCGCCAGCGAGGCCGACATCCCCGTCATCGCCGACGGTGGCATCCGCCACTCCGGCGACATCACCAAAGCCATCGCCGCCGGTGCTTCACTGGTCATGCTCGGCAGCCTCTTCGCCGGTCTGGATGAATCGCCCGGCGACCTGGTGATCCACCACGGCCGACGCTACAAGACCTACCGCGGCATGGGCAGCCAAGGCGCGATGCTCGCGGGCTCGGCCGACCGCTACTCGCAGAAGGGCGTCACCAAGAAGGACAAGCTCGTCCCCGAGGGCGTCGAGGGCCGCGTGCCCTACCGCGGCCCGCTCAGCGATTTCGTCTACCAGATGGTCGGCGGCCTCAAGGCGGGCATGGGCTACTGCGGCACGCAGACGATCGACGACCTGCGTGAGCACGGCCAGTTCGTCCGGGTCAGCGGCGCCACCCTCGCCGAGAACCACCCCCACGACATCAGCATCACCCGCGAAAGCCCCAACTACACGGTCGAGGTCCGAGATTCGCCGTAACTTCTGCCCGTCGTCCGCTGGGGATTCGGTCGGCGATCGCCCGGTGATTCCGGCGGAAACGAGTGCCGGATCGAGCAACGTTGGGCCGTGTTGGCATTCCGGAAAAATTTTGTCATAATGCCGGGCCGCCCGCGGCGTCGCCCGGTCGGACAGCCGCCATGCTTCTGGCGTGGATCGGGCTCGTAGCTCAGCTGGTTAGAGCGCACCCCTGATAAGGGTGAGGTCGTAGGTTCGAATCCTACCGGGCCCATTGCAGGCACAGCACCGCCTGCACCCAGAATTTACCGATCGTGGGTTCCTTCAATTCGGGGCCACGGGTCGAGGCAAGGCGAGCTTCAACAGCTCGCTGTTTTTGTATCTGCATCAAGAGCTAGGGGGTCGGTAAGCCCAGCGCATCGAGATCGAGGACGCGCACCTCGACATTGCCCCGTGTGGTGCTCAGCCACAGTTCGGACTCGTGGGCGAGCAGTTGCCGGACGCGGGCATAGCCCGAAAACGGCAGCGGGAGGTATCCCACCCATTGCTCGGTTTGTTTGTCGAAGACGAACAGGTAATGGCCGATGTTCGAGCCGCCCAGGCCGCGTCGGCTCTGGTGGCTGTCGGTGGCGACCACGAGGTGTCGGCCGTCGGGCAGGGCTTCGATCGCCGAGATGACGCCGAAGAGGCGGACGGGCGGCTCGCCGTCGCTCGGCGGGTCGTCGGGGTGGGCCGGCGGGCGGGCGAACCACGTGTCCATGGTGTCCTCGGCGGGGCGGTAGCGGGTGAGGCCGAAGGGGCTCCCGAGCCAGAGGGTTTTGCCGTCCGGGTCGCGGTACAGGACGTCGGGATTAAGCCGATCGGTGCGGGGCTGCGGCCGGAGCTCCTGGGTGTCCTCGGCCTGACGCACGTGGTCCAGCCATTGCGATCGCATCGGCGTCCACGCTCCGGAAGCCAGGTCGAAGCGGAGGAGGATCGGCGAGCTGCCCCAGTGCGTGCCGGCAACCAGCACGGTTTCGTCGGTGGCCGTGAGACGCTCGATCAGGGCGCCGTCATACAGATCGGTGGGCACCGCGAACGCTACCCAGTCTTCGCTTGCGGGGAGGTACATGTTGAGCTGCCCGTGCTCGCCGCGTTCGCCGCCGCCGAAGATCAGGCGGTCGCGTGTGGTGACGGCGTCGCGGAACCGGGTCGAGGTCAGGCCGACCAGCGGGCCGTAGACCTTCGACTCACCGGTGGTGGCGTCGAGCCGGCCGACGCTGTGGCCCTCGGTCGCCAGCCACACGCTGTCGGGATCAAACGCGGGGGACGGCAGGGCTTTGGTGACGCGTCGGTTGGTGCGTATCCACCCGGTTGTGCCGTGCCATTTCTCGTCGGCGGGAGTGTATCGCCAGATGTTGAGTTCGCTGGTGCGTCGCCGGTGGCTCTCGAGTAAGACGTTGATCCACAGCGATTCGCCGTGCCGCCACATCTGGGGGAATTCGTAATAAGAGAATCCCGGCAGCTTGAACGGGCGGACCTCGGCCTCGAGCAAGGGCGGCCAGCCGTCGGTCGGGGCGGTCAGCTGGGTGAGCCGCGGCAGGAAATCCATGTTGTCGCTGAACGGCCCGGTGTCGGACGGCAGGGTGTCGGGGTCACGCCGCGCTCGGCGAGGCGGGTCAACGATTTCCAGTTGGTCGATGTAGGCCTGCGCTTCCGTTTCGCGTCCCGCCGCGCCCAGCGTTTTGCGGATGAGTTGGGCTTGCCACTTGTGCTGGTTGCGTTGGACCTGGAGATCGAGCTTGGGCCAAAAGTGTTCGAGCAGATCTGCCTTGGTCTTGGCGCCGTCGGCAAGCTCTAAACCCAGGGCTGCTTTCAACGTGTCGAGGTCGGGGTGGGCTTCGAGCGCGGCGTGGGCCCGGCGGATCGCGAGCTTTTGGTAGCGCTCGATCTCTTGCTTGCGTATGTCTCTCGGCGTTTCGCGCAGGCCCGTGCCGCCTCGCAGCGGCCGGTTCAGGCTATGCAACGCCGCGACACTCATCTTTCCCCCGTGGGGGAACCGGTTGTCGGTCAGGGATCCGCCGCTGGGGGTGCGGAACGAGGTCGGCCAGGTGACGTCGAAACCGAAGCGGTCGACGTGGTGTTGGATCTCGGCGTCCAGCGCCGACCGCCGCCACGGCTCGCCGTAGAGCACCCGATTGAGGTACGACAGGTCGTCGCGGTAGCGCTCGGCGAGCAGTTCGCGGTGGAGGTCGGCGTTTTCGGCGTCGAAGAAGTAGGCGATTTCCAACAAACGAACCGTGCGTCGCCACCGGTGACGGAAGCCGTTGGTGACATCCCACTCGTTGCCCCGGTTGATGGCCTGCAAGCGGGTGGCTCGTGCCTGCAGGGTTTGGGAAATCTGCCGGGCGATCTCGGTGTTGTGCGCGGCGGTGTTGTCGGCGGTTTGTTGGCCGGCCCATTCCAGGATCGTCTCGATCACGTCTTTCAGCAGCGCAGGTTGTTCCCCGGCCAGGCCGTGGAAGACGCGTTCGATCGGCGGGCCGTTGCCGTCCCAGAGATGGAGCGTGAACTCGACCTTCACTTTGCGGAACGGCACGCCCTGCCAATCCACCTCGCGGTACTGGCCCCACACGTACGCATCCGCGATCCGTCGTGGAGCGCCGTCCCGGTCGGCCGCCAAGCCGCTGAGGACCAGTTCGTGTTCGGCGGTGGCCTGGGGAGCGCCGGGGAAACGCAAGAGCCTGAGCCGGGCGTCTTGCTTGAAAGCCTCGGGCAGGACGCGCTCCAGTTTGTATTCCAGGTGGTCCAGCCGCCGACCGACATCCGTGGTGTTTTCGAACTGCAGTACGGCGACCGCCACCTGTGTTCGCGACGCGTCGTAAATCGCTTTCGCTTCCCCGACCGCTTGTTGTGCCGCACTCAGCCAGGCCGCGATGTCCAGGCCGGCCAAGTCCAACGGCTTTTTGTCTTCGCCGGGGATTTTCGTTTCCCAGGAGACCAGCACGTCGGCGCGTTCTACGTCGATGACCTGGCCGGTGAGGGTCCAGCCGTCGCTTTTGGATTCCGCCCGGCCGGTGACGATCAGGTCGGCCTGGACCCAGAGCCCGACACGCAGCCAGGTCGCGGGGTCGGCGATCCCGCCGGCCGCGGCGAGCGAGAGCTCTTCACGGGTCGCCTCCAGGGTGGCGCGGTCCACCCACCGGTACTGCTCATCCGCGGACAGCTCGGCCTCCAGCCAGTCGGTGAGTTGCGCGGCTTCGCGGTGGGAAACGTAGTGGTCGTCGTCCACGCTCCACCCCAGGATCGCGGCGGTGAGCGGCTCGGCGGATGCGGCGACACTCATGCACGCCGCAACGAAACACGCCGCGATATACAGACTGCGGTTTCGATAGGTCATCGAAAAGACTGACGATTTCGTTGCGGTGTTTTTTACCCCGTGCATAGCGATAGCGTATTCGATTTGTAGGCAGCAAGGCGAAGGGGTTCGGGCACGGCACACGCGGGGCGATGAGCGACCGCTCAAAAAAGACCTTGCATGGATCATGCAAGGTCAAGAGGGAGTGGCTGTGGTTATCTGCGGTCGGGGAGCGGTAGCGATCTGCGATCGCTCACTCAGCGGATGGTCTTACCAACCGACCGAGGACTTGTCGCCCTGCTTGGTGATCTGCTTCTCGTCTTCCCACACGGCGAGGCCGTTGCGGACATCGACCAGCGACATCTGGAAGGTGAACGTGGTCTGGCGGATCTTGCCGGCCCGGGCCTTGTTTTCCAGGATTTTGTAGGTCAGGGCGTAGTCGGGCACGAGTGGGTCGGGGGTGACGGCGCTGCCTTCGTTGTCGATGTTTTCCTTGGCGAACTTCGAGGCGATGTTGCTTTCGCCGCCGGTCTCGCCTCGGGAGTCGATGGTGGTCAGGGTTTGGGCGACGCCGGCTTTGTTGAGGGTGACGCGGATCTTCTTAATGACCTCGTCGCGGTCGATCTGCTGGGTGGTGTTGTTGATGTAGCGGTCGATGGCGATGATCGACGGCTCGCCGTCCTTGCCGAGTCGGCCCGAGGCGAGCAGCGATTCGGAGAGCTCGGCGGCCGCGTCGGTGGCGTCCTGGATGTCGAGCTGGTCGTAGGTCGTGATCGTTTCGGTGCCCTGCGGGTCGATCCGGCGGGCGGGGTTGTTGGTGCAGGCGCCGACGAAGCACGCGGCGGCGACGGCCAGGGCGGTGGTGGACAGGAGCTTGGTCATGGTTCTTCCTTGCGTGGAGTTTCGGGTCGGGGTTTTATTTTTCGGGTTCGATGAGCTTCAGACGGAAATCGGTCGCGGTCTTGGTCGGGGACACCGCGGTGATGAACTGCGATTCTTTGCCTGCCAGCGAGATGGCTTTCCAGTTCGACAGCGAGGTCTTGATCAGCATGCCGTCGGCGTCGAACCACTCGAAGCGGTAGTGGGCACGCTTGCGTTCACGGGTGTCGTTGTAGACCTCGGCCTGTACTTTGAGGAAGCCGCTGTCGAGCGTGGTCTCGTTCAGGCGGACCAGGCCGGCGGCTTTCTTGAGGGAGTTGTCGGTGGTGACGCGGGCGTCTTCGATGTAGACCCGTTCGTAGTCGGGGTCGGCGCGTTCGGTGGTGTTCACGGTCTGACAGGCCGGGAGAACCAGGAGCGAGGCAACCAGGAGCAGGGTCGGAGCTATTGAGCGGAGGGTTCGATCCATCGCGGGGCATCCTTTCCAAGAGAAAACTGAGAGACACGGAAGGGGGAGTAGGTGTTGATTGAACGGACGACGACGACGTTAAACTCCCCGGGGAGCAGTTCGACGGTGATCGGCGTCGCGGCGCGGGCGACGGCGCCGCCGGGCGCAGACGCCGAGTAGCCGCCTGCCGATATCGTGATTTTACCCGAGTCGGGCGTGGGCAAGCGGGCGATCTGGTATTGCTTGGGCAGCGACCCCCAGGTCCGCAGGTCGGCCTGGTTCGCGGCGTATTGGTACACCGTGGTGGCGATGCGCACGAGCGAGGTCAGGCTGTCGCTGCTGTTGCTGTCTTCGAGGCTCTTGCGGATGAGGTACGCGGTGGTGGCCTTGGTGCCCGCAGCGATCAATGTCTTGGTGATGATGACCGGGAGGTCGTTCTTGAATTCCTCGCCCACGATCGAGTCCATGTCGGCGAGCAGCTGGGTCTGGACCGCGGCGCTGCTCTGCTCGCCCTCGGGCTGAACGGAGAGCGTCGAGAGGTAGTTGGAGTTTTCGACGAGCATGGGGAAGTTGGCCCCGACGTAGTCGACGCTGCCGTCGAAGATGAACAGGGGGATGTCGATGCGGATCGGGGCGCGGAGCGGGGCGGTGCCGGTGGCGAAGACGACCCAGGTGGTGCGGGGCGTGGGGCCGCCGCCGGCGATGCTCTCGGCCATGCGGCGGTCGGCATCGAGGAAGGTGTTGCCCGGGACCATGCCGGCGGTGCGCGAGAGCGACATGCGGCCGCGTTCGACGTCCGAGCCGTCGGCCGCGTCGCCCAAGTAGTAGATGCCTTGCAGCCACTCGGCGAACGGGTTGGCGTAGTCGCCGTAGCCGCGGTACTGGTTCAGCCCGGCGTAAGACTCGTTGAGGCCCGCCTGGAAATTCGGGTCGCTCTGGGCACGCTCGGCGTCGTATCCGTTGTTGCCGGCCGACTCGGCCTTGGCGGCTTCGCGGGCTTCTTCGAGTTTCTTGGCGTTGAGCGCGATCGCGTCCCGCTGGCGTTCGTAGGCCCGGCGGAGCTCGACGCGGGCGCGTTCGGAGTCGCCCAGCTCGAGGTAGTTCATCGCCCGCAGGGTGTAGAGCATGATGCGGTCGGCGTACGTCCCGCGGTAGGGCAGGGCGTTGAGATTGGAAAACGCCGCCAACGTCTCACGCGACAAACTCACGTCCGGCGCTAGGTCGATCTCGTTGATCGCGGCGTCGGCGATGTCGAAGGCGGCGAGGCTCCCTTGCAGGTCGCCCTGGTCCCTGCGGATGTTGCCTTGCTCGAGGTAAGCGATAACCCGGTTGACGCCCTTGCCCTGGTTCTTGACGTACTGGTCGATCCACTTCTCGGCGCCCGGCAGGTTGCCGTTGCGGTAGGCGTTCTGGGCGCTCGATAGATCGGCCTGAGCGCAGCCGATCGAGGCGAGCAACACGCCGCAAGCCAGCCCCGTCATCACGAAGCGAATGAATCGAAATGCCGGTCGGAAGCGCGGCGTCATGACAGGTTTATCCTAGCACGACACCACCTGCGCATGGCCCGCCGGTCGCGAATCCGGGACACGAAAACCAACGCTCGGTTTAGACCCACACGTTCATGAAGATCGCGTCTTCACTGATCTTCCCGACGAGTTTGCCGACGCTGGTGGTGACGAACTTGACCTCGTACTCGGGGTGGTTGTCCAGCCAGTTGTTGACCTGTTCGTCGAGGTTGTCGATGGCGTCGAGGCGGAGCTTGGCGACGAAGGTTTTGACGTGAATCGCGCCGCTGCCGGTGGCGTTGGGCGTGCGGTTCCAGTGGTCGGCGTGGGCCTTGCGGGTGTTCTCGCCGAACACCTGGATCATCGACTTCTGGTTCGGGTCGTCGGTGAGTCCGCCTTCGTCGAGGTCGATGGGCGTGAGGTCGGCGTCGTCGCTTCGTTCGATGCCGTCGTCGGGGGCTTTGAGTTTCGCGTGTTCTTCTTCCTCCTCGCCGGAGAGATCGATGGGGATGGCGTTGGCGAGCAGGTCTTCGTCACTGAATTTGTCGGACATCGGGGCACTCCAGAACGGAACGAAAAAAGAAAAGAATCAAAACGTCGCGGGAGAAAGCGACTCGGATCGGACATGCATTATGACGGTTCGGGGCGGTGTCGGCGAGAGAAAAATCAGCGCACTGGGGAATTCACCACGCCACGCCAGCCCGCCGCGAGGGGGGTCAGACTCAGCGCAATCGGTTCTTCGGTGGCGTGGTTGGCGGCGTGGGGGTGCAGCGTCAGTTCGATCCTTGCCGGGGTCCACAGGTGGGCGACGACGTGCCCCCGCCCGGCGATGTGGACGTGGCCGCGGTTGCCGGTAAGTTGGCCTTCCCAGTGCAGGTAGCGTCGCCGGTGTCGGGGCAGGGGGGTGAGGTCGAGGCGTTGGAGTTTGGGCCAGTCGCGCCAGTGGGCGGGGGTCCGCATGGTCCAGAGCCCCAGGTCCGGGTTTCGGTGGGCCTGCGGATCGAGGATGAGCCAGTCGTAGTGCGGCTGGACCCCGGAGTTCATCGCGGCGGGGGTGTCGTGGCGCAGCAGGGTGGTGGGCCATTGCATCTGGGCCACAGCCTAACACCAGTCGGCTCGGGGATCGCGTGGTAACGGGTGATAATGTCGGACGGGGGCGTCATGGCTTGCTGGGGCGTGGCGGTGGGTCTATTCTTTTGGCTTGGTGAAGTCGGCCCTACGCCCCAAGTTGGCGTGTGACACGGCTGCCCGGATGTTTACCGCTCCCGTGGTTCCCCGAAGGACTCGATGATGATGAAACTCAAAACCGCTGTGTTGACCTTGGGGCTCGTGGGCGTGGTCGCTCTGACCGGCTGCAAGAACAACGTCGTGTACCGCGAACTGGGATACGACAGCTACCGCGAGCGGGACTACATCACCGCCGCCGAGCACTTCCAGGCCGCGGTCGACAAAAAGCCCAGCGACTACCGCTCGCAGTACTACCTCGGCGTGACGATGCTCCAGCTGGATAAGCCCATCCCCGCCCAGACCCCGCTGGAGCAGGCCCTGGCGCTGCGACCCGACGACCCGGAGTGGACCCCCCGGATCGCCGACTCGCTGGCCGAGGCGTACTTCCAGCAAGAGCGGTACGAAACGCTGTACGGCTTCCTGGACAACATGATCCAGAACTACAACCAGTCGTCCGTGGACTTCCTGCGTAAGGCCAAGTACATGGGCTTGCTCGGCGACGCCGACGGCCAGAAGACGGCACTGCAAAAGGCTGCCTACTTCGCGCCCGAGGGCGACACCACACCGTACCTGGCGATCGCGGATTTCTACATCTCGGTCAACGACACGCCCAACGCGATCCAGGCGCTGCGCTACGGCTACTACGTCGATTCCACGAGCGACGAAGTCAAGGACCGGTTGCGTGGTTTGGGCATCGTGCCGGGCCCCACGATCGCCGACGCCCCGCCCAAGCCCGAATTGATCGACTGATCTGAACGGTTTTCACAGCCTGCTGCCCAACGTTTGCGTTTCGGTCCACATAAGCGATTGCTGCGTTTGAGATGGACTTGCCGTAAAATGGTGTGGGGATTTCAAGGTTCCTGGAACCGTCGACTATGAACATTGTCATCTGCGGGGCCGGCGAGGTCGGCCGCCACTCGGCCGAGGTGCTCTCGCCCGCCGGGCACAACATCACGCTGATCGATCAGGACCCCAAGCGACTCGCCGAGATCGACGAAGCGATGGATATCCGTTCGCTGGTGGGCAACGGCACCCAGGCGGACGTGCTGCTCGAAGCCGGCACGAGCAAGGCCGACCTATTCATCGGTGCGACCAACATCGACGAGATCAACCTGCTGGCGGCCTCGATCGCCACGGCGGTGGGCTGCGAACGCTCGATCGCCCGGGTGCACCACTCGGCGTATTACGAAGCAAAGGGCCTCAACTACGCCGACCACCTGGGCATCGACCACCTGGTCTGCCCCGAGTTCACCACGGCCCAGGCCATCGCCGCGACGCTCCGCTCGCCCGGCTCCCACGCGGTCGAGAACTTCGCCAAGGGCGCGATCGAGATGCAGAGCATCACCGTTTCGGAGAACGCCAAGGCGGCGGGCGTGGCGCTCAAGGACCTGAAGCTGCCCGCCTCGACGCTGGTCGCCGCGGTGGAGCGCAGCGACGACGCCTTCCTCCCCGTGGCCGACACCAAGGTCATGGCCGGCGACATCGTGACGCTCATCGGCGAATCCAAGACGTTCGAGAAAACCATCAAGCTCTTCAAGCCCGAGGCGGGCGGCCGGCTGAAGGTCATGGTCATGGGCGGCTCGACCCAGGGCGTCTGGCTCTGCCGGGAGCTGCGCAACCGCAACTTCGCGGTCCGGCTGTTTGTGCAGCGGGTGCACCGCGCTCAGGAACTCGCCGAGAAGCTGCCGTGGGTCACGCTGATCAACGGCGACGTGATCAACTCCGACATCCTGCTCGACGAGCGCGTCGACCAGGTCGATGCCTTCGTGGCGTGCACTGACGATGAAGAAACCAACATCCTCGCCGCCGCCCGCGCCAAGAGCATGGGCGCCAAGAGCGCGATCGCGGTGCTGCAGCGCCCGACCTACCTGCACCTGATCGGCCACATCGGGCTGGACCACGCGTTCAGCCCGCGCTCCACCGCGGTGAACGAGATTGAGCGCCTGCTCAGCGGCGAGAGCGTCCGCCAGCTCGCCCCCTTGGCCGAGGGCATCGCCGATGTGTACGAGATCCGCGTGCCCAGCCTCGCCAAGAAGGTGATCGGCATCCCGCTGAAAGACGTCGAGTTCCCCGCCCGGACGATCATCGCTGCCATCAGCCGTGGCGAAACGGTCTTCGTCCCCGGAGCGGACGACACCATCAAGCCCGGCGACATGGTCGTCGTCATCGCCCCGTCGGAATGCGGTCGAGAGCTGAAAAAAATCTTCGGCGGTTGAGCGGCAGCAACACGTGTCCAGGCACGCATGCCTTCCCCACTGCCTACTCCCCGCCGCCTACTGCCTAGCCCATGAACTACCGCAACGTCTTCCGCCAACTCGGACTGCTCATGCTCGTGCTCAGCGCGGGCATGTGTGTCATCGTGGCGATCGAGTGGTTCCTCTGGTCGCGGCGCGGCATGGGGGAGCTGTTGGGCGTGCAGGCGATGGGCGTTTCGGCGCTGCTCGGGGCCGTGGTCGGCGGGGGCATCTGGATGACCGGGCGGGGCGTCAAGGCCGAGCTGATGAACCGGCGGGAGGCGTTGCTGCTGGTCGCCACGAGCTGGTTCATCGGGGCGATGGTCGCGGCGCTTCCGTTCTGGGTCTGGGCGACGATCCGCAGCAACGACAACGCGGCGGACGCCCACGTCTTCGAATCGTTCGTGGCCTGCTACTTCGAGGCGATGAGCGGGCTGACCACCACCGGGGCGACGGTGGTGTCCGACATCCCGGGGCTGCCCAAGAGCCTACTGCTATGGCGATCGATGACGCACTGGCTCGGCGGGCTGGGCATCGTCGTGTTGTTCGTCGCGGTGCTGCCGATGATCGGCGTGGGGGGCAAGCGGCTGTTCAACGTCGAGGCCCCGGGCCCGCAGCAGCAGGGCGTCCGCCCCCGCATCAAAGAAACCGCCCGCATCCTCTGGCTGATCTACATGGCCATTACCGCCGCCGCGGTGGCGTCGTACAAGCTCGCCGGGCTGTCGTGGTTCGAGAGCGTCTGCCACAGCTTCTCGGTCGTGTCGACGGGCGGGCTGTCGACGCGTGACGCGAGCATGGGGGCATACAACTCGGTGGCCTGCGACATCATCTCGATGGTGTTCATGCTGCTGGCGGGGGTGAACTTCGGGTTGATGTTCCTCCTGGTGCGCGGCCGATGGAAAGCGGTCTACAAGGACGAAGAGCTGCGGGTGTACCTGACGTTGAAGATGCTCGTGATCGTGCTGGTGGCGGCCAACATCATGGGCACCGACATCATCACCACCGCCGGGGAGACCGTGCACGCCTCGGCCATGCAGGCCCTGCGTTTCGCGGGGTTCCAGACGATCGCCCTGCACACCGGCACCGGCTTCACCACGGCCGACTACGACCTCTGGCCGTTCCTCAGCCGATCGCTCTTGATCGGGTTGATGTTCATCGGCGGCTGCGCGGGCTCCACCGCCGGGGGCATCAAGGTCATCCGCTTCTGGATCGCGATCAAGGTGATCCTGGCCTCGCTGGAGCGGGCCTTTCGGCCGCAGGTCGTACGGCCCCTGCGGGTCAGCGGCGGCATCGTGGACGACGAGATGAAACTCGGGGCCCTGACCTACTGCCTGCTCATCCTCCTGCTGGTGTCGGTGGGGGCGCTGCTCATCGGCATCTTCGAGACCCACACCGGCGGCTTCGAGATCGACTTCCTCACCGCCGCCACCGCCAGCCTCTCGACCTTGGGCAACATCGGCCCCGGGTTCAACGGCATCGGTGCCACCCAGAACTACGGCTGGTTCTCCACCCCCTCGCTCGCCCTGATGAGCCTGCTCATGATGCTCGGCCGACTCGAGGTCTACGCCGTCGCCGTCCTGCTGCTGCCGCGCTTCTGGCGGGGCAACTGATCGGCTCGGGCGAACCTGCATCTTTACAAAATCTTCGCGGTGATTTTCTCGGCTGTGCTACACAAAGCCGTTATGCTGGTCCGGTCCAGGGTGGTCTCAGATATGCGCTCTGGTTGGTTCGACGGACTCCTTCGCCTTTCAGAGAGTAAACATGATAGTTGTGAATACCGAAACGATTCCGGGATACGAGATCGAGCAGACGCTCGGCATCGTGCAGGGCAACACGATCCGGGCCAAGAACGTTGGGCGAGATATCGCCGCGAGTTTCAAGAACTTGGTCGGGGGTGAACTCAAGGGTTACACCGAACTGCTCACCGAGGCCCGCCGCGAAGCGATCGAACGCATGCTGGCCCAGGCCCAGCAACTCGGCGCTGATGCGGTCGTTAACGTGCGCTTTACCACCAGCGCCGTCGCTTCCGGGGCCGCCGAACTCTACGCCTACGGCACGGCGGTCCGGCTGTCCGCCAGCCCATCGTCGGCCGCCGCTCCCGGGGAGGGTTACTGAGCGTGGACGCGATCATCCAATTTGTTTGGCAGATCATCATGCTGCCCGTGGGGCTGATCTTCGGAGGCATGGCCGAACGGCGACACTTCCGTGCTCTGGAGCAGCGTGAAGCCGAGTGCCCGGTGCCGCTGGACAACCGTAAGCTCATCACCAAGCCGGACAACGTGGTCCACAGCCACATGGTCAGCGGCCAGGTCGTGATCGCCACCGACTACTGGAAATCCTTCCTGATGAAACTGCGCAACCTGGTTGGCGGTGAGGTGAAATCTGCCGACCGCTTGATGCAGCGTGGCCGACGCGAGGCGTTGATGCGGTTGCGTGAGGCGGCTCAGCAGATCGGGGCGCACGAGGTCTGGAATGTCCGCCTGGAGTTCTCCAACATCTCCATGATGAAGGGGCGGCAAGGCGGCAACATGCAGGTCGAGGTGTTTGCCTACGGCACGGCCGTGAAACGCCGAGGCGAAGCCGCCGCGATCAACGGATAGAAAACTTTGCCCAAGCCCAAGCACCAGCCCGGGATCGAAAACGAACCGCACCTCAGCGGTCAGCCGTTTACGCCCGATCCCGCTGAGGCCCGCGCGGTTCAGAAGCTGTCTCGTCAGGGGCCCGACGCCGCGGGGGTGCAAGCCCATCACGATGTGTTCGATGAACCGGTGATGCGGGTGCGTCCCGGCGAGCTGATCACACGTGACTGGTCTTGCGACCAGTGCGGCTACAACCTGCGGGGCACCAAGGTGGGCGAGCCTTGCCCGGAGTGTGGGCACAAGCTGCTGCTCGCCCCGACCACAGACACCCAGGGGACCGGTTACAGCGCGTGGCTGGTCGATCGGATGGCCCTGACCTCGGCGGCCAAGTCTTGGGGAGTCGTGCTGGGGATTATGGCCCTGGGCGGGCCTTGGGCGGTGCTCGGCGCTTTCATCGCCACGTTCGGCGGGGTGTTGGCGATCGTGGTGGTCGGGCCGGCGGTCGAGGAAGTGATGAAGATCGGCCTGATCGCCTTGATCATCGAGGTCCGTCCGTACCTGTTTCGGAGCCGTGGGCAGATCTACGCCGCCGCGGTGGGGAGCGGCTTGATGTTCGCGGTGATTGAAAACCTTATCTACCTCAACATCTACTTCCCCAACCCGGGGGCCGACCTCATCGCTTGGCGATGGGTGGTGTGCACGGCCCTACACGTGGGGTGCAGCGCGGTGGCCGCGATCGGGGCGGTGGCGGTGTGGCAAACGGTGGTGGGGGAGCGCCGCCGCCCCCGACGGGGTCCGGTGGAGCTGCGGTGGCTCGTGCTGGCGATCCTGATCCACGGGGCATACAACGCGGCCGTGACCGTGGCCGAGGTCGGCGGGTATATTTTTTAATCTTGGGTGTGGGCCCCGGCAGACCTCGGGGACGAATCTATAATGGTGATATGCCCGTCACCGACGCCGACACGATCAACGTTGACCTCCCGCCGCTGAGCGCGGCCGAGTCGTTCTACCTGCCCGAGGTCTTCAAGGGCCTCGGCACCACGATGCGTCACATGCTCGGGTCCATCCGCGGCCCGGGCAAGGGCACCAACAAGGTCCTGGAGTACCCCGAAGACCGCCGGGAAGACCACCCCGTCGAGCAGGGCGGGATGCACATCGACAACTTCCGCGGCGTCCACCGCCTCAACCGCGACGAGGACGGCCGGGTCCGCTGCGTCGCCTGCTTCATGTGCGCTACCGCCTGCCCGGCCAACTGCATCCACATCGAAGGCAAAGAGTCCCCCTGGGACGACCGCGAGAAGTACCCCATCAAGTTCGACCTGGATGAGCTCCGCTGCATCTTCTGCGGCATGTGTGAAGAGGCTTGCCCGGTCGACGCGATCGAGCTGACCTACACCTACGACGTCGTGGGCATGTCCCGCAACGAGATGATCTTCGACAAAGAAAAACTGCTGGCGGTATACGACGCGACGGTCGAGACCAAGCCGATGTGATTTAGCCTAATCAGAAGGGGGTTGTGTAAATGAGAAGCAGTGTGCTTGCTGTAACGTCAGTGCTGTTCGTTGGGTTGTTGATTTCATGCCATTCCGAACCGGACTTTGAAACGTCGTATGCCTTTCCTGACATTCAAGCTGCCCCGAAATTCGCCAGCGAATTGCCGGGAGATTTTGTAGCGTCATCGGATGAAGTTTTAGGAAAGTGGCATTCACGTCATCGTGGTGTAATTGGTTGGAAACAGTATGAGCTGACGTTTTTAGATAAAGAGAACGTCGAATTGTTAAGTTCTGGCCGTCATCTCGAGAAAGCCAACTACGAATTCACCGCTTTGGGTTGTTTGGTACTCACGGCCGACAATCAAGTGTTAAGGCAAGTCGTTTTGAAGCGGCATGATGATGTGTTGTTTGTGTATCACTTAGCTAATGACCGTAAGGCGGAAGAACTTTACATTTTTACTCGTGAAGAATCTGGGAAAACTGATCCGAATATCGTCGAATCTAGGCATCAAAGGATTCATGCCGAACGCCTTGAGTTTGCCGATTCTGTGCTTTCTGCAACTCGAGATTTTTTAGTTGAGCACCCCAACTCCCTTCCTTCATCTGTAGGTTGGTTGATCTCCGAGGGTACTATCGCGTTTCCTGATTCTGCGGATAGCCCGAGCTTTTACCGACCAAGATCTTTGAACGAGTACGAAGAACTCAGGCTGAGTCCTGAAGTGAAAGGTAGCTCATATGCGGTGGGTATTCGGGACCAAGCCGATTTTTCGGCCGCAGTGGCTGCGGGCCAAGAAAATCCAATGATCATTTGGTCGGCGATACACAACCCAGATGGTAGAAACCAAGAAATACTTGTCGGGCGAGTGACCGGTGATTGGGAAGTGATGCGCCGTGAAGAATGGCAGGCAGAATTAGCTTTGACCAGGGTTCCGGAGCCAACTCCGAGTTATTAACGCAGCAACCGCAGCGTCGCTTCGATCTCGGCGGCTTGCTCGGCGTGTTCGAGGCTGGAGAGGGTTTGGCCGAGGGTGGGGCCGGAGGCGAGGAGGCCCAGGCCCTGGATGGCGACCAGGGGGTGTTTGGTGATCGCGGTGCGGAGGGCGGTGGCGTCGTCGGGCCAGAGCACGGGGATCGGGGGGTGGGCGTGGATGCGCAGCGACGTGGTGCCGGGCTCGAGGGCCAGGAGGGCGGTGAGTTTGGGCGGGGTGCCGAGCACGGTGGCCTTGACCTCGCGGTTGGTGCCCTTGGCGACGTCCTCGGGCAGGGCGTTCATAGTGTGCTGGAAGACCACGCGGTGCGGCGCCCACTCTTCGGAGGTGAGCTTGGCGTCGCGCTGGAGGTCTTCGCCTTCCATGTCCACGCAGATCAGGTCTTCGGGGTGCAGGTTGATCCGGCGTCGGCCCGGCGGGGTGACGATGTAGCGGCGGCGGTGGAGCTCGAGCGCGACCAGGCCGTCGGCCCCGGCGATCAGGCCACGCATCCAGAGCTGGTGCGCGGCGTGGCAGACTTTTTGACGCAGCTCGGCTTCATCCATGGCGGGTACGGTCCAGGCGAGGCGTGATCCGGAGTCAGGTCGGCGGGGCGGAGACGGGCGAGCCTTCGACGAAGGTCTGACCATTCTGCCATATTTCGCGTTTCCAGATCGGCAGCTCGGCCTTGAGCCGATCGATCGCCTCCCGGCACGCGGCGAAGGCCTCGGCCCGGTGGCCGGTGAGGGTCTGGATGACCACGCTCGCCTCGCCGATGGCGACGGGGCCGGTGGCGTGGACGATGCGGACGGCGTGGCAGCCGTGCGACTCGGCAATGCCCCGGGCGAGCTGGTCGAGGAGTTTTTCGACCATGGGGGCGTAGGCTTCGTAGTCGAGGCGGAGAAGTTCGCCGTGGTCGGGGTGGGTTTCGCCGCGGGTTCGGCCGAGGAAGACGCACTCGCCCCCGCACGCCGCGTCGGTGGGCAGGTCGATGGCCGCGACGGGATCAGTTTCGAGGCCGGTGAGGATGAGGGGGGTGGTCTTGTTCACGAGGAGGGCGCTGATGCGTAGGTCAGGTCTTCGACCTGACACGGGCGGTGACAAACTCTGCGTCAGGTCGAAGACCTGACCTACGGGGAATCGTTCTTGGCTTGGTCGTGCATCTCACGAAGCAGGTCAAACGCCTGCATCGGCGACAACTGGTTGAGGTCGAGCTTTCGTAGTTCGTCGACAACCGGGTGCTCGGGGGCTTGGGCGAAGAGCGGCATGTCCACGACGGGCGAGGGCTTCGCTTTCGGCTTCGACGGCGACGGGGCGGCTTTCGGGGCCATGCCTTCGTGGTTCACCGCCAACTCACCTAGCAGTTGGTGCGCGCGGTCGACCACGCCGTCGGGCAGGCCCGCGATCTTGGCGACGTGGATGCCGTAGCTGCGGTCGGTCGCCCCGGCGACGATCCGGTGCAGGAACACGATCTCGTCGTTCCACTCGCGGACGCTGACGTTGAGGTTGGCGATCCGCGCCGCCCGCTCGCCGCCCACGGCCGGGTCGGCCAGCGTGGTCAGCTCGTGGTAGTGCGTCGCAAACAAACACCGGCAACCTACGTCCGCGAGGTGTTCGGCGATCGCCCAGGCGAGGCTCAGCCCGTCGAGCGTCGAGGTGCCCCGGCCGATCTCGTCGAGGATCACGAGGCTGCGGTCCGTGGCGTGGTGGCAGATGTTGGCAGTCTCGGTCATCTCGACCATAAAGGTCGACCGCCCGGCGTGCAGCTCGTCGTGGGCCCCAACCCGCGTGAAGATCCGATCGCACAGCCCCACGGTCGCCGACTTAGCGGGCACGAAGCTTCCTGTGTGGGCCAAGAGTGCGATGAGTGCCGTCATGCGGATGTAGGTCGACTTGCCCGCCATGTTCGGCCCGGTGATCAGGGCCAGGGACGGGCCGCTTTGCGGCAGTGATGAGTGACGAGTGACGAGTGACGAGTCTTTGGATTCCTCACTCATCACTGTTAACTCGTCACTCATCACTCCCAACGACACGTCGTTGGGCACATACCGATCGCCCAGCAGTTCGTCGAGTACGGGGTGGCGTCCGCCGACGACGTTCAGGCCGGGCTCGTCGGTGAGCGTGGGCTTCACGTAGCGGTGACGGGCGGCGCGTCGGCCGAAGCAAAGCAGCACGTCCAGGTCGGCGGCGGTGTCGGCGAAGGCGTGCAGCGTGTCGATCTGCTTCTCACACACGCCGCACAGCTCGGCAAACAGGTGCTGCTCCCGCGCAATCGCCCGGCCCTCGGCACTCAGCACCTTGCCCTCGAACTCCTTGAGCTGCGGGGTGATGAATCGCTCGGCGTTCTTGAGCGTCTGTTTGCGGGTCCATAGGGCGAAACGCTGGTCGTCGTCTTTTATCTTCTGGCTGTTGATGGCCGAAAGCTCGATGTAGTAGCCAAAGACTTTGTTGTATCCGACCTTGAGCGAGGAGACGCCGGTCTCTTCGATGAGGTCTTTCTGGTAGTTGGCCAGCCAGACGTTGGAGTCGCGTTGGAGGGTGCGGTACTCGTCGAGTTGTTTGTCGTGGCCGTCGCGGAAGAGGCCGCCGTCGCGGAGGTGGGCGGGGATGCCTTCATCTTTGCAGGCCGATTGGATGCGGTCGGCCAGGTCCACCAGCACGCTCAGTAGCTCAGCCAACCGCTGGTGATACGGCGCAACGGACGGCCGCTCGGCCAACACGTTCTCCAACGCCTCGGCTTGCCCGGCACTCTTACCCAGCGCCACCAGGTCCCGCGGCAACGCACGCCCCACCGCGAGCCGGGCGATGATGCGTGGCACGTCGTGGACGCCGTCGAGCGCCCCGGCCAGCTCATCCGCAAAACGCGAGTCATCGACCAACGCCTGCACCACGCGCTGCCGGTCTTCGATCGCGGCCCGGTCGGCCAGGGGGTAGCAAAGCCAATCGCGCAGCCGACGCTTGCCCATCGCGGTGACGCAGCCGCCCGAGCTCCCGCCGCGCCGCAGCACGGCCAGCAGCGAGCCGTCGGTGTCGGTCGCCCGCAGGGTCTGCTCGACCTCGAGGCTGGCGAGTGAGGCCTGGTCGACGATGAGGTGTTGGGTGCGGGCGAAGGTTTTGGGCGGGCGCAGGTGGGCCAGGACGCCGTCGTCGTTGCGCTGGGTTTCGAGGAGGTAGGCGAGCAGCCCGCCCGCGGCGGCGAGGGCGGGGTCGTCGTCCTGAAGACCGAAGCCGCCGAGCGTGGCGACACGGTACTGCTTACGCAGCGCGTCCACGGCCTCGCCCATACGGAACTGCCAGCCTGGGCGGCCGGTGCGGGGGCAGTCCAGCGGCAGCTCGGCGATGCGCGGTGGGGCGGCGCCATCGGCCGTCTCGCAGTACAGGAGTTCGCTGGGGTTGATGCGTGCCAGCTCGTCGCCGACCTCGGCCGCAGCGACGGTGACGAGCTGGAACGCCCCGGTGCTCAGCTCAGCCCAGGCGATCGACGCGGTGTCGTCTCCATGAAACACCACCGAGGCGCAGGGGTTGACCTGCTCGTCGTTCAGCAGCGATTCGTCGGTCAGCGTCCCGGGGGTGACGACGCGGGTGACGTCGCGCTTCACCACGCCCTTGGCCTGCGAGGCCTCTTCGACCTGATCGCAGATCGCCACGCGGTAGCCCGCCTGGACCATCCTTCGGAGGTAGCCCTCGACGCTGTGGTACGGCACGCCCGCCATGGGCACGCCCGCGGTCCGTTGGGTCAGCGTGACGCCGAGCACGCGGTGGGCCAGCTCCGCGTCGTCGAAGAACATCTCGTAGAAGTCGCCCATCCGGAAAAACAGCACGCAGCCGGGGTGCTGCTCTTTGAACTGCTTGAACTGCCGCATGGCCGGGGTGTCGGTCGGGTCGGACTTCTTGGCCATCGGCTTGTTCGGCTTGGGTGGATTCTGCGGTTTGGAGTCGGTCGAGGCGGGCATGAAGCCACCACTTTAGCGGGTCCGCCGGGGGTTATCGATTGCCGAGGGCTTGCCCGGGCCCGGGATGAATTGAATGGTCTGAACAAGGTCAGGAATTCAACCATTGTCTGTATCAGGGGACAGCCATGCTTAAACGTTATGAATTGGACGCTATCGCCACCGAACCCGAAGAAGGAATCCAGTGGGAGGCCACAGATTCGTCTCGCCGCGGGGTCGGCCTGAAGGGGCACCTGCTGAGCGGCACGATCGCCGCGGCCATCGTGATGGTGGTCGCCAGCTGGGTGGGGGGCGAATTCTCCCAGGCCGAGGCCGCGGGAGCGACTCAGATCCGCATCGCCGAGGCTCAGGCGGACGAGCAGACCCAAAACCGAAGCCGCGCCTGGGGTGTCGAGGGTTCGGCCAATCAAGACCACGCCTGGGTCTTTCAGGATTAACCAGGCCCTGTTGCCTTAGGAGAGCCCGGCATGACCGATCAACGAAACGAAACCGAGGCGGTATCGCCGTGGGCCGGCGCATTGGGGATCGCTCTGGTGTTGGGCTTGGGGTTGACCGCGCTGCTGGGCACCGCCTCGACGCCGCCCCCGGCCGAGGCGCAGACGCCCACGCTTCAAGCCGCCGAGCCGGCGGACCCGCCGGTGGTGTCGCTGTATGCGGAATCCGGATCGCACACGCCGTCGGACACGCCCGCCCCGCGGCCCGCTGAGCCGCTTACGAGCCTGTTCGACTCCGACTAAGCGCCACCGCTTCACCCCCTCGGCCTCTTCGCCAAGGTCCGTTACACTCCCGGGGTGTCGCCCCGCCCATCCGAGAACAAGCTGTTCAACGACGATCCGTCCGGCGCTCCGCCGTCCGAGGCGGTGGGTTATGCGTTGGTGTCGCTCGAACGCAGCATCGACAGCGCTGACGGCGGGTTTACCTATGCCGTGCCGCCGGAGTTGGCGGACTTGGCGGTGGGCGATCGGGTGACGGTGCCGCTGGGCCGGGGCAACAAGCCGACCGGCGGGATCGTCGTAGGCCTGGTCGAGACGCCCGACACCAAGATCAAACGCATCAAGCCGATCCAAAGCCGGGAGCGGTCCGCCGCGTCCCTGCCGCCGGACCTGGTGGCCTTGGCCAAGTGGATCGCCGGGTACTACTGCTGCCCCCTGGGCATGACGTTCGCCAGCCTCCTCCCCGCCGCCGTCAAACGCGGCACGGGCGCCCAACAACGCACCCAAGTCCGTGCTCTCACCCCCAAATCCAAGCCGAGGGCTGAGCCAAGCGAAGGCCCGGATCCCGCTCCCCCCAAACTCACCATACTCCAACGTGCCGTCCTCGACGCCGCCCTAACCCATCAAGCAAGCGAAGGCTGGATCGACCCCAAGGACCTGGCCGACCTCGCCGGGGCCAAGTCGACCTCGCCCATCAAGCAGCTCCTGGACAAGGGCCTGCTCGAAACGCGTCAGCACGAACGCATCGTCTCGGACCTCGACCTGCGTGCCCAGCGAGCCGCTCCCAAAGCCGACCAGTCGCCGCCGCAGCTCACCCCCGCCCAGGCCACCGCCGTCGACCGCCTCGGGGCCGCGCTCCCCAGCGGCTTCAGCGTCCACGTCCTGCACGGCATCACCGGCTCGGGCAAGACCGAGGTTTACCTAAGGGCCATCGCGGCGTTGTTGACTTCGGACTTCGGATTTCGGAATTCGGAAGAAGACCCGGCTTCGGACCAAGCCAACGTAACGCCGTCGCCTGCGTCCCCTCCGAAATCCGAAATCCAAAATCCGAAATCCCCTCCCCCTGGCGTCATCGTCCTGGTGCCCGAGATCGCGCTGACCCCGCAAACGGTGGGCCGCTTCCTCGCCCGTTTCCCCGATGGCGAAGTGGCCGTGCTCCACTCGGGCCTCACCGCCGCGCAGCGCCACGCCCAGTGGCAACGCATCCGCGACGGCAAAGCCCGCGTCGTCGTCGGCGCACGCTCGGCCATCTTCGCCCCGCTCCCCCGCGTCGGCCTGATCATCGTCGACGAAGAGCACGAGTCGTCCTACAAGCAGGACCAGCTCCCCCGGTACCACGCCCGGGACGTAGCGATCAAGCGGGCCCAGCTCTCGGGATGTCCGGTGGTGCTGGGCAGCGCGACGCCGTCGTTGGAGAGTGCGTATAACGCGGGGATTGGGGGCTTGGAGGTTAGGGGCTTAGGAAAAGAAAAAACGGCGGGTGCGGAGACCAAGCCCCCAACATCCAAGCCCCCAACACCCAAATTCCACCTCATCGAACTCCCCGACCGCGTCCCGGGAGCCGTGCTGCCTAAGGTCGAGATCGTCGACCTCGCTCAGGAACGGCAGCAGCGTAAGGGCATCCACCTCTTGTCGCACCGCCTGGAGAACGCGCTGCGCAACAACCTCGACGCCGGGGGCCAGGCGATCCTGCTGCTCAACCGCCGGGGCTACGCCAACTACATCGCCTGCCCCGACCACCGCTGCGGCTGGATGATGCGCTGCAACCACTGCGACGTCACGATGGTCTACCACCGCAACGCCGCGCTGCCCACCGGCGGCGTGGTGCGCTGCCACCACTGCGGGGCCGAGCAGCTCCTGCCGCAGATCTGCCCCGAGTCCGGGCACAAGCTCACCGTGTTCGGCCTGGGCACGCAGCGTGTCGAAGAAGAACTCGTCCGCAAGTTCCCCGAGGCCCGCCTCGCCCGCATGGACGCCGACGCCATGCGCACCGCCAAGGACTACCAGACCACGCTCGACGCCTTCGCCCGTGGCGACACCGACATCCTGCTCGGCACCCAGATGATCGCCAAGGGCCTGGACGTCGCCAACGTCCGCCTCGTCGGCGTCGTCTCGGCCGACACCTCGCTGAACTTCCCCGACTTCCGCGCCAGCGAGCGCACCTTCCAACTCATCGCCCAGGTCGCCGGGCGTGCGGGCCGGGGCGAGCACCGCGGCAGCGTGATCGTCCAGTCCTTCAACCCCGACGACCCCGCCATCCAGCTCGCCGCCCAGCACGACTACGTCACCTTCGCCACGCAGGAACTCAAGACCCGGACCGAGACCGGCCTGCCCCCCGTCGGCCGCATGGCCCGCATCGTCCTCCGCGACACCGCCGACCTGGCCAACAAAAAACGCGCCCACCAACTCGCCCAGGTCCTGCACCAAGCCAACGATCAGCTTAACCTCGGCGTCCGCCTCCGCGGCCCCAGCGTCTGCCCCATCGCCCGCCTCGCCGACCACCACCGCCAACACATCGAACTGATTGCTTCGCCCCCCCAAGGCGCGACGTCGATCCAAAAGCTCCTCACCGCACTACGCAATGCCGGCCAACTCATCAGCGACACCCACACCGCGATCGATGTTGATCCGGTAGCGCTTCTGTAACAACAATGAAGCTTGATAGAGCGTTTGTCTTCAATATTTGATTTGGTATATTCTGCGTATTGCGTACTAGTGTTACTTAATCCAGGGGCTTAATAATGAGTGTTTTCCGGAGGATCGATGTGGGTGCATACATGTGGTGTGCGGTGTGTGGTGCCATCTTGATTGCAGCGGCCGGATGCTCGACCTCCACTCAGGAGGCGAATCCGCAGACTGTCTTTAATGATTTTTGCAATATTCTGTTGGCTGGCGATGGTCGGGCCTTGTCTCCGATCGATATCAACCCTCCGGTGCCGGTCGTCCCGTTAGAGTCCGATGATGTCGAGGGGGATTCAACAGCAAAAGGCGAGACGCTGAGTCCGACCGATGGCATGGAAGATGCCGAGCAGGTATTACTGTCAGCCGCGCTGGTAGAGGGCGTGATGCCTGTGGCAGGGAAGGGCCGGCTGACTGCCATCGATGAATCGGAGGGTGTTTTTTTTATCGAGTGTTCGGAATTTAGTGCAGATGATGCCTTGTTCCAAGTGAGATTTGATTTGTGTTGGATCTCAACCGTGCGGATGTTGGAAAGCTACGAAGATGGCGAAACGCGTGACGTCGAAACAATTCTCTCGGAAGTTCGTGGGGAAGACGCAATTGATTTTGAGCAGGGGCAGAACAACGGCAATGTGTATGAGATTGTCCGTGCGCTTAACCCTAAGCTTCAAGGTTACGACCGAGAGATTGCTTACTTAACGGTGAACTCTCTGAACCTGAAGGGTGCGCAGAGCGAAGAACTTTGGGGGTATGGGCTTCTTCAGGCCCAGCGATATCTTGATCATTTTATGGGGGCGGAGGCCATTCTCTCGTCTCTGGCAGCGGGTGAGCCGGTGATTGTGGGGATGATGCGCCCGAAACCCGAGGGGCATGGTGGTGGAATATTTGGCCATGCGATGCTGGTCTATGCGGCGGAGTTTGTCGCTATCCCGTCATCCGAATCGACCGAGATTCAGCTATACCGAATCGAAAACCTGATTGACTCCATCGTCATTGGACGCCAGCTGTGGGAGAACAACGGGGAGTTGGATGCAAACCCCGATACCTTGGATCAGGTCAAGGGGGTGGGGAAGAAGGTGTGGGGGGGAACTAAAAAGGCATGGCGATCCATCACTTCGGGTGACAAAGAAGTAGATCGACCGTTCCGCCTGGCTTTGCACAAAGTCTACCTCGTCGATCCACTCGGGCGGCACCCGGATTTCAGTTTCGATGAAAAGGTTGAGATCGATGGCCCCGAGTTTAGAGACCAGTTGATCTACGCCTTGAATCGGGACATGGCTCGGAAGATCGTTCCAATTGTCGATGAAGCGGAGCTTGATGTGATCGTTGGGGGTGTTGATTGATGCTCGATCAGCCGGTGCTTGTCAAATTGGTGGAAGAAGGAGGGGCAAGTGTTCCGGTGGGGGTGTCGCCATGGGATTTGGTTGGTGTGGCTGGTGTTGTTTTGATCGGGTTGTTGGTTCCGTATTACGCTTACTCGCGGTTACGGCCTGAAAAAGCAAGGCTGTTTTCATCATTAACGGTGCTTGTGATTCTCTTAGGCATCCTCTTGTACACGATTGCACGAGGATATCTACAGAGAGTTCTGAATATGCCCATTGATTCGAATTTTCTGTTGTCCCCCGAAGTGATGGCGGCTTTGGTTGGATCGTTTTTCACGGTCGTTCTAGGTGCTTTTGTCGTCAATCACTTAATGGAATCTGCCGAGGAGCGATCCGCTGTACGTTCTGCGGTGCAAGCGCACTATGGTGAAAAAGTCAAGCTGCTCGAAGATTTTTCGAACGTTGGACAGAAGATATTGTTTTACGCCTTGGCTTACCGGCAGGCCGAAGAGTGGCTGATTCGTCACGGATCGGAGGAACCCTCGGAATACGCGGAATCGAAAAGTGCGCGGTCGGCGCGTTTTGGTATAGGCAATTATGATGGGCCCAAGACCCACGAATACTACTTGCAGATGCAGCGTCATTTTGTTGACGCCGGTTCGATGCATGGGATGGCTAGAGCGGTGGAGTCCACGTTCTTCAATTCATATGATCTCAGTGCCGCTTTGGTGCGGCAGTCGCCGATTCAGGCCGGTGCTTTGCCAAATGATGGTGAGAACCATTTGATTGTTACGCGTCAGCTCATCGAGCGATTCGATGAGTTCTTAAATACCCGGAACTACCGGGAATGGCAGGATTACAAATCTGCCTCGGCGCGACTTCGTGAAGACTTTCGTGTATTGAATGATGCTTACTCGAATTTGATTGAGTCGATGTATCTGACTCTGTCCGTTGACCGCCAGGATCTGGTTCGTCCCGGTAGCGCTGTTGCAATCAAATTTGATTCCGCGCAAATAAAGGAGGCTGCTTTATGAAATCGCTGTGTGGTATATGTTTTGTATTGTTTGTGATGCTTGGTTTGTCGTTCCTGCCCGGTTGCACCGGGAACGATGTGGGCGGGTTTGTTCCCGACCCGAATCCAGAAGTGTCTGAGGGCGATAGAGCTTCAGACACGACGGCTCCTGCGAATTGATCACGCGGGCTCGATACGTTTATTTAATGATGAGTAGTGGTAACTGCTGGGCAAATTACTCAATGTGGCGGCGTGGACTAGCTTGGTGGGTTTGATTCGGAAGTTCAACCTGCTATAACCCGCCGCGATGTCTCGTTTGTTTCCCTCTCCTCCGCCGCGGGCCCTGGGCTCGCAGAAGGTCAACCGCAAGATCCTGGTGATCGCATGGCCGGTGATGCTGTCGGCGTTGTCGCAGACGCTGCTGACCAACATCGACTTCATCATGGTCGGCCAGGTCTCGACCGATGCGTTGGCTGCCGTCGGTGTGGCCAGCACGTTTATGACGCTGTTTTACATCATCGGCGGGTCGCTCTCGTTCGGGCTGAGCACCTGCGTTTCAATCCGGCTGGGTGAACAGGACCGCGTGTTGGCGGGGCGGGTGTCGGTGCACGGGCTGATCTTCGGGGTGCTGCTGGGGGCGTTGTTGTTTGTGGTGAGCCGATCCTTGCTGAGCCCGGTGTTCGGGAGCATGGAGCTGGAGGCCGCGGTCCACCGGATCGCCTTAGAGTACTCCGAGCTGTTCGTTTGGGGGCTTTGGCTGGCCCCGCTGGGGGCGATGGCGGCGGCGGTCTTCGGGGCGTACACGCGGACCCGCCAGGTGCTGGTGTCGTCGCTGATCATGGTCGTGGTCAATCTCGTGGGCGACTACATGCTGATCTTCGGCAAGTTCGGAGCCCCCGCCATGGGCGCACGCGGGGCGGCCTTGGCCAGCGTGTTGGCGGTGGCGACTTCGACGGTGTACCTCGCGGCAGCGATGTGGTGGTTGCGCCGGCCGCTGGGCCTGAGCCTGCCGCGTAGCCCGAAGCTGTTTGCACAGACCGTCGCGACGATCCTCCGGCTGGGCATCTCGACGACGGTCGAGTGGCTGCTGTGGTTTGTGGGGATCTTCATCATCACCATCTGGCTCGCCCCGTTCGGCGCGGTGCACCTGGCGTTGTTCCACGTCTCGATGAAGCTGCAGGGCCTGCTGATGCTGGCGGTGCGGGGCTTCACGGTGGCCAACAACGCGATGATCGGCCGGGCCCACGGTGGGCAGCAGCCCCGCCGGATCTCGATGTGGCACTACCACAACCTGCGGCTGTGCCTGATGAGCCTGATCCCCGGCGTTTTGCTGCTGATGGTGTGGCCGAGCTGGGTGTTCGGCTGGTTTATCGAGATCGACGAGGTTCGGCAGATCGGCTCACCGTTCTGGATCGGCACCGCGGTCGTGGGCGTGGTGGCCGCCCGCATGATCAACACGGTGACCGGATCGAGCCTGCGCAGCGTCGGCGTCCTGCTGTTTTTCATCTACCTGCTACTGATCTCCCAGGCGATCACGCTGGGCTTCGGCTATACCGTGCTGAGGGTGATGCAGTGGGGGTTCTGGGGCGCCCTGGCCGCCGCGGCGCTGGACGAGGTGTTCCGCGGCGTGGTGAGCACGGTGAAGCTGCGGCGGTTGATGCAGCCTGATGCCCGTTGAATCGTTTTTGGGTAGATGAAGTTGCGATCAGTCGCAGAGGTTGTGGCAGACCTGATGGCTAACCACCCCAATCACGGTATTAGTCGATTTAGAACGACCTACAGCCAGAAGTAATACGTACTCACTGAACATAAACTCGTCGTGCGGCTTCGGTGCCATGTGAAGAAGTATGTACCAGAGATGTTGCTCTCTGACGTACATTTTCAAAGACTCATGTGCACGTGTGGTTTCGTCGGGTTCATCACCGTGGGTAAACAGGTTTTGCTCCGAAGGGTCAGAGTGGATTTCGTCGTTGTTCGTATCGGGGTGGTAGCCCGGAAAAGGGATGTGCGTTTGGTCTAAAGACTTGATGTGGTCGCTTTTGAAGTCTTTTGCTCTTATCGCCTCAAGATAATTTCTAGCAGTGCGAAGCTCAGTCCGTGGCGAGCAGACAAATGGATAAACCTTGCAGGCCGCTGTACCGTAGGCACATTCAGTTAAGCCCAGGCCTTTGAGGAAAGCAATATCGTGAGATAAGGACTCAGGACATCCGTCGGAAAAATCGGACTCGAAGCACGCGACCCCTTGCCTCAGCCCCAAAGGTTCGAGAAGGGGTAAGTCCTCCGACGCGGAATCGAACAGGAGTCGTTCAAACGGCGCAGAGAAGTCCATGACTTAGCCTTTGCGATGATGATTACCGCGCGTTGACCCGCCGATCGGGGATCGGGCAGGACTTGGAGTTGTTGGTGAGCTCGTGCATCAGCTCGTCCATCTTCACGGTGGCGAAGGTGGTCGCGCTGTCGCTCATGGCGTAGGGGATCACGAGGTGACCGGCGTGGGCCAGGGCGCCGCAGGTGTAGACGACGTTGGGCACGTAGCCGTCGCGCTCGTCCTGGTTGGGGATGATGAGCGGCTGGTCGAGGTGGCCGATGACCTTGGACGGGTCGTCGAGGTCGAGGAGGCACGCCCCGATGCAGTACTGCCGGACCGGGCCGACGCCGTGGGTCAGCAGCAGCCAGCCGTGCTCGGTTTCGATCGGCGGGCCGCAGTTGCCGATCTGCACGAACTCCCAGGGGTACAGCGGGGCGGCGAGCTTCTGGCACTCGTTCCAGAAGTGCACGTTGTCGGACTGCATGATGAACATGTTCTCGCCGTCGAGGCGGGAGATCATGTGGTAGAAGCCGTTGATCTTGCGGGGGAACAAGGCCATGCCCTTGTTCTGGACGTACCGGCCGTTGAGCGTGTGGATCTCGATGTTGTGGAAGTCGGCGGTCTCGAACAGCTGGGGCAGGATGCGGAAGCCGTTGTAGGCGGTGTAGGTGCCGAAGTAGGTGACGGTGCCGTCTTCGTCGGTAAAGTGGGTGAGGCGGACGTCTTCGATGCCGCGCGACTCGTTTTCGGAGGTCGGGAAGATCACGATCTCCGAGGGGTCTGCTTCGTCGGGGACCTTCAGGCGGTAGTTGGACCGCGCCAGCCAGAGCATGTTCTCGGCGGTCTCGTTGAACGGCCGGGGGTGCTCGGGGCGGGCCTTGATCTCGGCGATCTTGTGGTCGAGCTCCTGGTAGGTGAACCAGTCGGGCATCTCGTCGAGCACCGCGCGGGCGGCGTCGGTGTACGCAGCCATCTCGATGAGCTTGAGGAAGAAGAGTTTCTTCTCGTACTGCCGGTCCTGGTTGACGCGCATCTTGGCGGCGTACTTGGACATCGGGGCGAAGGTGATCTCGCCGTTGCCGTCGACCACGCCGGTGCGGAACACGATGGACGAGACGTGGCCTTCGCCCGTGGCACGCAGCGACATGATGAACCGCAGCTCGCCGGGCTTCAGGTCGGACTGGTCGGGGTGTGGGACGATCGACGGGTTGAACAGCGCCGCCGACTCGATGGCGTACTCCATGGTGAAGTACGACCCGATGAGCAGCTTGCGTTCGAGTGAGAGGGCATCCGGATCGTCGACGTAGTGTTTGATGTAGCCGAAGTGACGGTCGAAGGTGTTCTCGATCTTGCGGTGGCGGGGCCCGAAGTCGCCGATGACCTGGTCGAGCAGCTCGTGGACCTCGGCGTCGCTGAGGCCGGCCACGCGGTTGAGAACGTTCTTTGCACGCTGCTCCCCGCCGACCTGGAAATAGCGGGCGATGACGCGTTTGTCGTCGGCGCTGAACTTCTGGTCTTTGCGGGTGACGTGGATCGGGCTGCCGTTGGGCATGGCGGGGCTTCCGAGAGTGGCGATCGATAGCAGGCTCGGGAATCCACAAAGGATTCTACCGTCTGGGTTTTATCGTATAGCGGTGAGCGTGGTCTTCAGATCAAGCGCTTTTCTGCGACATGATCGGACGTTGTCGGCCGACGAAGCGTGGATCGGTCACGCCGCGAGGGTGAGCCCCTCGTCATCGTCGCCGGACTTGCGTTTGATGAGGGTGACCTGGTTCCCCTGGTCGTTGTAGATCACCTCGTCCATAAACGCCTGCATGAGCATCAGGCCCCGGCCGGACACGGCCTCGAGGTCGTCGGGGTCGGGCTCGGCGTTGACCTTGGACGTGTCGAAGCCCGGGCCCTCGTCACGGATGATGAACGTGGCCGACTCGTGGGTCAGGGTCTCGGTGACGTGGATCCGCCGTTCGCGGTAGGGCGATTGCTCGCGTCGGTCGGCGGCGGTGTCGTAGTACCGGTCCAGGCTTTCCTTACGCAGCTCCGAGGAGACTTCGAGGTTGCCGTGGTACAGGGCGTTGGACAGCGCTTCTTCGAGCGCCATGCCGATCCGGGTGCGGTCGGCCTCGTCGCAGATGCCGAACATCGCCACGCTGGCCTGGAAACGCACCAGCAGGGCGGGCAGCAGGCAGGGATCGTTTTCCAGCTCAAACGTGCTGGTGCTGGCGGTCATGCATTTGAGCAGGCGGGCCTGGGTTTTGTTGCGGCTGGCCGCGTTGAGGACCCGGGTGATGTGGTCGACCAGTTCGTTTTCCAGCCGGTTGCTGTGGATGAACCCCGCGGCCCCGGCCTGAAGACCCGCCACGACCTGATCGACCCGGCCGTCGTCGCCGGTCAGCAACACCGGGCGATACGCGTCGCCGGACATCAACGCCGCTAGGTTGGCCGCCTGGTCTTCAGCGACAAGCTTCAGGTTGGCGATCACCATCTCGAACGTGCCCGACGCCAAAAGGTCCAGGCCCTGGGCGATCGAACTGCACAACTCGGTTTTCCACTCGTCGTGCCCGGACAACAGATCGTGTAGCTGTTGGCGCTTCGGTGTGTCGGGACTGATGACCAGGATGCTGGACATGTTTGAATCTCACACCAACGAACAGGAGGAGCAGAACAGGAGACTTATTGTGCTTTATCGGCTGCTGGGCGTCCACAGATTTGCCGAGTTGGGTGTTGCGGGTGTTGTTGTGGATAAAAAATGCGGGGCTTAACCCGCCTTGAATGCCCTGTTTATCGGCCGGGGCAAGAAAAAGCACGATCGGGGATGGAATGTTCTTGGAACCGGTCTGTGCGAATCGCATAATGGAATGTGCCCTGCTACACCCTCCTTTTCCCTTTCTCTCCAGGAGTAGCGTATGAAAATCCATGTCCGCGCGGTTAACTTTCAGATGAGCGAAAGCGTCGATCAGCACGCCCGTGATCGACTCCACGCCTCGCTCGACCGCTTCGAGTCCCGCATCGCATCGCTGATGCTCAGGCTCACCGACGACCACGGCCCGAAGCACGGGACCACCATCCACTGTGCGATCGAAGCCATCCTCAAGAACGGCGACAGCGTCATGGTCGAGCAGGACTCACCGGATTACTTCGAGGCCATCGACAAGGCCGCTGGACGCATGAAACGCACGGTCCGCCGATGCATCAACCGCAAACGCGACGTCCAGATGCGAACCCGGACCAGCATGGCCTGATCCGGTTCCGACCCATTTTGCTTTCTCCCTCCTGCCCCGGGCGTGCCCCGGGGCTATTTTTTGGCTCCGGGCCCCGCCGGGGTGCAAATTCTCCGCCAGTTGCCTAAACTTTCCCCCCACACCCTGTGCACTGTGGCGCACACGGCTGTGACGTCCCCTTACCCCAAGACCGAGACCCCGCCTGATGAAAGCCGCTCTGCTCTACGGAACCTGTACCGGAAAGACCGAAGCCGCCGCCGAGTTGATCCGCGACGAGTTTGGTGATGACTTCTTCGAAACCTACGACGACATCGCTCAGGTCGGTGCCGAGGGCCTGTCGGGCTACGACTTCATCATCTGCGGCATCCCCACCTGGGACGTCGGCGAGATCCAGTACGACTGGCAGGACGTCTACGACGAGCTCGACGACGTGGACCTGGCTGGCACCAAGATCGCCATGTTCGGCATGGGCGACCAGGGCGGCTACCCCGACACCTACCAAGACGCCATCGGCATGGTCTACACCAAGATGCTCGAACGCGGCGCAGAGGGCAAAATCGGCTTCACCTCGACCGAAACCCACGACTTCGAAGAGTCCAAGGGCGTCATCGATGGCCAGTTCTGCGGCCTGGCGCTCGACGACGACTGCCAGCCCGAGCTGACCGAGCAACGCGTGAAGGACTGGGCTGAGCAGCTCAAGAGCGAACTGGGCGTGTAACCCCAAGCGCTTCGCATTCCACCGATCTGCCGAGCGTTTAGCTGTCGATCAAAGGCCGACGCTCAACACAAAACACCACGTCACCCACAGCCGACTCTCGCAGTCGGCTGTTTTTTATAGATATCCGGGTGCTCTTTTCCGATAACTTTGTATCTCGAACGGTTTTTATCCGTCGGCCTGCACATCCATCTGATAGGGGAAACAACCTGGAGCGACTATGAGCAGCACGGAAGCGGCTTGTGTGAAGAAGTGTTTGAATGCGTTGGAACGTATCGAGCGTTACGTCGTGCTGATGTTTTTCGCCGACGAACTGACCCCCGCCGAGATCGGGGTGGTGCTGGATGTTTCGTTACGCCGAGTCACCGACATCCTCGATCGCTTCCGCGAAGCGGTCGCCCATGTCCTGACCCGTAACGACCAGCAACGCGACGCCCAGGCCTACGTCGCCAACTGGCTCCTCTCGCCGCATTCTGCGGTGGTTTGAACGGCACTCGGGTTTCATGAGTCGAAGCCCGTCCCGTAGCGCATCATCTCGCGACTCAGGATGGCATCATCCCCGAAGATCAACCTGGACTTGCTCCAGCAACGCCGCATTCGCCGGCGGAAACGGGTACTCGTCTAACTCCTTCACCTCTACCCACGCCCAGTCGTCGACTTCGATGGCGGTGGGTTCCCCGGAGATCAATTCACAGTAGAACGGATGAAGCGTCACATGAGCGTGTTCGTACTGATGCGCGATGGGTGATAACGGCGTGGTGGGCTTCACTTCAATGCCGAGTTCTTCACGCAATTCACGGACGGCGCACTGTTGTGCCGACTCACCGGCCTCCAGTTTTCCCCCGGGGAACTCCCACAACCCGCCAAGCACGCCGTTCTTTGCGCGGCGGGAAATCAGCACTTGGTAAGCGCGTGTTTCGGGGTGGCGTCGACAAGTAATACCGATGGCAACATCAACGGAAAGGGGGGTGGATTTCTGGTTCATCATACGGGTCGAATCACATGAACTGGGTGTTTGGGTTGACGATGGATCAGACTATGTCTGCGGAAGAGAGCGATTCACCGAGACCGGCTCGCTTTTGGGGTGGCGACGCCTCAGGAGTTCGTGATCTTCTCGGTAATCTCATGTTTGTAAATGTTTTATATTAATATTGAAATCGCTGCCACCAACCGTTGACAGGTCGGGAACCGGGTCGATAGGATAGGGTTTCGGCTGAAGGAATACCCCCTTTGAAATGCCGTGGCGCGCCTCTGCTCACAGGTTCGGAGCCCTGTGGCGGAGGTTTTTTTTTGCCTGTTTCCAAGGCGATTTGCGATCTTCTCGCTGATTTTGAAAACGAATGGACAGGGCGAACCCGTGTTGGGCGCCAGGCAGCGCGGTCGAACGCTCGCTCTGTCTGCGACATTTAATCCACTAGTTTTGCACGAGTTATTAACCTTGGTGATTCGCCATTGGGTCTACAACTCCAAGTGGCGTCGGCCGATGTCTTGATTGAGCCAGAGCGATCGATTGGGCGGTCAAAATTATCCGAACAAAATCAGATCAAATCGCTTGACTTAGGTTTCTGTTCGGATACTCTAATATACGAACAAGACCCTTATTTGGAGTTCGCCATGCTTAGTGTCAGCCTGATTGAACGCACCCTGGAAACACGCGATTACGACCGAATCCTGCGGGATTTGGCGGACAACGGCATGGAAATCCCGCTGTCGCTCCGGCTCCGCTTGGGCCAAAGCCCCGTCGCCCCCATGGCGCTGGCCCTGCGGCGGCTGGTCGAACTGACTTACGGCCCAACCCAGCTCTCACGACAGCTCGTAGATCGCCTACTGGTCAGCCAGGGCCCCGAAGGCGGCTTTGCCGCCGACAGCGAGCACGACCGTGATCCGTTGGTGACCGCGGCGGTGTTGGCGGGGCTGGAGCGGGTTGCGGCAGACCACCCGGCCACGGCGGACGATGAGCTCTTAGCGGCTCTGGACCGGGGGTACGCCGCGTTGGCGGAGCTGCAGGACTGTGACGGCCTTTTTTCCTCGCCGTCGGATCGTAGCCTCGCGGATCGAGCGATGACCAGCGCCTTCATTCTGAGCCTGCTCGGGTCTGAAGCCCGCTTCCGGGGTGCGGTTCGGATGAGCGAGCTGTTTCGCTGGTTTGATATCCATGAGGGCCGGCTCGACCGCCATACCCAGCACCTCTGGGATCTGGCCAGCATTACCAGCTCCCACACCGAGGTAGAACCGCTCGTCTTCGCGGCATGATGGTGTGGGATCGTGCTGAAGGGGGGGATTGACGAACGGCTGGGCGGATGTGGGCGGCGGCACCGGGGTTGACGGCGGAGTGTGGAGTTTGCAGTTGTTTGGCTGGGGCCTGATAGTGCGTATCCGTGAATTTCCTGGCCCACCTGTATCTGGCCGACGACAGCCCCGCATCGATGATCGGGAACCTGTTGCCCGATCTGTACCGGGGTCGGCTGCCTGATGACCTTGACCCGGTCGTTTTGCGGGGGGTGAAGCGTCACCGCCAGGTGGATGTCTTGACCGACTCGCATCCCCTGTTCGAGCGGTCGCGGGCCCGGCTGCGGTCGAAGCACGGCCGATACTCCGGGATTCTGGTTGATGTGTTCTACGATCACGTGCTGTCCGTGCGGTGGGCGGAGTATCACTCTGAGCCGCTGCCGGACTTTATTGCCAGGGCGTACGAGCAGATTTTGTCCGAAGCGCATTTGATGCCGCCCGAGATGCGGGCGATCATGACCATGATGGCTCACGAGGACTGGCTGAGTAATTACGCAACCGTGGACGGCATCGCGCATACGCTGCGTCGCATGTCGGCGCGGTTGCGCGAGCGGTTCAACCGTGAGGTGGACCTGGCGTCGGCCGCCGTGGATCTGCGGGAGCAATACGACGGATTTGCCCAGGACTTCACGGGTTTCTTCCCGGAGTTGATGGCTGGCGTGGGCGTTGAGCCAAGGGGCCGCCGCGGGGGCCAGGCATGATGGATCGTGATTTGGATCGATTCGGGGGCCCACGCCAAGCGGGTTTCCTTGCGGCTGGACTCGCTTGCATCGCCATGGCCGGGGCGGCGCTCGGCCAAGGTGATCAACCTCAGCCCGAAGAGCCGATCGGTGTCGATGTCGTTCAAGCGGAAGAATCCGTCCTTGAGGACAGCTCGCCCGCCCAGCCGGCGTCGCTGAGCCTGTTCTTCGAGAACGACGGCACCTTTACCCGCCCCAATCACAACTCCGACCGCCACTACACCTCCGGCCAAGGCTTTGCCATCGCCCGTCACCAGAACGGTGGGGACGGGATCGCCGATGCATTGAGCCTGGACGCCGACGGCACCGCGTTCGGCCTCACCTTGGTGCAGCAGATCTACACCCCCGACAACATCAGCGTCTCCGTTCCCGACCCCGACGACCGTCCGTACGTCGGCTATCTCTACCTCGGGACCTATTGGCAGCGTCAACACGAGAACGTGTTCGATCATGTCGAACTCGACCTGGGCGTGGTCGGTCCCTCATCTCTGGCGGAGCAGACCCAGGAATGGATCCACGATCTGTTCGCGGAGGTCGATCCGAACTGGAATACCCAGCTGGGCGATGAGTTTGCGTACAACCTCACGCTCCGGCGAAAGTGGCGGTTCATGCTTTGGGAGGAAGGCGAAGCATCGCCGGGTGGTGGATACCAGCCCGAAGTCTGGGGGCTACAGCTCATCCCCGAGGTCGGCCTGGATGTGGGTAACGTCCACCGACGGATCAACGCGGGCGGCACCTTGCGTTTCGGCTTCAACCTTCCGGACGACTTCGGCCCGGCCCGTCTGATCGACCCCGGCAGCGCGACCGGTCAATCCGTGCAGGGGTTGAGCACGTACGCATTCGTCAGGGGTATCGGCCGCTACGTGGAGTGGAACACCTTCATCGAGGGCAGCAACGAGCGCAACCCCAGCCGTTCGGTGTCGCTGGAGCCCTGGGTCGGCGAGATCGGCGGCGGCTTCGCGGTCGATTGGCGGCACGGCAACTGGACCTTCGGCGCCGCCTACCAGCAGACCTATTTTTCCAGAGAATTTGAAGAACAGGTCACCGACGACGGCCTAGGCTCAATCGCGCTACGAGTGTTGTACGAGTTTTGACCCACCTCACAGCTTTTAACTTTTCCCAAGACGCCTCGGTCAGAACAGCGACCCCTGAGAGCTATCCGTAAGCTCTAGCGGGGGAGGGGCGGGCAGATCGAGCAGCGACATCAGGCGTCGGCAGCTCGCCGGGGCGTGGCCCGCGTAGTTGTTGCCGAAGTATCCGTAGATATTACGCACCGGGCTTTCGTCGCGCAGGAACGGCCGGAGCTGCCGCATCCACCAATCCAGTCTCGGGGTGGGATCTACGACCTCAGCGTTGTCGGTCGGGATCTGGTCGTGATGCCCCACCCATCGGATGAACAGGAAATCGCTGGTCACGATCAGCGGGCGCGGGGCGCGTTTGTCGCCTTGGTACGCCGCGTCATCCGGCGATACCCCCGAGACCGCCACGGTGGGCTGATCGACGGCCGCCCAAGCGATATTGCGTTCCCGGAAGAGCCGTACCGTGTCGTCTGACCACCACGAGTCGTGACGCAGCTCAATCGCAAAACGGATCCCTTGCCCCGCCTGGTCGAGCACATCCAGGAGTTTGATCAGGTCTTGACGCCGCACCGACACAAAGCTGGGCGGGAACTGCAGCAGCACGATGCCGAGCTTGTCGCCCAACTCACGCATCGTGTCGAGAAACTCACACATCAGGCTGAGCGTCAAGTCGGCCCCGACCAGCCCTTCGTGGGTGATGTTGCGCGGGGTCTTCACGCTGAACGTGAACCCGTCCGGCGTGACCTGGGCCCAACGCTCCACGCGGTCGCGGGGCGGCATCGCATGGAAGGTGGTGTCGATTTCGATCGTGTTGAACTGGCGGGCGTATCGCGCTAACCGATCCTCGGGCTTGGTCCCCGGCGGGTAGAAGCTTCCGGTCCAACCCGGGTAGGCGAAGCCGATGGTGCCGAGGTGGATCATGGCCGAATGATAGATCGCGGCTCGGACGGTGTCGCCCGGGGTGGGGTTATACTTGACCCGCTGTATCGGTTTGAGCGAACAACAACCGTTCGGAGCGTTGGCTTCGAGCCGTGATTGAGGGTGTGTGATTTGAATAATGATCCGGTTAGTCTGCGCGGACACCTGTTTCGGACCCGAGTGATCGCGTGGGTTGTGATCGTGGCGTTGGGGGTGTTGATCTACCTGTTGATCGATGGCGACGGGGCGTTGCCGGGCGCCAAGCCGATCAGCCAGGGCGAGCCCTGGGTGCCCGTGCAGGGGTACGAGCTCCGTTCTTTGGTGCTTGCGGACTACGACCGCGCGATGGCGTCCAACGATTTGATCCGCGTGGCCGAGATCAATGGGCAGTTGGCTCAGGAAGCGACCCTCCGCAGCAAAGCCGTGCTCGACGCCTGGATGACCTGGCGGCACCCCGAGACCGGGCTCTTCCCGCAGTCCGAAGACAAGCCGGAGTGGAACTACCGAAACACCGCCGCCGACTGCTTCGGCTTCCTCATCCACGCCGCGATGCACACCAGCGACGACGCTGCGCTGGCGCTGCTCAGTGAAACCATCCGCAAGGAAACGGCCCTCGCGGAAAAAGGTGCGCTCTGCCAACCCGCGAAGTACGACACCGCCAAGCCAATCTCCGAAGACCACGACGAGTTGCTCTTCGCCTCCAGCGAGTACGTCAAAGACGGCTTGATCAGTGTCTACGAACGTACCGGCGACGAGCAGGTCTACGACCGCATGACCGAGGTGCTCGACAACATCCTTGCCAACATGAAGCACGAGTCGGACTTCGGCCTGCTGCCGTCCACCCGCTCTGAACCCAACGGCAACATGCTGCAGATGTGTTCACGGCTGGCGTACCGGGAAGGCGGCGAGAAGTATGCCGACCTCGCGGGACGCTTGGCCGACGCGGTGGTCGCTCAGATGCTACCCGCCAACCACGGCCTGCCCGCGCACTACTTCGATTTCACCAGCAACAAGGTCATCGAGAGCAAAGCCATGCTCCGCGACCACGGCAACGAGTTGCCCGTCGGGCTGGCCGAGGCGTTTGCTTTGGCGGTGAGTCGGCTGGATGAACCGGAGTGGAAGGAACGCGCCGACCGCTGGGCCGAGCCGATGATGAACATGTTCGAGTTGATCTTCGCCCACGGCATCAACGAAGACGGGCTGATCGGTAACACCATCGACCCCGCGACCATGACGCTCAGCGACACGCGGCCCAGCGACAACTGGGGCTACATCTTCTGCGGCGTGTTGCTTTTTGCCGAGTCGGCCCGGACACACGGCGAACTAGGAACCGATCGGATCGATGCGCTTCTGGCAAAGCTTGATGGTGTGGTCGAAGCGGTGAGTCAAACCAACGGCCTGCCTTGGCAGGGCGGTAATTTCGACGGCTACGCCGACAGCCTGGAGAGCGCGTTGTACATGGCGGCGTACCGTCCGAGCACTGCGGCGATGATGTTGCCATGGGTCGATCGGCAGATCGACATGATGTACCAGGTGCAGGCGGCGGACGGTTTTGTGGGGCGGACGTATCTCGATGGCAACTTCATCCGTACGTCATTGATGTACGCCGACCAGAAGCAGGGCGGTTGGCGGTTAGAGCCGTGGAATCCCGGCACGCGTGTCGGGTATGCGAAGGATGAATCGACCGGCAAGGCAGTGTTGGTTGTGGCGACTGCGGATGGATACGAAGGCTCGCTGGTGCCGGACACCTCGCGTCATGCGGAGTTGCTTGGGCTTTCGTGGAATTGGCCGCGGCTGAATAGTTGGCCGGAGTGGAGTGATCGGAGCCGTACAACCCAGTCACGTTTTATTGAAGGCGGGGTTGTTCGCGATAGTTCAGAGTTGCCGCTAACGGGATATCGCTTGGATTTGAAGGCGGGGGAATCGTTGGTCGTTGAATTCACGCTCAAGCCAGAAGAAAACGCCGCAGGCGAGTGACCTGCGGCGTTTCGTAGATATTTGGTTGTCGAGCGTCGATCAGAGATCGACGGCTAAACGTCGAGCGTTTAGCGGACGATGCGGGCGCTGCCGCCGTCGGCGGTGCGGTTCAGCTCGGTGCGGTTGAGCTGGCTGGTGTCGCCGCGGGTGGACATGATGAGCGCGCCGTGGGCGACGCCGAGGTCGACGCAGCGTTGGGGCTCTTCGCCGGTGAGGAAGCCGAAGGTGAAGCCCGACGCGAAGCCGTCGCCGCCGCCGACGCGGTCTTCGATCTCGAGGCGGGGCATGTCCAGGCCCTGGTAGAACGTGCCGTCGTTCCACATGATGGCCGACCAGTCGTTGATCAGGGCGGTCTTCACGCTGCGGAGCGTGGTGCCGACGACCTTGATGTTGGGGAAGTCTTTGACGACCTGGTTGACCATGTTCTTGAACGCGCCGGTGTCGAGGTCGTCGGTCGATTCGATGTCAACGCCTTCGACGTGGTAGCCCAGGACTTTTTCGAAGTCTTCTTCGTTGCCGATGAGGCAGTCGATGTAGGGCACGAGGGGCTTGGTGGTGGCGATGGCTTCTTCGGAGGTCCACAGACGGCCGCGGAAGTTCAGGTCATACGACACGATGGTGCCGGCTTCGTGGGCGGCTTTCACCGCCTCGGCGACGACCTGGCGGGTGTTTTCCGAGAGGGCGGTGAAGATGCCGCCGGTGTGCAGCCAGCGGACGCCGCGGGTTTCGAAGAGGTGTTTCCAGTCGACTTCGCCGGGCTTGATGCCCGCGGTGGCGGAGTGGGCCCGGTCGTAGAGGGTGGCCGAGCCACGCTTCGATACGCCGACTTCGGTGAAGTTCAGGCCGACGCGGTCGGTGGTGCCGAAGCCGTCGTATTCGCGTTCAACAACGTTGGAAACATCAACGCCAGCCGAGCGGGCGTGGTTGCGGATGATGGCGCCCATGGGCGAGCTGTTGAGTCCACCGACCCAGCCGGTGCGGAGGCCGAGGCGGGTCAGGGCGTAGGCGACGTTGTACTCGCCGCCGCCGACGGAGACTTCGAGTTCCTTGGCGAACTCGATACGGCCGTGGCCGGGCGGCGAGAGGCGGATCATGCACTCGCCCAGGGAGACGAGGTCGAGTTCACACGAGTCGGCGGGTTTGACGTTGAGGCTCATAGCGATGGGGTCCTGAAAACGGGATGAAGAGGTCGGAGGTGTTGCCGGTAGTCCGAGCCGTTCACGTTCTATAGAAGAACGGGGCTGACGGACGCGGGGTTGGGGGGTGGAGCGTCACCGTCAGGAAGGTCGGGTTGGCAGCACGTCGGCCGATCACGTGATCGACCTGATCCTGCCGCACGTCCCTCCTGACACCACCACCGTGCCCGGGTCGTTTCCCAGGCGGTGAAACTTGCCTGGGGCGATCCGGGGTGGGGCCGACGACCTCCGTGCGGAGTCGAGTGCAGTAGTTTGCCACAGGAAAGCGGGGCGTCAAGGCCCGAAGCGCTAACCGGTCCTCAATGGTTGTGGCCGCTGTGATCGCCGTGGCCGTGGTGATCGTGGCCGTGGTGGTCATGGGGCTTGGCCAGCGGGGTGAAATCGAGCTCAGCGTCTTCGGGCAGGGGGCTGAGCTGGGTGGCGGTCCAGCCCTGGTCTTCGCCGCCCCAGGTGACCACAAACGTCACTTCGACCTTGTCGTCCACGGAAAATGAGCTCAGGTCCAGGTCATCCGCGACGGGGAACGGCATGGTCATGGTGTCCATCCCCACGGTTTTCCCCTGAGCATCCACAAAATCGGGGATGGCTTCGTGCTTCACGTTGAGGCTGGAAGCGGGGTTATCGGGGTACGGCAGGGTGGAGATGACCCCCCGAACCACGTAGGTCGTGGAGGTCGGCTCGGCCGAATCGACGGCTTCCGGGCCCGATTGGGGGCCACTGTCGGAGCATCCTGTGGAAAAAACCAGGCCGAGGCTGAGGGCGGGAAACGCGAGAAAACAAGCGGTTTTGCGGGGAATAAGCGGCATCGTGGGGCTCCGGGGGGAACGGTTTGGGGTGATGGTTCAGTGTAGTCCGATCCTTGAGTTGACGCGGCGAGTTAGATTTGCTTTAATACGCGTCGCTGGCAAGATTCTGCCGGGCGAAAGCCCTGGCCCAATGGTCTGCCCGGCCGGTAAAACATTCTTTAAAAAAGAGTTCAGAACTGGCCTTGACAGATCGAATCGCAACCGTATGATGCCTCGCCCATCACCGCACGGTGAACGGGAGTGGTACCTGCCCTCGGCAGAATGCCGAGCGGGTGATACGCCCGCCAAAGCCGATCTTTGACAAGTGAACAGTTGGGAAATCGCCGCGAGGATGTGCCCGCCTTCTCTCACCGCCACAGGTGTTGAAGGTGGGATAAATCTCCAATCAGCCGTGACACTTCACACGTCACGGTGGGGACACATTCTTGTGGATCGCCAAGGCACGACTTCACAGAGTGCCTTGGTTAAAGAAAGTGAGTAACCCCTAAAACCTCGGGCTCTTAGCCGACCCGAGGTCAACCCGAGCGAACCCTTGTGGATGGTTCGGGTTGTAGACCACTTCGATGACTGATCTTTTGATCGGGAAATCGAGGGACAGGTCAACCTTCATTGAAGACAACCGCCGACACTTTGAGGTCGGCTCGTCAACAAAACACAATCGAAGAGTTTGATCCTGGCTCAGATCGAACGCTGGCGGCATGGCTAAAACATGCAAGTCGAACGCGAAAGTACCTTCGGGTGCGAGTAGAGTGGCGAAAGGGCGAGTAACGCGTTTCTAACGTACCTCCAAGCCAGGGATAGCATCGAGAAATCGGTGGTAATACCTGATGACCCCGTAGTGTCGTATGGCACAGCGGGCAAAGGCTTGCTACTTGGAGATCGGGAAACGTCCTATCAGCTTGTTGGTGAGGTAATGGCTCACCAAGGCGAAGACGGGTAGCGGGTGTGAGAGCACGACCCGCCGCATCGGGACTGAGACACTGCCCGGACTCCTACGGGAGGCTGCAGTAACGAATATTCCGCAATGCGCGAAAGCGTGACGGAGCAATGCCGCGTGCAGGATGAAGCCCCTCGGGGTGTAAACTGCTGTCAGGGATTAGGAACACAATGACCAACCCCAAAGGAAGGACCGGCTAACTCTGTGCCAGCAGCCGCGGTAATACAGAGGGTCCAAGCGTTGATCGGAATCACTGGGCTTAAAGGGTTCGTAGGCGGATCTGTAAGTATGTTGTGAAATCCCACAGCTCAACTGTGGAATTGCTTCGTAGACTGCAGATCTTGAGCACGACAGGGGCCATCAGAACGATAGGTGGAGCGGTGAAATGCGTAGATATCTATCGGAATGCCAAAGGTGAAGACAGATGGCTGGGTCGTCGCTGACGCTCAGGAACGAAAGCATGGGTAGCGAACGGGATTAGATACCCCGGTAGTCCATGCCCTAAACGATGTGTACTAGTTCGAGGAGGTTTTGACGCCATCTCGGACGAAGCTAAAGTATTAAGTACACCGCCTGGGGAGTACGGTCGCAAGGCTAAAACTCAAAGGAATTGACGGGGACTCACACAAGCGGTGGAGCATGTGGCTTAATTCGAAGCAACGCGAAGAACCTTATCCTGGGTTTGACATGGACGGATTAGCTTTCCGAAAAGAAAGTAACACTCTTTGAGTGGAACGTTCACAGGTGCTGCATGGCTGTCGTCAGCTCGTGCTGTGAAGTGTCGGGTTAAGTCCCTTAACGAGCGAAACCCCTGTCGTTAGTTGCTACCAGGTAATGCTGAGGACTCTAACGAGACTGCCGGTGTCAAACCGGAGGAAGGTGGGGATGACGTCAAGTCCTCATGGCCTTTATGCCCAGGGCTGCACACGTGCTACAATGCGTTGGACAGAGCGAAGCGATACGGCAACGTGGAGCAAATCGCAGAAACCAACGCTCAGTTCGGATTGTGGTCTGCAACTCGACCACATGAAGTTGGAATCGCTAGTAATCGCGTATCATCAATGACGCGGTGAATAAGTTCCTGAGTCTTGTACACACCGCCCGTCACGTCATGGGAGCTGGTAGTGCCCGAAGTCGCATCAATTCAGGTGTGCCTACGGCAAGATCGGTGACTGGGACGAAGTCGTAACAAGGTAGCCGTAGGGGAACCTGCGGCTGGATCACCTCCTTTCTAAGGGATTTCCTTAGACGTGGAACGCAGAGACACGTCGTCACCAATTCCGGTGACGCATCAACCCTGTAGCGGAGCGATCCGCACCACGACTGTCAACACATCCTAGCCCAGCCTCGGCTGGATAGCGTCATGGCAACATGTCGCGAAGGCAATTTTCCCCAACTGTTCACTTGTCAGCGATCCGCTGAACAATGCAAAGCCAATCACAACCCCCCACCTTGTATGGGGTTGTTTTTTGTCACGATGCTTTCAATCAGCGGGATAGCGATGCGTACCGCCCGGCGGTATGCTCATTTCGTCTTTCGTTTCTATTTTCGGGAGCATATTCATGCATCGGCGTTTGGCATTTTCTTTTATCGCGGTCTTTGTTCCCGTTGCGTTCGCCCAGCCACCTACTCCTGGGCCAGATACGACCTTCTACGAAGCGCCTTTGGACGAGGAAGGTTACGTCGATTACGTCGCGGCGCTGAACGCCGAGTTCAACGACCCGCCGGTAAAGCCCGAAACCAACGCCTTTCTGGGTATTCTCAATCAGGTCGATACGACGGACTGGCCTGAGGGACATATCCCCGCGCTTTACTCGGCGCTCGGTGTCGAGCAGCCCAACGACGATCGACAGCTGTTCATCACCTTTATGGAGTACGCCGACGTTCGCGGCTTACCCCAAGCCCCACCATTCGATTGGGAGAACGCCGCGCCCGATGAGGAGCCCCCGCCGCCTCCGGCAGGTACCGCTGATGCGATGGAAGAGCGAGCTTACAGCAAACCCTGGACTGCAGAGGAACTGCCCGAGGTCGCGCGTTGGTTGGATTCGATAGAGGTTCCCCTCGACGCCATCGTCGAAGCAACCAAGCTCCCAACTTACTACGCCCCGCTTGTTCGGCCACATGAATACGCCACCATGATTGAAATCCTTCTGCCGCATCTGGGCACCCACCGCGCGATCGGAAGGTCTCTCAGTATGCGTGCCCGGATGAATCTAGCCGTGGGGAATCTCGACGCTGCCATCGACGACTGGGCCGCAATCAAGCGGCTAGGCCGTCTTCAAAAACAAGAACCATTTCTAATCTGCAATCTTGTGGGGATATCATTGCAGCCTCTCTCGCATGACCTGCTCGCTTTGATCCTGTCGCAGCCGGGAATCGAGGCGCAACACATCCAAGAAATGCGAGACATCATGAATCGCCTCCCTACCGGTGAGTCGATGGCTCGGGTGATTCAGAGATGCGAGCGTGTGATGCCACTCGACCTTCTAACTCGAGCGTCACGCGGACAGGTCGATGCGCTCGAGATGATCCAAGTCATGCAATCTTTAGTGTTGCGTAATGAGCCGGTTACCTATGCGGTCCGCGTTCCGGAGCCAGATCCACTCACAGGGTTAATCTCTGATCCGAAATTTGATTTAGACCGTGCTCTTAGACGGGGCAATGCCGCTTGGGTGGGGTGGTTTGGGGATGTGCCGGATGACTACCAAGCGTTTGCGGCTTCGGTGCAGCATATTGAAGCCGATATCCATCAACGTTCTGCCGCAGCCATGCAGCAAGCGCAAAGGCTGCTACAGATCGGAAAAACCGGGATACCGGAATCCGCTGATATTGGCTTAATCGTAGATCAAACTGCTGATCTGATACTCGCAATATGCACGCCTGGCTTTAGCGCCGCGATCCGTACTGAACGGCAATCCGATGCTCAGGCTTCGCTGGAACCTACCGCCTTGGCGTTAGAGAGATATCGACTCGACCGTGGTCAATACCCCCCGTTACTCCAGTCGCTGGTTCCCGATTACATCGAAGCCTTGCCCCCCGACATGTTCAGTAATAAATCGTTGCGTTACCGTCGCGATGGGGCGGGCTATATGCTTTATAGCGTGGGGACAAACTTAGTTGACGACGGTGGCATCCATGATTTTTCCGACGGGGACATTGTTTTACGTGTTCCGTGGTCACTAGAAAATTAAACGTATTTCAGGGTGCGTGGACCAGTCAGCTGACCTTGCCTAAGACCAGGTCTATCTCAGTTGTCTCGCTTACCTTGACGGTCGGGTTGGCTGGTAGATCACTAGGCAACTGATCGATTGCCTTCACGGACTAGCCGTAGCCATAAGCTGGGCGGAACTTAAAGCAAGGCCCCAACGAATACGCCATGGGGCCCCCTGTTTCGGGAAGCAAGCCCATGGCGTCACGTTGGGGATGGTTTAGTTAGGACCGTTGCGTTGGACCGTACCGAGTTTAATTAGCCTTCTTGCGGACCTTGGGCAGAGTAACTTCGGCCGGTGATACGGGGCGTTCTTCCAGGTGACGCACCCAGATGCTGCGGTACTGGACGGGGTCGCTGTGGTCCTGGATGCCGATGCTTACCTTTTCGGGGTGCGATTCGTAGTAGGGGCGGACCATCCACTTCGTGGTGCCCTCGAGTGTCCAGTTGTCCTGAACCAGGACGCCATTGAAAAACACGGTCATCGTTCCCGCCCGCGTCAGTTCGCCGTTCTCGTCGAAACGTGGGGCGCGAAAAACAATATCAAAGGTCTGCCACGCGTCGGTACCGCGGCTGGGGTCCACCAGCGGCGGGTTCTGGCCGTAGATCGCGCCGGCATCGCCGTCAGCGTAGACCTCGCCTTCAAAGACCTGGACCTCGTACCGCTCCATGATCTTGATGCCCGAGTTGCTTTTGATCTTCCCCTTGCGTTCGGGGACGCGCCACTCGACGTGCAATTGAATATCGCCAAATTTTTCTTTGGTGCGCAGCCACTTGCCACCCTTCGGCACCGAGAAATACCCGTCCGTGATCGGCCAGGGAACGCCCAAGCTTTCGAAGGCGGACAGGTCGGCGTTCGGATCGGTGCCGTCAAACAAGACGATGGCGTCCGAGGGGATCGGCGCGGGGGCTTGGAGCTCGGGGCCGGGATCGACGACCTTGGGGGCGGGGCGGTTGGGGTCGTGGACCGCCCAGGGGTGGGTTTCGTCAGGCGGAGCAGGCGTTGGTTTCTTTTTCGTTTCCGCTACAACAACACTGGCCAGGAGCAGGGACGTGGTCAAAGAGGCGGTAATGAATAGTGCTTTGGTTTTCATAGGTGAGACTCCAAAATGATCTAGCCGAAAGTTGTGTGCCCCGGCGTAGCCACGCCAGGGTTCCCGAACTCCATCCGCCATGCATTGTCACATGGTGGTTAAGCGTTCTCGGGAAATTAGAAGCTGTTGCCCATCGCGGCGTTGGTCTTGACTGTCTCGTTTTTCTTGAAGGTCGAGTTGGCCTGCAGCTCGCTGAGCAACTGGTCGAACGCCTCGCGGTCGGTCGGGAGGTTGACGGATTGGTTCTTGAGGCCGGCCATGAGCATGGCGTTGCCCAGCTCCAGGCCGTGGATCATCTCGGTGCCCGGGGCGATCAGGCCGTCTTGCCCGCTGCCGTCGAGGATCGTCTCGATAAAGTTGCGGGTGATGGATTCGTGTTGGCCATAGGGCGCCTTGGCCGGGACGATCGTGACCTCGGAGCACGGCACATCACCAAAACGCTCTTTCGAGGTCTGGGTGAAATCCGAGACCGGCTGGTCGGCCCGCAGAAAAACAACCTTTCCGCCCTCGCGTTCGTCTGCGACGATCGTGCCGTTGTCCCCGACGATCTCCAGGCGGTTGATGCCCGGCGACTGGCCGGTCGAGGTGATAAACGTGCCCGTCGCGCCGTTGGGGAACTCGAGCAGGGCGGTGACATCGTCCTCGACCTCGATATGGTGGTATTTGCCGAGGCTGACGTTGGCGCTGACCTTGGCGGGCATGCCGACAAACCATTGGAGCAGGTCCAGGTTGTGCGGGCACTGGTTGATCAGCACGCCGCCGCCTTCGCCCGCCCAGGTGGCACGCCACCCGCCCGAGTCGTAGTAGGCCTGGGTGCGGAACCAGGAGGTGATGGTCCACGAGACGCGGACGAGTTCGCCCAGCGAGCCGTCGCTGCACAGGCGTTTGATTTCTTTCCACGCGGGGCTGGTGCGCTGGTTGAACATGCCCGCGAAGATCAGGCCCGGGTGCTTGGCTTGGGCCTTCTCGTAAGCTTCGATGACCTCCTGTGCTTCCTTCGCGGTAACCGCGATCGGCTTCTCGCACAGCACGTGCACGCCCGCGTCGAACGCCTCCATCGCGTACCGCGGGTGGGCGAAGTGCGGGCAGGCGATCAGCACCGCGTCGATCAACCCCGAGCGGATCATCTCCGAGGCGTCGGCGAAGCCTTGCACGCCGTGCTTCTCCACGATCTCGTTGCGCTTCTCTTCGCTCAACTCCGAGGCCGCGGTGTAGTCCAGGCCATCGATGCCCTTGAAATAATCCTGGTGGGCCCCGGCCATCCCGCCGCCGGCACCGATCACACCTAGTCGTACTTTTTCCATGCTCTCAACCTTTGCTTGATTTGACAGAATCGCTCAACACCATACCAGCGTCGTGTTCTCCCGACAAACCCCACGCCGAATTCTATTCGTGGGTTTGGTCCCTGTTTTTTGCCGGGCCGCGCGACCGCTGATACGCTGTTGGGTTACGCCTGAGTTCGCTCTGCGGCTCACCGCACCCGTTTTGCCGCCCCCGGAATCGACCCGGCCCACCCCGGACCCCACCCGCCATGTTCAACGCCGTCCAGCCCGCTCCCCCCGACCCGATCCTCGGGCTCACCGAAGCCTTCCGCGCCGACCCCAACCCCGCCAAGATCAACCTGGCGGTGGGGGTGTTCAAGGACGCTGAAGGCAACACGCCGGTGCTCGCGTCGGTCAAGGCCGCCGAGCAGCGTCTGGTCGACGATGAAACCACCAAGAGCTACATGCCCATCGACGGCTCGCCCGCCTACGGCAAGCTCGTGCAAACCATGCTCTTCGGGGCCGATCACGACATTCTCGCCAACGCCCGTGCCCGCACCGCCAACACCCCCGGCGGAACCGGCGCCCTGCGTGTCGCCGCCGACTACCTCAGCCAGAACCACGCCGGGGCCACCCTCTGGCTGAGCAACCCGACCTGGGCGAACCACCACGGCATCTTCAACGCCGCGGGCGTCGAGACCCAGACCTACGCCTACCTCGACCCCAACACCAACGCCCTGGACTTCGACGGCGTGCTCGCTGCGATCCAGGACATCCCCGCAGGCGACGTCGTGCTCTTGCACGGCTGCTGCCACAACCCCACCGGCGTCGACCCCAGCCTGGAGCAATGGAAAGCGATCGCCTCGGCGGTCGCCGAACGCGGCATCCTGCCGATTGTCGATTTCGCCTATCAAGGCTTCGGCCAAGGGCTGGAAGAAGACGCCGCGGGACTCCGTGCCGTGGCCGCGGCGTGCGGCGAGTTTCTCGTGTGTTCGAGCTTCTCGAAGAACTTCGGCCTGTACCGCGAACGCGTCGGTGCTCTGACCCTCGTTGCCCAAGACAGCGACACCGCCGACACCGTGATCAGCCAGGTCAAGGCCGTGATCCGCCGCAACTACTCCAACCCGCCCGCTCACGGCGCTTCGGTGGTGACCACCATCATGTCCGACGACGCCCCTGGCGGACTCCGCAGCCAATGGGAAGCCGAGCTTGCCGCGATGCGCGACCGCATCAACGAGATGCGATCCGCCTTCAAGGCCGGCCTCGACGAACGCGGCGTCAACCTCACTCCCGAAGGCAACGACTTCGTCACCCAGCAGAACGGCATGTTCACCATGTCCGGCCTGAGCAAGGACCACGTTGCCGCCCTCCGCGAAAATCACGCGATCTACATCGTCGGCTCGGGCCGGATCAACGTCGCGGGCATGACGCCGACGAACCTGCCCGTGCTGTGCGACGCCATCGCCGACGTCATGCAGCCCGGCTGACCGCGAAGACACGAAGGGCGCGAAGCACAGCCGCCAAGGCCGTAGTTTGCGCCGTTGTGTTGATGTCCACCGTGTTTCACCGGACAATCCTTCTTCGTTTTTCCTTCGTGATCTTCGCGCCTTCGCGGTAAACCCCATGCACGACAACATCCCCGGCATCCTCGACGACTACCTCACCCGCATCAACCAGATGAAGGATTCGATGCGCGTCGATGAAAAAGCAGAAAAGCTCAAAGAGCTCGAAGGCAAGATGAACGCGCCGGACTTCTGGGACAACCAGGACACCGCCAACGCCGTCATCGACGAGCTCAAAACCATCAAGGCCCAGATCGAGCCGCTGCAGGAAGCCGCCGAGACGATCGAAGAAGCCCAGCTGCTTTGGGACATGGCAACCGAAGCCGACGACGAAGACAGCAAGAAGGAAGTCGACGAACAACTCGACGGCATCGGCGAAACGCTCGACCGCCTCGAAACCGCCGCGCTACTTTCGGGCAAATATGATCCCCGCAACTGCTACCTGACGATTCAGTCGGGTGCGGGCGGCACCGAGGCCGACGACTGGGCCGAGATGCTCATGCGGATGTATCTGTATCACTGCGAGAAGATGGACTGGGACGTCAGCGAGGTCTCCAAGACCCACGGCACCGAGGCTGGCATCAAGGAAGTCACGTTGTTTATCAAGGGCCCGATGGCTTACGGCTACCTCTCCGCCGAGGCCGGCACCCACCGCCTGGCTCGCGTCAGCCCGTTCAACGCCGAGGGCAAACGCCAGACCTCGTTCTCCGCGATCGAGGTCGTCCCCGAGTTCCCCGACACCGGCAAGGTCGAGCTCGACGACGCCAAACTCGAAACCACCCAGTTCGCCCGCTCCTCCGGCCCCGGCGGACAAAACGTCAACAAGGTCGCCTCCGCCATCCGCCTCGTCTACCACTACGACGCCCAAAACACCCTCACTGTGGTGTGTTCGGTGGAACGTAAAGCTGAGCAGAACAAGAAGCAGGCGATGTCGATTCTGAAGGGCAAAATCGAGTTGCTCGAAGAGCAGAAACGCCAGGCCGAGATGGACGCCGCGACCGGCGGCGGCGTCGACCGCGGCTGGGGCAGCCAGATCCGCAGCTACGTCTTCTACGACAACCGCGTCAAAGACCACCGCACCAACTTCGAAGTCGGCAACCCGCAATCTGTCCTTGATGGCAACTTGCAAGGTTTTATTGATGCCGAGTTGAAGCGTCGGGCCAAAGCGCAACAAGCGGCAAGTTGATTCTTTACCATCAATAGAGATGACGGGGAGATCGCATCGATTGAGTCGAGCCGGGATTTCGTGTGGCGGTACCCGATGACTAAATCAAATCTGCAGCCTGGATTATCCTCTCAATTATCAGCTGCTGAAGGCTGAAGCTCGCCACGATAAACCCATCCGGTGTCGTTGACGCGGAGGTCTAAGCCCCACGGGGCAAAGCCGCTGGCGTAGATGACGCGTTCCGTATCCCCGGGAAACGGAGAGGTCTGCACCGAACGGACGCGGGCCAACCACTCGGGCTGTGGCTGGTGTGTGGGGTCATGTATCTCGCGGATGGTGTACGAGGGGGTGCCATCTACGGCCTGTCGTCGTTCAAGGTAAAAGCCCTGTTTCGCCCAATGGACTTTTTTGTCGGCATGGCGATCCAATACGTGGCTCGTAGGGACTTCGGGGTGGGCAGCGATGTAATCGTCCTCAAACATCACTTCCAAGCCGATGATCGCCATCTGATCTTGATCCGCCAAAACGACCGGTTGGTAGTGTTGGGCCTGCGCATAGTGGATGTCCATCCCTAGCTGGTCTTTGAACAGTTTCTTGATATTGATCTCGGGTTCGATCACGTCACTCTTGGGGTTCAGACGAAATATCCGGTTCAGCGAGCCGAACAAGAGGAATTCGCCAGATCCCTCTTTATATTCTGAGGCTCCCAAGGCACGGAAGTGATCATACTTGACCCACCCTGGATGTAGGTCATCTCGGTAGTTCTGCACAAATTCGCTTGAAGCACGTTTCTCTAAGACGGTCTCCCATCGCGGCTCGGGGCCATCGGTGTGGCGTCGATACAGGATGCGTTGCGTGGCGGCGTAGAGCACGTCGTCGCAGACCGTGAACCCTATGACCCGTTGCTGGGCGGCGGGCTTGAATTCGGGTTCGCGGCTCCATCGAATCGATCCGCCATCGCGGGCGTCCCAGGTGCCGGAGTACACACCCGCCCCCGGGCCGATGCCGAGAAAGACCTTGTCGGCCCCCGTGACTTTGTCGCGGTGAAAGCCCATGCTGCGCACGCCCACCGCCCATTTCTCGGTATCCGATAAGCCGATGGTGTGCTCCACCCAAGCGTCGGTTTGATCGTCCTTCACGAACACGACCGCGGGGGTCTTGGCTCCGCGGACCCGTTGGCGGTTCACGCCCAGAAGGAGTACGGAGCGGGGCTCGATCGCGTCCCCGTTGCCATCGGTCCGGAAGGTGAAGGTTTGCAGGTAGGTCGTTCGCGTGTAGACCTCCGGTAGTTCGAAGTCGAGTTGCCATGATTGATCGAGGCCCTTCAAGGTGAAGACTTGGGTCGGCCGGTGATCGTTCTTCGCGTTCCATTGGCTGTTGCCCGCATAGAGTGCCCCCCGAAAAGCCGCCAACTCCATGACTTCGGTTCCGGTTAATCGGTGGCCCCCGTCATCGATCAGCGGCAGTTGGAGTGACCGTGTCCAGCGGAGCGCGGGGTCAACGGCCTTTCCCACGGGCCCGTCCGTCGTGTCGGGTTGCGGTTCATCGGTGATCGCTTCCCAGGCCAGGCTGCGGAAGCGATTGAAGGTGGGGGCGCGGTAGCGCTGGGTCTGCACCATAAAGATGCCGATCATGTTGTTTGGCCGATCGATCCAGAACTGGGTGCCGTTGGCGCCGCCCCAGGCGTAGCCGCCATCGCCATCCACAGACCCGCCCAAGCCATAACGCTCGCCGATGTCTGCCAATTGGTTGGTGAAGATATCGTCAACGGTTTTCTCCGACAGCACACGGACGCCGTTGAGTGTGCCGCCGTTCAAGAGCATTAGGCAGAATTTCTCGTAGTCCTCTGCGGTGCTGCACAGCCCCTGACCGCCCAAAAACAGCGTGGGCTTGCGGGTGAGTCGCGACGCTTCGCGTCCCCGCTTGAGTTCGCCCGGGGACGATTGCGTGTAGACCTGAGCAATCCGATCTGCCTTGTCTTCGGGAACCCAGAAATCGGTTTCGTCCATATGCAAAGGCGCGAGGACTCGCTCCCTAAACACTTCATCTAGCGGCTTACCCGCCACGACTTCGCAGTATCGCCCCAACACATCAATGCTGGTCCCGTAGCTGTACCCCGCGCCGGGGTGAAATTTCAGAGGGAAGGTGGCTAGAAGTTTGGAGTTGGCCTCGAGATCCGTTGGCCGGGAGCGGGGCTTGGGGTAGCCCGGGAGCGTTCCGTAGTACAGGCCGCTGCTGTGGCTCATCAGCATGCGTGGGGTGATCGCAGTGTGGGCAGGAACCAGTTCACCTTCGACCAGCACCTTCGGCTCCGCCCATTCCGGCAGGTGTTTGGCGATCGGCTCGTCCAGATCAAACTCGCCCGCTTCGTGCAGTACCAAGGCCGCGACGGTCACCACCGGCTTGCTCATGCTCTGCAGCCGGAAGATCGCGTCTCGCGGCATCTCCCGTTCTCCTTCGAGGTCCTGCCAGCCAAACGCTTCGAAGTAGCCTCGCGTTCCTCCCCGGTGCAGCAATCCCACGACTCCAGCTACCTCGCGATCTTCGACGGCGGCCCCCATCGCCGCATCCAACTCAGCAAGCACGTCCCGGGCCAGCCCCGCCGGGCTCTTCCCCAGCTCCGGCTGATCGCCGCCACCTTCAGTCGATTCGGGGGTGGTGCCATCCCCGTCGTCTCCCCGATCTTCGTTCCTTGCTCTGAGTTGTTGTGATTCCTCTCGGGAGATGAGGTTATTGCCGTCCCGGTCTAGCCGGCCGAACAAATTGGGGTAGGGCAGCTCCTCCCGGGTTAGCACCCCGTCATGATTCTGATCAAACCGATCAAATCTCGAATCCGCTCCCTGACCGAGAGCAGGTGTTAGGCAAGCAGCCAAGAAAGGTAGAGCAAAGCAGAGGGTTTTTCTGGTCATGGCACCCGCATAACGATGTTGCTGCGGATGTATTGCCGCCGGCTCCGGATAGGCCTTCTACGACAATCGCACGAAAAACCAGCTGGCCATATGGGGGCCTGCACCCCAAAAAGAGACATAACTAAGGGCGATTGGTACGGGTGTGCCTAGTGTCGAATACCAGCCGCCACCACGCCGCTACCCTCCTTGATCGTGACCACGCCGGTCTCTTTGTCGAGCTGGAACGGGCAGGTGTTGCACTGGATGCGCTTGTCGGTGGCGGGGGTGTCTTTGAGGCGGGGGTCTTCTTCGCCGCTGGCGAGGGTGGGTTGGTCGTCCGCGTCGAGGCGCTTTTTGAGCAGGTCGAGGATGAGGGTGTCGATGCCCAGGGGTTCGGCGACCTGGTAGGTCGTGCCGGGGAACTCGGCGGCGGCCTGGCTGGTGAGGCTGGGGATGTCACGGGTCCAGTGCTTGCCGCGGGCCAGGAAGAAGGGCAGGATCACGATGTGGTTGGCGCCGCGCTCGACACAGCTGCCGTAGGCCGCGGCGATGTCGGGCATGGCCAATTCCATGTGGGCGGGCTCGACGATGTCGCAGTCGTCGGCGAAACGCTCGGCGAAGAGCTTGGCGACTTCCTTGAGGCTGTCGTTGGAGGCTTGGCGGCGGCTGCCGTGGTCGCAGATGATGACGCCGGTGGTGCGGGGGGTGGTTTCGGGGGTGTTCATAGGCGTAGTTTAGCTCGGGGGTTGGCGGCGGGCAGGCAACTTGAAGAGCGGGCTGAACAGTGGTCGCTCGTTGCGGGGTGGGACGGCGGCTGAACGCGGTTAATCTCAATGTTTCCGGGGCCTTGGGCCGATAAATCTAAGACCAAGCGTGCGCCCACGTTGCGCGATCATTACCTATGCCCGATCTCACTCCCCCAGCTTCGACCAAGACGACCTCCTGGACCGCGGTCTGGCAGTTGCCGGTGCTGCTGGTCGGGATGGTGCTGCTGGGCGTGGGGCTGTATCTGGCCAAGCCGCGTTACACCCCGCCGGACTTCCACGGCATGCTGGACACGGTCGACCAGTACCTCGAGGCGGACAACCCTGAAGAAGCCCGGATCCGGATGGACACGCTGGTCGAAGAGGGGATCGAAACCCAAAACGATCTGACGCGCGGCCGGTACTACCAGTACCTGGGTGACCACGACTGGCTGGTGTACAGCGACCTGTATCCCGTGCCCGTCGACACGCCCGAGTCGGCGGTGCAGCTGCGGAAGGTGGTCGAGGCGTACGAGACCGCGGAAGGCTTCGGCCGAACGCTGGACGGCCTGTCGATGCAGCGCTGGGCCGAGACGCTGGTGCTGCGTGGACAGGAAGACGACGCCCTGGCGATCGTCGACCGCATGGAAGCCAAAGACGCGGCGATGCGATACAGCCTGATCCGTCGGCTGATCGAGAAGCACCGCTCGGACGGCGACCCCGAAGCCTTCGCCCGCATGCTCGACCGCTTCGAGCGCACCCTCCGCGACGAAAGCGACAAGAAAGAACAACTCAAGCAGCGGCAGTGGGTCGCCCAGCTCCGTGCCCGGCACTACCTGGATGTCGAAGACCCGCAGCGGGCGATCGACTACATCAACCGCGAGATGCAGCGGCTGCGGGCCGCGGGTGCGGACGATGCGCCGGATCTGCTGGTGCTGCTGGGGCAGGCGTATCAGAAGATCGCGGACTTCGACAACGCCCGCCGCCTGTACGCGGTGTCGCAGCAGATGATCCAAGATGGCAACCCGCTGAACGGCCGGATCCTGGTCGGCTTGGCGCAGATCGAGCTGGCGGTGGGGGGCGAAGGGTTTGAAGACCGCGCCCACACGCTGTTCGGCCGTGCGGCGAAAGAGCATCCGATGGGCGAGGCGTACATCGATGCGTTGATCGGCCGGGCTCACGTCGAGGCGATGATGGGCCGGGTCACCGATTCGGTGGACCACTTCCGTTTGGCGATCGCTCAGATGCTTGATGTGACGCCTGCCTGGGACCCGCGTCGCAAAGAGGTGACCGAAAAGATTGCGTCGCACGTGGATCGCTCGATCGATCTGGAGCAGTACGACGACGCATTGGACTACATCTCCCTGCTGCTGCCGATGTACGACGGTGGCAAGGCGTTGCCCGCGGAGTCGTTGTTCCAGTTTGCGGAGATCCACGAGAAGATCGGCGAGGCGCGGATGACGCGGGCCGAGTCGATGGACCCGCTGACCTGGGCCGGGCCGGGCGATCCCCCAATCAAGGCACGCCGGAACGCCTATCAGGAAGCGGCCCACCATTACGGCCAGTCGGCGGAGTACTTCAAGCGTCATGCCGACACCGTGACCGTGATTGACGACGAGGCCCACGGCGAATCGCTGTGGTCAGCCGGGCAGAACTACGACCTGGCTCAGCGCTGGCCGGACGCGATCGACATCTACGCCGAGTACGTGACCACCCGCCCCGGCGACGGCGAGCAGCTCAAGGCCCGCCACCACCTCGCCAAGGCGTACATGGCCGATCGCCAGTACGAATCGGCGGTGGGCATCTTCAAAGACCTCATCGACGAAAACCCGCAGAGCAACTGGGCGTATTCCTCGCTGGTGCCCATGGCCCGCTGCTACACCGCGATGGGGCAATCCGATGCGGCGGTGCGGGTGTTGCTTTCCATCGTGGACGGCCACCCGGGCATCCGCCCCGAGTCCGACACCTACCGCGAAGCGCTGGTCGATCTGGCCCGGACCTACTACCTCCAAGGCCAGGACGACCCGGTGTACTTCGTGAGCGCCATCGAACGCCTCGACACCGCGGTCGAACGCTACGGCAACACGCACGACGGCCCAGTCCTCCGCTACATGCTCGGCGACAGTCTGCGTCGCTCGTCGCGTGACCTGGCGGAGCAGGCGCAGAACGCACGCAGCGAACGCCAAAGGCTCGCGTTCCAGGCCGAGCGCAACGAACGCTTGCGGAATGCGGAGATGTACTACGACCAGGTCATCACCGAGCTCGAGGCCCGGTTCGCGGCGGCCCGGTCCGACCTCGAGAACCTCTATCTGCGTAACGCCTACTTCTACAAGGCGGATTGCTCGTACGATCGCCAGGACTACACCGTGGCGATCGACCGCTACCGCGAAGCGGCCCAGCGCTGGAGCGATCACCCGTCTTCGCTGGTCGCCCAGGTGCAGATGGTCAACGCGTATTGCGAGCTCCAGGAATTCCAGCAGGCCTATGTCGCCAACCAGAACGCGCTGTGGCAGCTCAGCCAGATGGAAGACGAGGTCTTCGATAGCCCGGACATGCCGATGACCAGGCAGCACTGGGAAGATTGGCTGCGGTGGTCGAGTGAGCTGAAGCTGCTCGACAAGCAGAGCGCCTCGGCCCAGTGACGTTGCGGCCTTGGGCCGTTACGCTATGGGCTAGATGTAATTCCTTCCGTGGAGGTTTGAGATGATTGGATTCCGGCGTTTTCGTGTGCTTTTGTGTGGGCTGGTCGCGGTGTTTGCGTTGACCTTGTCTGCGGATGGGGCGGGGCAGAGCTTCAATTTGGACATCGGGGCGGCATTTCTGGGTGAAGCGCCCGATCCGACTTACGCCGGTGGCGGGGCGGCGGGCTATTGGAATCTGATTGATCTGGGAGCCCAGGGGGACGCGCAGGAAGTCGAGTTGCGTGATTTGTCGGGCAACGAGACCTTTGTCACGGCGATTCCTGAGGGCAACCCTGGTGATTTGCGTGGGGAACTCGGGCGATCCTTGTCGGGGCGTGTGGATAGCGAGGCGCGTTTGATGGGGGACTACTTTTTCGGAGTTCGTGAGTTGCAGTTGGTGGGGCTGCAATCGGGAATCTATGAAGTCACGGTGTTCTCGGCCGGCACCGGGGGCGAGCCGTATCCGGGGGTGATCGAGGTGGCGGGTGCGACGTCTGCTCTGATTCAATTGGGGGGTATATATCGAACCTCGCTCGTCCTGGGCCAGACCCACGGCTCGGCGTTGGTTGAAGTGGGCGATACCCAAACCCTGAGCATATTCCCGGATTCAGCCACCGATTGATCGATTCACGGGGCGCAGGTGAATCTTGTTCCGGAGCCTGGGGTTGGGGGATTGCTCTGTCTGGGGCTGGTTGGCTTGTCTCGGCGGGGGCGTCGGGTTCGGGTCTGAGGTGTGATTGCGGGCGGGCACAAGATATTGGGGTTCCCGGGGTGGACCGCGCAAGTTTCGCCTAGTGCAGGTGTTGGCCGCGCAAAAACTAACGTCCGGCAGACCCTTAGTCCGATACCCCCGATAACCACACGTGGGGCAGGATGCCCTGTGTTTAAGAAAGAAGGTCAGGATGACCCCACCTCCCGCGAGTCTTTCGGATGCCGTTCAATCGGACGGGCAGGCCGACCAACTCATCGAGATGCTGACGCAGCAGCGCGACTTGTATAAGTCGCTCGAAGCGCTCAGTGGCAAGCAGCAGGAAATCATCGCTCAGGGGCAGGCCGAGCAGTTGCTTGGTGTGTTGTCTGAGCGGCAAGTGATTGTCGATCGGTTGACGCAGATCAATCAAGACCTGTCGCCGTTGCGGGGGCGGATGTCGGAGATCGCCGAGGCGTCGACCGAGGCGAAGCGTCAGCTGCTGCGTTCGCTGGTGGACGAGGTGCAGGCGATGCTCGAGTCGATCATCCAGCGGGACGAACAGGACCGCCAATCCCTAGAGGCGTCCAAGGCGCAGGTCGGGCAGGAGCTGGCCAAGGTCAAGACGGCCCCGGCGGCGATCAACGCGTACAAGGCCAACGCCTATGGCGGCGGGGCGGCGGGTGCGTCGCCCACGGCTCGGTTCACGGACTCTAGCGGTTGAGGCTGAGGTGCTGATGGCGTCTGTCGCTGAACATGCTGATGGTGCCGGGGCGGGTCAGGCAGAGGCCGGGGTGCTGGCGCCCGAGGACCTGGCGGAAGTGATCCAGGCGTACTCCGCGGTGGCGGAGCGGCTGCAGGCTTCGCACGAGGCGTTGTCCGGCGAGGTATCTCGTCTGCAGAAAGAACTGGCAGCGAAGAACGAACAGCTCGAACGCAGCAAGCGGCTCTCGGCGCTCGGCGAGATGGCGGCGGGCATCGCTCACGAAATCCGTAATCCCCTGGCGGCGATCCAGCTCTACGCGGAGATGGTGGCCGATGACCTGGAGCCCACGCAGGTCAGCGAACGCAGCCTGTGTTTCGCCGCGGACAATACGCAGAAAATCGCGGACGCGGTCCGCGGGTTGTCGGCCATCGTGAATGACGTGTTGAGCTTTGCTCGACAGATCGAGCCGAAGGTGCGTCGACTGGACGCTGCGGAGGTGTTTCAGCGGGTCGTCGATGCGCATCGCCCGGCAATTGAAGCCCAGGGCGTCGCGGTCGCGGTGGAAGTTGTGGATGGCGTGATTGAAGCGGACCCCGATCTTCTGCATCAGGCGTTGTTGAACCTGGTGCGGAACGCGGTGGACGCGATGGCGGGCCGGGGCGGCGGTCGGCTGACGCTTTCGGCGGGAGCGGGGCGGGTGGTCTTGACCGATACCGGCCCGGGCCTGCCGCAGGAGGTGGTGGATCGCATTTTCAATCCGTTCTTCACGACGCGCAGCACCGGCACCGGGCTGGGGCTGGCGATCGTGCACCGCATCGTTGATGCCCACGGCGGCGCGATCGCGGTACACAACCACGAGCGCCACGGCGGGGCGGTGTTCACGCTCGACCTGCCCCGATCCGAGACGTCCTCGGCCGGGGGTGTCGGGGGTATGGCTTCTGAATCCGAAGTGTTGGAGTCCGCGGTATGAGTACGAAGGTTCTGGTCGTCGATGACAAGCAGATGATGCGCGACTCCGTCGGTGCGACGTTGCAGCGTGCGGGTTACACCGTCGTGGCGGCGTCCAACGGTGAGGTGGCACTTCGCATGGTGGCCAAGCATCGGCCGGCCGCGGTGGTGACCGACCTCAAGATGCCTGAGATGGATGGGCTGGAGTTGCTGCAGCGTCTGGCGCAGTCGGACAGCCAGCTCCCGGTTGTGTTGATGACGGCCTACGGCAACATCAACGACGCGGTCTCGGCGATGAAGGCCGGGGCGTTCGACTTTGTGCAGAAACCCTTTGAAGGCGATCAGCTCAAGATGGTGGTCCGCCGTGCGGTGGAGCACCGCCGGCTTGTCATGGAGAACGCGAACCGTGAAGCGGAGAAGCGGCACGGCAGCGGTCCCGAGTCGCCGCACCTGGTCGGCAAGTCGCCGGCGATGAAGGGCGTCGCTCAGCAGATCCACCAGATCGCGAATTCGGTCGGCACGGTCTTGATTCAAGGGGAATCGGGCACGGGTAAAGAAGTGGTCGCCCGCACGATCCACGCCCACTCGCCCCGGCACGACCGCATCATGCTCTGCCTCAACTGTGCGGCGCTGTCGAGCAGCCTGCTGGAGAGCGAGTTGTTCGGCCACGAGAAGGGCGCGTTCACCGGTGCGGATCAGCTCCGCAAGGGCCGGTTCGAGCTCGCCGACGGCGGCACGCTGCTGCTGGATGAAATCAGTGAGATCAGCCCGACTCTTCAGGCCAAGTTGCTGCGGGTGCTGCAGGAAGGCCAGTTCGAACGCGTCGGCTCTTCGATCACGATGCAGGTCGATGTGCGGGTGATCGCGACGACCAACCGCGATCTGGCGCAGTCGGTGGCGGACGGCACGTTCCGCCAGGACCTGTACTACCGTCTGAATGTCTTGCCGATCGCGTTGCCGCCGCTGAGTCAGCGGGGCGGCGATATCACGCTACTCGCCCAGCACTTCCTGCAGCAGGTGGCGCTGCGTGAAGGCAAGGAAGCCAAGCGATTCGATGAAGAAGCGCAGGCTTTGTTGTCGGCCTATCACTGGCCGGGCAACGTGCGGGAGCTGCAGAACATCTGCGAGCGGGCAAGCGTGTTGTCCAAGGGGCAGGTGATCTCGGGCGGATTGATCCAGCCCTGGCTGTTGACCCTGCCTTCGAGTGCATCGGGTTTCACGCCGTCGCCGCAATCGCTGACCCCTCCTTCGCCGGCTGCGAATGCCGCGGTGATGGGCAGCCCGCCGCTACAGGTAGCTTCGATGGCCGGGGCGAGTGCTCCGGTGTCGGTTGCCGCCGCGATCGGGCAGGAGGTGCGCCCTCTCGAAGAAGTCGAGCGCGACCGCATCGTCCACGCACTGGGGCAGTTCAACGGCAACCGCACGAAGACGGCCGAGGCGCTGGGGATCGGCGTTCGCACGCTGGGCCTGAAACTCAAGAAATGGAAGGAGCAGAACCTCGTTGCGCAGACGATCTGAGGTCAGCTGTGGTGGTTTTTTGCTCGGTTTGGGGCGCAGCTCCAGCGCCTGTGGTGCGCAGGTATTGCGCGGTGGTTTTGCCCGTTTTGCGGTTCCTGGCGGCGGGCGGGGTCGGCACGCGGATTGCGGTAAATCCGGGATGCGTGAGGTGTGCCCATGATTGATGGAATGTTCAACAGCGGTTCCCTGCCGGTGCTCGAGCGGGTGGTTCAATTCACCGGCCAGCGCCACCAGGTCATCGCGAACAACATCGCCAACCTCTCGACGCCGTACTTCCAGCCGAAGGACTTGAGCGTTGAGAAGTTCCAGAAGCAGCTCCGCAAGGCGGTTCACGACCGCCGGGCCACCGAGACGCCCCGCCAGGGCGACCTCCGGTTCCAAGACACACGTGAGTTCCGCTTCCATGCCCACGGCCTCGAAGCCCGCCCGCAGGAGCTCGACGAAAACATCCTGTTCCACGACCGTAACAACCGCGACCTCGAACGCATCATGCAAGATCTCGCCGAAAACACGCTCGCCCACAACGCGGGCCTGGAGATGCTCAAGAGCGAGTTCAACCTGCTGCGGATGGCCATCCGGGGCACGCTCTCCTGACGCGGCGTGAGTGAGAAAGAAGTTCGATCCGAGATTCACTGAGTAAACCAAACATACGAAAGCCAATGCCATGTTCGGCGCCCTAGACACCTCAACCTCCGCCCTCGTCGCCAACCGCATCCGGATGGAAACGGTCGCGGCCAACGTGGCGAACGCCAACAGCATCGAAGATGCCAACGGCGAGAACGTGCCTTTCCGCCGTCGGATCGCCATCCTCAGCGAAGGCGACGCCGCCACGGGGAAGGCTGAGGGAGTGCACGTGCGTCAGATCATGCACGACCCCGCGCCCTTCATGAAAAAGCATCTGCCGAAACACCCGCTGGCGGATAAGGACGGCTACGTCAAATTCCCCAACATCAACACGATCAACGAACAAGTGAACGCCCTTGAGATCGCCCGGGCCTACGAGGCCAACATCCAGGCCGCCGAGGCCACCAAGGCCATGATGCAGTCGGCCCTCCGCCTGCTGGCCTGAGCGATCGTCGTCATCTAACGCAATAACCCCGCACCGCCATTTAGCCCGAGTCCAACATGCCCGATCCACTGGGTCTCATCAATCCGAATCAAGGCGTCAGCCCGCTCCAGCCCGGCAAGCCTCTGGCCGCCCCCAAGGTCGAGGGCCCGGGGTTTAAAGACGTGCTGATGAAAAACATCGAACAGGTCAGCAAGCTCCAGAAGGACGCGGAGGTGGCCTACGAAGACTTTGCCACCGGCGACCGCAACGACATCGATGGCGTCATGATGGCCAAACAGAAAGCAGATATCGCGTTCCAGATGCTGATGCAGGTGCGCAACAAGATGATGGACGCCTACGAAGAGGTGAAACAGATCCGAGTCTAAGGCGACAAGGCATAGTGATGAGTAAACAGTGAACAGTGATGAGTAAAGACAAGAGCATCGGGTAGCAGAGTCGGCGGAGCCACTCAACACTCGTCACTGTTCACTCATCACTGAAGTAAGGCAGGAGGCCGACCCAAGATGGATTTTGCTAGGAAATATTGGACGACGATCCGGGCGCAGATGGAAGGTCTGCCCGCTTCGACCAAGCTGCTGATCGGCTCGCTGGTGGTGATCATGCTGCTGGTCGGGTTTATCGCGTTGCTCTACGCGGGCAAGCCCCAGACGGTGCCGATCAGTCGTTTCGCCGACGGCCGCAGCGAAGAAGTCGTTGCCCGCCTCGACGCCTCGGGCATCTCCGCCGAGATCAAGAACGGCCAGGTCTACGTGCCCGCCACCAAGCGTATCGATGCGATCGCCCTGCTGGCCCGCGAAGACATGCTCTCGGAAAACGCCTCGACCGCGTTCGCCGACATCACCGGCAACCCCTGGGAAACCGACGCCCAGGGCGACCGCAAATACTTGCTCGCCATGCAGAATTACCTCAGTGTGGTGGCCCGGAAGATCGACGGGATCCGTTCCGCCGACGTGGTTATCTCGCTGCCCGAGCGTGTCGGCTTCGGGCGAACCGGGGTCCGGCCCTCGGCGTCGGTCACCGTCACGATGAACGGCAGCCAGGCCGTGGGCAAGCACCGCGTCGAGTCGCTGGCCAGCCTGGTGAGCGGGGCGGTGGCCGAGCTGCGTCCGCAGGACGTGATGGTGATCGACGCGAACAACGGCCGGCAGCACACCGTCGCGGATGAGGACGATGTCGTTCCGACCGAAGTCATCGAACTCGTCCGCCACCAGGAAGAGTACCACCGCAAGAAGATCGAAGACACGCTCCGCACCATCCCCGGCGTCATCGTCGCGGTCCGCGTCAGTACCAACCCGATCCGCCGTGAGGTGCGTGAGGAACGCAAGTTCTCCGATACCGAGCCGCTTAAAGTCGAGGAAACCAACGAGCTGATCAGCAAGAGCTTTGACCGCGGTGGCGAAGCGGGCGCCCGCCCTAACACCACGCTCACCATCGACCCCGGCGACAACCTCACCCAGGAAACCACCGAGACGATGACCCGCAGCGAGTTCGGCGAGAAGCAGCTCGTCAGCACCTCGCAGATCGAGTTGGCCGGCCACCAGATCGAACAGATCAACGTGACGATCAACGTGCCACGGAGCTACTTCGTCACCATCTACAAGGCGATGAACCCCGAGACGGAAGACGCGCCCGACGCCGCGACGCTCGAGCCGATCCAGGCCGCCGAGATCGAAAAGATCAAGGCGCAGGTCGCGCCGCTGGTCGCGGTCAGCGAAGACGCCCCGGGCATCATCGAGGCCAACATGGTCTACGACATGGCCTTTCTCCAGCCCGAGTTCGCCGGCCCCGGCAGCTCCGGTGGTGGCGGCGTGATGGGCGTGGTGACCGACTCGAACATGGTCGCCATGGCTTCGGCGGGGGGGCTGGCGGTGATCTCGCTGGCGCTCGCGCTGATGATGGTGAAGAAGGCCACCAAGCCCGAGGCGTTGCCCACGGTTGAAGAGTTGGCGGGTGTTCCCCCGGCCCTGCCTACCGATGAGGAATTGATCGGTGAGGCCGACGAGGTCGAGGCCTCGATGGCCGGCCTGGAGGTCAACGAAGAAGAACTACGTACCCGCAACCTCGCCGACCAGATCAACGAGATGATCAAGTCGTCGCCGAACGACGCGGGCAGCTTGCTGGGCAAATGGGTCCAGGCCGAGGACTGAGTGCAGTCGCCGGGATGGCCCGGCGGATGAGGTTAAACGATGTTTAAATCCATCAAACCCACCGATACGATCGACGACCTGAGCGGCGTGCGCAAGGCGGCGGTGCTGCTGCTGGCCCTCGATGGCGAGGCGTCCGGCATGGTGCTCAAGACCATGCCCACACAGGCGGTCGAAGAGGTGACGCGCGAGCTGGCGAGCATCGGCAGCGTGCCGCCGCGGCTGCGTGACGAGGTGGTGACCGAGTTCTACAACCTCGCGGTTTCGCAGAGCTGGGCGGTGGAAGGCGGGCTCGAAAACGCCCGGATGCTGCTGGCCAACAGCCTGTCCAAGGAAGACGCCGACGCGATCATGCAGCGGATCAGCCACCAGGTCCGCAAGACGCCGTTCGCGTTCCTGCAGAAGGCCGAGAGCTCGAACCTGCTGACGTTTATCCAGGACGAGCACCCGCAGACCATCGCCTTGATCGTCAGCCACCTGCAATACGCCAAGGCCTCGGAAATCCTGGGCGGCCTGCCCACGGCCAAGCAGATCGAGGTCGTGAAGCGCGTCGCCAACATGGAGCAGACCAACCCCGAGGTCATCAGCGAAGTCGAGAAGGGCCTCGAAGCCCGCTTGGCGAATATGCTCAACCAGTCGTTCGAAAAGCTCGGCGGCATCAACAGCGTGGCGGAGATGCTCAACCTCACCGACCGCACCACCGAGAAGTCGATCATGGAAGGCCTTGAGGCCGACGACCCCGACCTGGTCGAAGAGATCCGCCGGCTGATGTTTGTCTTCGAAGACATCAACCTCGTCGACGACAAGGGCATCCAGGCGGTGCTCAAGGAAGTCGAGAACGACGAGTTGTCGCTGGCCCTCAAGACCGCCAGCCAGGACCTGCAGGACAAGATTTTCCGCAACATGTCCGAGCGTGCCGCCACGCTTATCGCCGAGGACATGGAATTCATGGGCCCGGTCCGCGTCAGCGACGTGGAAGCGGCCCAGCAACGCATCGTCGACATCGTCCGCCGTCTCGAAGACGCCGGCGAGATCATCATCAGCGGCCGCGGCGGTGACAAGGATTTGGTGGTGTAGGGGTTGGGGGCTTGGGTGTTAGGGGCTTAGGAACAGAGTCCCAGCCCGCTGCTTCTGCCCAAACTCCACCGATATTCGAAAACTCAAGCCCGCTCGCTAAATCACAAGTCCCAAATCCAAGCCCCTAAGCCCCCAACACCCAAGCCCCCCAATGCCCATCCTCAAGCAACAAGCCAGTCAGCCCCTCATCCGCGACGCGGTGGTGTTGGACTTGGGTGACTTGGGCAAGCAGGCGGCGAAGCTGAAGGCCGCGGCTCAGGCCCGAGCCGAGCAGATTCTGCAGGACGCCCGGGACGAAGCGCAGCGCATCATCGCCGCCGCCGAGCAGACGGGGTTTGATGCGGGGCACGCCAAGGGCTTGGCTCAAGGCATGGAGGAAGGCAAGGCCCAGGGGCACGCCGAGGCGTTGGCCGCGGGCAACGAGCGGGTGCAGCACGTCACCGCGCAGTTCGATGCCGTGGCCAAGGACTGGGACGCCTATCGCACGGAGATGGACCGCGAGGCCCGGTCCGCGGTGCTGCGTTTCGCATTGAAGTTCGCTCAGCAGGTCACACACCGCGTCATCGAGGTAGACCCGGGGGTGATCGCCGATCAGGTCGCCACGGCGTTGTCGCATGTGCTCGAACCCACCGACGTCGCGATCCGCGTGCACCCGGAAGATCAAGCCGCGCTGCGAGAAGTCCTGCCCGACTTGCTCGCTGGGCTTTCGCATCTGCAGCACGTGGACCTGATCGAAGACGAATCGGTGGGGCGGGGCGGCTGCAAGCTCGGTCTGAACGGGGGCGAGGTCGATGCCTCGATCCCGACCCAGATCCGCCGGCTGACCGAAGTCATTCTCCCGGGTGCATCGGCTGAAGATTCGGCACCTTCCGAGGCGGACTCGACCCCATCGCCGACCGAAACCACCGACACGCCGCCGACCGATCCCGAGCTGTAATTCTCACTGTGTTTGCCGACCGGCATCCTGTTCGCTGGAAGTTCATGTAATGCCCGTTCTCGATGCCCAGATCGACCTGCTCGACCGTTGCACCGCGCCGGAATTGCGCGGCACGGTGAAAGAAGTGCGCGGTCTTGCGCTGCGGGTGGCGACGTTGCCCGCGCCGATCGGGGCCATGGTCGAAATTTTCTCGCACGCCGGGAACCGCGCTCAGTCCCCGCCGATCCCCGGCGAAGTCGTCGGGTTCGATGGCCGCGACACCGTGGTCATGCCGCTGGGCTCAGCGTCGGGCGTGAGCCGGGGCGATCACGTCGTCGCGCTGCACAACACCCAGCAGGTCCGCGTCGGGCCCACGCTGCTCGGCCGGGTGCTCAACGGCATGGGCGAACCGATCGACGGCCAGGGCCCGCTGCGTGACACCGTCCCCCAACCGCTGCACCCCGAGCCCGTCGACCCATTGGATCGGCCGCTGATCGATCAACCCCTGGCCACCGGCATGCGGGTGATCGACGCGATGACGCCGCTCGGCATGGGCCAGCGCATGGGCGTGTTTGCGTCGCCGGGCGTGGGCAAGTCCACGCTGCTGGCGAGCTGCGCGAAACACACCGCGGCGGACGTCTCGGTGATCGCGCTCATCGGCGAGCGTGGACGGGAGGTCAAAGACTTCATCGAAAAAGCACTCGGTGCCGACGGCATGGCCCGCAGCGTGGTGGTCTGTGCGACCAGCGACGAGTCCGCATTGATGCGGCTGCGTGCGGCGTGGGTCGGCACGAGCATCGCCGAGTATTTCCGCGACCAGGGGCTGAACGTCATGCTGGTCATGGACTCGGTGACCCGGTTCTGCCAGGCCCAGCGGCAGGTCGGTCTCGCCGCGGGTGAGCCGCCCGCCACCAAGGGCTATCCGCCCAGCGTGTTCGCGACGTTGCCCAAGCTGCTCGAACGCTCGGGCCGCACCAGCCAGGGCTCGATCACCGGGCTGTACTCGGTGCTGGTCGAGGGCGGCGACATGGACGAGCCTATCGCCGACGCCTGCCGGGGCATCCTGGACGGCCACCTGCTGCTCGATCGCAAGCTCGCCGAGCAGGGGCACTACCCCGCGATCGACGTGCCCGGCTCGATCAGCCGTGTCGCCGACGACGTCACCGATGCGAACCACCAGCAGTGGCGCCGCCAGGTCCTGAAGCTGATCGCCGCCCACCGGCAGGTCGAGGACCTGGTGAACATCGGCGCTTATGCCGCGGGTTCCAACCCCGATTTCGACCTGGCCATCACCTGCAAGCCCGCGATCGATCGCCTGCTGCAGCAGGGACGGGGCGAGGTGCAGGGCCAGGCCGACTTCCTGCAAACGACGGCTCAACTCCAGGCCCTCGCACAGCTCCTGGATCAAACCAAACAACAACTCCAAGCACAGACCCGGGCGAATATTCGCCGTAGCTAGTTCCGCTTATGCCCAAGTTCATTTTCCGCTACGAAAGTTTGTTGCAGCACCGCCGCAACCTCGAAGACCAGGCCCAACGCAAGATGGCCGAGCGTGTGCGTACGCAGATGATCCTGACCGATCAGCTCCGCGGGATGCAGCAGCAGATCTCCGACTCCAAGCGCGACCTCGGCGGAGCCCTGGTCGGCAAGGTGGACCTGTCGCAGGTCGGCGAGTTCACGCGGTTCAACGCCGACTCGACCGTGCGCGGCCGGCAACTCGTGCAACGCCTGGCCGAACTCAAAGTGCAGGTCGAAGCCGCCCGGCAACAACTGGTCAACGCGATGCAGCAACGCAAAGCCCTCGACCTGCTGCGTGAGCGTGACCTCAAGAAATGGAAGACCGAGCAGGACCGCAAGGAAACGGCCGAGCTCGACGACCTCGCGTCGCAGGCCTACACCCGCAAGCTCTTTGAAGCTCAGCGTGTGGTGGATGACTCCTCCGACACCCTGAATCAGGAGCGTGTGGCATGAAATCGCTGTTGGCTGCGTTCATCATCTTGATCTTGATCCACCTGATCCTGGCGGTGGGCTTTGTGGGTTGGCTCAAGGCCAGCAACCGGCTCGACGGCGAGCGGGTGCAGGCGGTGGTGGAGATGTTCAAGCCCACGATCGCTGAGGTCGATCAGCTCAAAGCCGAAGCCGAAGCCGCCGAGGCCGAGGCCGCCGCCGCCCGCGATCAACTGATGCGTCTGGAGAGTGTCGCCAAGGGGCCGCAGACCCTGGAAGACCGTCTGGCGCAAAACTTCGAAGCAGATGAATTCGACCTCCACCGTCTCGAACGGCTGAACGCCGAGACCGAAGCGATCCGTCGCCGGCTCGATCAGGACAAAGCCCTGATCGCGCAGGAGTGGGCCGCGCTCCAGGAACAGCAGGCCATCTTCGAGGAGATGGTCAAGGTCCGGACCGCGAGCATGCGGGACGAGGACTTCGATCGCGCGGTCAAAACGCTGGAGCAGCTTCCGCCCAAGCAGGCCAAGGGCGTGGTCCAGCAGTACATCGCCGACGGGCAGATGGAAGAGGTGGTGGACTACCTCGCCGCGATGCAGCTGCGTAAATCCGCCGGCATCCTCAAGGCGTTCAAGAGCGAAGAAGACATCCCGCAAGCCGCCGAGATCCTCGAGCAGCTACGCACCCGCGGCAAAGACCCGTTTGGCCAAGCCACCGCCGGGGGCACATCGGAGCAACCCCAGTCATGAGTGCCCTGGACCTGTTGTCATTGAATCCCGTCGCGGAGCCGAAGTCCCCCGTGCCGTTCCCGGCCGAGACATCGGAAGCGAACGACACGTCGCGCTCGTTTCGCGATGAACTTTCGGAGGCCGAGCCGCGTCCTTCGTCCGAACTTGAGTCTCGCCGCGACGTGACCCGTGAACGGGACGCTCAAGCGGCCGAGGCCCCGGTGTCGGAGCCAACCGAAGAAGCCGCGGCAGCAGATCGGTCGTCCGATGTTGCCACGGATGAAACCGCAGAAGCGCAGGCGGAATCCGCCGAGTCTGAGGTGGCAGCTGAGGGTGAAGTATCAGATGCGTCGGCCGCCACCGAAGGCGAGTCGGATCAGACCGAGTCTCCCGTGGGCGAGTTGGTCTCGGAGTTGATCGCGGCCTTTGAAAACGTGCTGGAAAACAACCCGCTGGCCCAAGCGGTGGAAGGCGCCGCCAACGGCGAGACACCTTCGCCGTTCCCCGGCCTCACCGCGTTGTTCGAGGCGCTCAGCGCCGTGTCCGCGATCACCGGAGCGAATGCCGGGCAGGGCGTGGCCGCCGCGACGACTACGGTGACCCCGCAAACCACCGCACCGGTGCTTCCCGCCACGGGCGCCGCCAACGCAACGGCCTCGGTGACGACCATCGCCCCCGAAAACGCCTCGGCCCAAACTCAGACCGGCCAGCAGTTTTCCGAGGGGCAAAGCCAATCCGGGTTCACCCAAGGTCAGGCCGACCCCGGCGTGACCGAGGCGAAGCCGGGCTCGTCCAACGTGTTGCCCGCCACGGCGCTGCCCGGAAGCGAAACCGCCGCGAGCCGAACCGCCGCGCAGCCGGTGTCGCCCCTGGTGAACAGCGCCACGCAGGCGGGGACCGACGTCTCGGCCCGCCTCGCCCCGACCGGGCAGCCCAACCAGAACACCACCGACGCGCTCAACGCCGCACGCCTGTCGCGTGGCCTGAGCAACGCCGTCAACCAGCAGGGCGGGGCGGTCACGCTTCGATTGACCCCGCCGGAGATGGGCACGGTGCGTATCCAATTGAACCTGCAGGGCTCGAACGTCTCGGCCCAGTTCCACGCCGAGACCGATTCGGCTCAGCGTTTGCTGACCCAGCAACTCGGCCAACTCCGCAGCTCGCTCGAATCCCAGGGCCTGAACGTCGAGAAGCTCGGCGTGCAATCGATGAGTTCGTCATCGAACTCGTCCAGCCTGCAGCAGCAGGCCAACAGCGACAGCCAGCAATCCCAAACCAACGCGGACGGCCGAAGCCGTGGGCAGTTCAACCAGTCTTCGCAGCAAGACGGCCAGGGTGACGGGGCAGCCGACGACAGCCCGGCACCCGCCGACTTCACCCAGATATTCAATGCAGACCTGAGCAACACCGAAACAGAAACCGCTCCCGCCAACCCGGCGCTGGGAGCCGCGTAACCCGTTCAACGCTGAACGTCTTGGAGACATCCGATGTCCGCCATCTCATCGACGACCAACAACCCGCTGATCTCCTTCACTTCCGATGCCCAGGCCGTCGCGCAGACGCCGCGGGTCGAGGCCGGCGCGTCGAACCCCTTCGCCGAGGTCTCCAGTGAGGAGTGGCTGAACATCATCCTCGAAGAGCTGTCCAACCAGGACCCCTTCGAGCCCAACGACACCTCCGCGACGCTCGAACAGCTCAACAGCCTCCGCAGCATTGAGAGCGATCTGTCGCTGCAGGATCAGCTCCAAGCATTGGTGTTGCAGAACTCCATCGGCCAGGCGGGCTCGCTCATCGGCCGCGAGGTCGAGGGCCTGAGTAACAGCGGACTCAACGTCACCGGCATTGTTTCCTCGGTCCGCGTGGTCGACGACAAGTCGCAGCTCCAGCTCGAGAGCGGGTCGACCATCGAGTTCAGCAACGTGACCAGCGTGTCGAGCGTGGCCCCGTCCGCCGCAACGCCGCAGACCACCGCGACCGACGACGCGAATGTCCAGGCGATCAATGATGCGCTCGCGGGCCTGCTTAACGGAAATAACACCGATTCGAACACCCCGGACGAGGAGGCCGAGTCGACGCTGTGACCAAGGGCACGGACCTACTGCGACTGCTCGAGCCGACGGTGCGACCCGTGTCGCCGGTGAAGCCGACCGGCGGTGTGGCCGGGGTGAAGACCGGCGAGCTGCCGTTCGAAGCCCAGGACTTCGACACGCTGCTGGCGTCCGTGCGTGAGGGGCAACCGGTCCAAGCCATCGCCGAGACCACCGAGCCCGCAGCGACCGCCGCCAAAGCACCCGACCCGCTCGACACCCTGGCCGCCTTCGGCCGCATCGAAAACCCCGGGCTCCGCGAGCTGATCGCGCAGCAACGCCAACAAGCCTCGCCCAACGCAACGACCCCACCCCACGCCGCCGCCTGACCTGAAGCGACCGCGCACAACCGCAGAGGATTCTCATGGGACTGACCACATCGCTCTACACCGGACTGACCGGCCTCGCCGCCAACTCGCAGACCATCGACGTCACCGGTAACAACATCGCCAACGTCAATACCAACGCCTTCAAGTCCAGCCGGGTGAACTTCGAGACCGCCATCGCCCAGACGCCCCGCTCCGGCTCGGCGCCCTCGGGCCAGATCGGCGGCACCAACCCCGCGCAGGTCGGCTTGGGTACCCGCCTCGGTTCGATCACCGCCGACTTCTCCAACGGGGCGCTCAGCTCCACCGGCGTTTCCACCGACCTCGCCATCGAGGGCGACGGCTTCTTCGTGGTGGACGACAACGGCTCGCAACGCTTCACCCGCAACGGCAACTTCTCACTCGACCGCGACTTCAACCTCACCACCGCCGCCGGCGGACTCGTGCAGGGCTACGGCGTGGACGAAGACTTCAACGTGGTCGAGGGCGTGCTCACCGACATCACCATCCCGATCGGCGTCACCACCATCGCCAGCCCGACCACCGAGGTGAAGTTCGCCGGCAACCTGAACGCCGGCGGCGACATCGCCACGCAGGGCTCGATCACCGATTTCGAGCAGCTCTTCTCCGACGCCGGTGCCACCGTGCCCGCGACCGGAGCGACCGCGCTGACCGCGCTCACCAAGGCCGACCTGACCAACCCGTTCGCCTTGGGCGACGTGATCACCATTAGCGGCGCGACCCGCGGCGGCTCGGCAATCCCCGACCGCACCTTCGAGATCAACGCCGCGCCGACCCTCGGCGTGAACGCCGACGCCAACGGCACCACGCTCCAGGACTTCGCCGACTTCCTCGACAACATCTTCGGGATCGATCAGACCGCCGTCCCGGCCGGTGTGTCCATCGCCGGCGGGGTGCTCAGCGTCACCGGCAACGTCGGCAGCGCCAACGGCATCAGCTTCGACGACACCAACCTCATCGTGAACCAGGGCACCGCGCCCTCGACGCCCCTGCAGCTCAACACCAGCCAGCAGGCCGACGGCGAATCGACCCTGACCACCTTTGCCGCCTTCGACTCGCTGGGCAACCCGCTGACGGTCAACCTCGTCACCACGCTGGTGACCAAGGACGCCAACGGAACGCAGTGGAGCTTCAGCGCCACCGCCGAGGACGACACCGACATCGACACGTTCCTGGGCACGGGCACCGCGAACTTCGACACCGAGGGCCAGTTCATCGGGCTCAACAACGCCGGGCTGACGCTCGACCGGGCCAACACCGGTGCGGAGAACCCGTTGCAGATCGCCCTGGCGTTCACCGACCCGTTCGGCTCGGTGACCGCGCTGGTCGACCAGAGCACCGAGTTGCGGACGCTGTCCCAGGATGGCTTCCCGATCGGCAGCCTCGAAGACTTCGACATCAGCCTCGACGGCGTGATCACCGGCTCGTTCACCAACGGCCTCCGCCGCACGCTCGGCAAGGTGCCGCTGGCGACCTTCGCCAACAACAACGGCCTGCGGCAGGTCGGCGGCTCGCTCTACGAAGCCGAGAACAACTCGGGCAATCCCGCGATCGTCTCGGCCGGTGTTGCCGGGGCCGGCAGCGTGGTCTCCCGGGCCTTGGAGCTGTCGAACGTGGAATTGTCGGAGGAGTTCGTCAACCTCATCACCGCTTCGACCGGTTTCTCGGCGAGTTCCCGGGTGATCACGACCAGCGACGACCTGATCCAGGAACTGTTGACACTCGTTCGGTAAGTCATCGCCACCTTTAGCCCCGGGCTCGGCCCGGGGGCAAGGGTGATCGCGTCCCCGGGCGGAGCCCGGGGCTAATGGGGACCATGATTTGATCACCGTCACCCGCCTTAACGGCAAACAGTTCGTCATCAACGCCGAGTTGATCCGCACCGTCGAATCGAACCCCGATACGACGATCACGCTGATCAACGGCGACCATTTCATTGTGCGCGAGCCCATGCAGGATGTGGTCGAGCTCGCGATCGATTACGGCCGAAGCCTGCGTCGGCTGAACCCGCCTTCGTGACCGCGGTTCAATGGGCCGGGCGATCGGGGCGGCATACGTGGAGAGGCGGTTTCGTGTTTCTCAATCTTTCGGAGTTGGACGGCCGATAAACCACTGGCTCCCGCCATGGACGGGCGGGGTTGAGGACTGTCATGGATTTAGGCTTACTATTTGGTTTCCTCGGCACGTGGGCGCTGGTGGCGTGGGCGCTGTTCAGCGGCTCGGGCGGCAACATCGGGATGTACGTCGATATCCCGTCGGTCGTGATCGTCTGCGGCGCGTCGATGACGATCGTGTTCTTCTGCTTCCCGGCGGCCAACGTGAAGAACATCATCGGGGCCTCCAAGAAAGCCTTCTTCTGGAAGTCCGGCTCGATCGAGAAGCTGATCGAAGACATGGTCAGCTACGCCGAGATCGCCCGCCGCGACGGCATCCTCAGCCTCGAAGCCACCTGCAAAGAAATCGAAGACCCGTTTGTCGTTCAGGGCATCCAGATGGCCGTCGACGGCACGGACCCCGAGCTGATCGAGCAGATCATGATCAACGACCTCGACACCCTCGTCGAGCGGCACGAAACCAGTAAGGGCCTCTGGGAAGCGATTAACAAGTACGCCCCGGCGATGGGCATGATCGGTACGCTCGTCGGCCTGGTCGCCATGCTCGCCGACCTGTCGGACCCCAGTGCGATCGGTGCCGGCCTCGCGGTCGCGCTGCTCACCACGATGTACGGCGCGATGGTCAGCAACATGCTCGCCGGCCCCATGGCCGACCGCTTGGGGCGACGCTCGGCCGAGGAAGTGATGTACAAGACGATCATCGTGAAAGGTGTGATGTCGATCCAGAGCGGCGACAACCCCCGCGTGGTCGAACAGAAGCTGCGGACGTTCCTGCCGCCCGCGATGCGGCCGGCGGCTGACGAAGACGCGGCGTAGGGATTTATGATTTCAGATTTTAGATTTCAAATGTTGAAAGCCGTTTCAATCTGAAATCTGAAATCGCAAATCTGAAATTGGCTTATGGCTGACAAATGCAAATGCCCGCCCGCCGGTGCCCCCGAGTGGATGACGACTTACGGCGACATGATGACGCTGCTGCTGTGCTTCTTCGTGCTCATCGTGTCGTTTAGCGAAATCAAGAAAGACGAAACCTTCCAGGCGGTCATCGAGCACATCCAGCAGGCGTTCGGCATGATGGGCGGCGGCGGCAAGATCCCCATCACCGACGACCCGGCCCTGTCGCTCATTGAACGCCTCGACGCGCTTCGACTCAAACAGGAGAAAGTGCCCAACCGCAGCAACACCAAGGACCCCGGACAGGAGGGCCGTGAGCCGCAGGTGACCAAGGTTCGCGAGGGCATGATGATTGCGACCGGCGGCCGAATAACCTTCGAGCCCGGATCAGCCGATCTATCCGAAGAGGCCAAGGAAAGCCTCCGCCAGCTCGCTGAAGTGTTCAAGGGCTGGGAAAACCTGGTGGAACTGCGTGGCCACGCCGCGTCGTTGGAGATGCCCGAGGGCGGGAACGGCACGTTCTCGGACCTTTGGCACCTCAGCCACGCCCGGTCGAAGTCGGTTTTCGATTACCTGACCCAGGAACTCGAGATCGACCCCGCCCGCTTCCGGCTGACGGCGAACGCCGATCGCGAGCCGCTCGACGCCCGGGCTGCGGATACGGACGACGCCGAGAAGAACCGCCGGGTTGAGGTGCTGGTCAGCGAATCGTTGAAACAAGATTTCACCGAACCCGAGACCGGTAGCCGAAGCTAATACAGACCCGAATTGCAGGCATAAGAACTCATCATGGCAGACGAAACCCCCGAAGCCGCTCCCGAGGGCGGCGAAGAAACCAAGAAAAAAGGCTTGCCGCTGATGCCCATCATCGCGGTGGCGGCCGTGCTGCTGATCGAAGCGGTGGCGATCGTGGCGCTGTTCATGTTCAGCGGCGGCCCGTCCGAGGTGAAGGCCGAGCCGGGCGTGGTCGACGAGTTGGCCGCGTTGGAAGAGCCCGCCGAGATCCTGGTGCTCACTGGCAAGTTCCAGAACACCAAGTCCGGCCGCAGCTTCATGTACGATACCGAGATCTACATCGTCACCAAACAGAAGCACTTCGACACGATGACGATGAAGAAAGAAGCCATGCAGGCTTCGATCACCAAGGACATCACGACCATCTTCCGCCGGGCCGAGCCCTCGCACCTGCGTGAGCAGGAGCTGGCGACGCTGACCCGCCAGGTGAGCGCGGCGTTAGAAAACCGTTTCGGAAATGATGAAAACGAAGAGCCTTTCATTCAGGAAGTCCTGATCACCAAGTGTATGGAATTCGCCTCGGACTACTGATCTGAGAGCGTACGATGCGGGCCCGCAGCGACGGGCCGTGTCGGTCCGGGCTTTGATGGAATTCAATTAACGCATCAGCACCATGGCAGAAGAAGCACAACCCGAAGTCGCCGACGACGAGTTCATCTCTCAGATGCTGGCCGAGGCCCAGTCCTCGGTCGATGAGATCACCGCGGCGGTGGGGGGCGGGCCCGTTCCCGATACCGACCGCGGCATCGACCTGCTCGGCGACGTGGACCTGGATGTCTCGATCGAGCTCGGCCGGACCGAGATGTTGGTCGAAGACGTGCTCAAACTGCAATCCGGCAGTGTGGTAGAGTTGGACAAGCTCGCCGGCGACCCAGTGGACGTGTACGTCAACGGCCGGATCGTCGCTCGCGGCGAAGTACTGGTACTCAACGACAACTTCTGCATCCGTGTCAGCGAGATCTTGGCGGATCTTGAAGAGCAGGCCGAAGTGGTCAAGCAGGAACAGCAGGACGCCGCGGAGCAAGCCGACGAGCAGAACGCGGAACAGGAAACGCCCGAAGCGATGAACGCCGAAGCCAACAGCGACGGCTGACCGAACTGAATAACACGTGTGCGCAATGGTGTGGCAGGATGCCCGCCTCGCGAACCAACACACGAACACCCCGAGAAGCACCCCGGCCAGGAGGGCCACGTGCACCGGACACCGAACTTCATTTTTCCCCACGGACTCGCTGCGCTGCTGCTTTGCGCGCTGCTATCGGTGTCGGCCTGGTCGCAGGAGGCTTCCAACGGGGTCGCACCCGAAGGGGCGGAGCAACGACTGGCGGAGTTGGCCGAGCGTTACGCCGGGGCGGCGGACGAATCATCCAAGCCGGTGGCGGCCGAGTCGGTGGACACAGAGTCGGCCGAGATCGAAGATACCCCGCTGGGGTTCGCGGCGCAGGTGGATGACAGCGCCGCTTCGATCGAGCCGCCGGCCGGGGGCTGGGCGTTGTCGACTCTGGCGGCGCTGGGCGTCGTGATCGCGATGATCTTCGGGGCGCGTTGGCTTTACACGAAGATGGGCGGGGCGGTGGTCGCAAGGCCGTCGCCGGTGGTCGAGGTGTTGTCACGCACGCCGGTCGCGCCGAAGAACCACGTCTTGCTGCTGCGTGTGGGCCAGCGGGTGCTGGTGGTGGGTGATTCCTCGTCGGGGCTGAACACGCTGGCGGACGTGACGGACCCCGAAGAAGTCGCGTCGCTGCTACAGGCGGTGAGCACGCACAGCGACCGCAGCGTGAGCAAGAACTTCAACTCGCTGGTCTCGCGGTTCAACACGGAATACGACGGCAAGGCCCGCGTCGGGCTCGAAGGCGGCGACGCGAGCGAGGTCCACCTCGACCGCACCCGCGATTCGCTCTCGGGCCTGGCCTCGAAACTGCGCAACCTCGGCGGCAGAGGGGGGGCGGTGTGAAGCGGTACGTGGGGCTCGTGGTGGCGATGTACATCGTGGCGCTGTTCGGCACCGCCGCCTTGGGTCAGGATGCGCCCGCAGCCGACGGAGGCAACGCGCCGCTGGACCCGTTTAACCCGATCTCGATCCTGGAAAACGCCGACAGCGCCTTGCCGATCGGCTCCGGCACGGACAGCAACCCTTCGGCGCAGAACGCCCCGTCGGTCGATGGCGGCCTGAGCGCTTCGCTCTCGATCGTTCTTCTGCTGACCGTCCTGTCGCTCGCCCCGGCGATCCTGGTGATGTGCACCAGTTTCACGCGGATCATTGTCGTGTTGGCGCTCTTGCGTCAGGCGGTGGGCACGCAGGCGCTCCCGCCGTCGCAGGTGTTGGTGGGGCTGTCGTTGTTCATGACGGTGTTGATCATGATGCCGACGTTCGAGCGGATCAACAGCGAGGCGCTGCAGCCGCTGCAGGCGGGGCAGATCGATCAGATCCAGGCGTGGGAACGCACCAAGCAGCCGCTACGCGACTTCATGTTTGATCAGATCGACCACGCGAACAACTGGGACAGCGTGTACATGTTCATGGAGTACCGCGGGCAGGACACGTCCAACCCCGAAGAGCTCCGCCGCAAGGATGTGGACATGATCACGCTGGTACCGGCGTTCATTCTGAGCGAGCTGAAGGTGGCGTTCCTGATGGGGTTCCGGCTGTATCTGCCGTTTTTGGTGATCGACATGGTGATCAGCAGTGTGTTGATCTCGATGGGCATGATGATGCTCCCGCCGATTTTCATCTCGCTGCCGTTCAAGTTGTTGTTGTTTGTGTTGGTGGACGGTTGGCGGCTCGTGGCCGGCAACCTGCTCAATAGTTTTGCGGTGCCGGGGGTGACGACATAGGCGCACGCCCATTAGCCCCGGGCTTTGCCCGGGGGCTGTCGCAGGCGGAAAACACGCCCCCCGGGCAGAGCCCGGGGCTAAGAGAAACGAAATATGCCATTCGACCAAGCCATCCAACTCGTGCGTGAGACGCTGACGCTGATGTTGTTTCTCTCGGCCCCGATCCTGCTGGTCGCGTTGGCTGTCGGTCTGGTCATCAGCGTGATCCAGGCGGCCACGCAGCTGCAGGAGCAGACCCTGAGCTTCGTCCCCAAGATCCTGGGGATGGGCGTTGTCGCGATCCTGACCGCGCCCTGGACTTTCACGAAGATCATGGACTTCTCCGCTCGCATGTTCGGAGGTTGGTGAATGCTCGATCTTGATTGGAGCCATTCAACGCCAAGACGCCAAGAGGCCAAGACGTCAAGGGAAATCCAAAGCACCATTCATCTTGGCGTCTTGCATATTTCTGGGACCGGCGCATGGTGAACCTGACGCCGCTGATCGATCACCTGCCCGCGTGGCTGATGGTGCTGTTCCGGCTGACGGGCATTTTTCTGCTCGCCCCGGTGTTCGGCAGCCGGACGATCCCGCGGATCGTCAAGGTGTTCATGATCGTTGGGCTTTCGCTGTGCGTGTACCCGATGCTTATGGCCAAGGGCCACACCGCCTCCGCCTCGCTGGCCGGGATCATCGGCACCGACGCCTCGGGCATGCTGACGCTGTCGCTGTGGAACCTGCTGCCCATCGTCGCGATCGAGTTGCTGATGGGCTACGTGATCGGCTACTGCGCCTCGCTGCCGCTCATCGGCATGCAGATCGGCGGTCAGGTCATCGACCAGCAGATGGGCATCAGTGCCGGCGGCGTGTTCAACCCCGATCTCGATGCCGAGGCGGGCGTGATGGGCCAGCTCTACTTCCTGGCCGGGCTGACCGTCTTCCTCATCATCGGCGGGCACCACGCGATCCTGCTCACCCTCGTCGGCAGCTTCGAGCTCATCCCCATCGGCGGGTTCGGCACGACGGGCGTCGAGATGAGCTCGGCCGTCGGTTTGGTGGTGGGGCTGCTCAACGTGATGTTCGACATGGCGCTGCGGATCGCGATGCCGCTCTTGTGCATCCTGTTCCTGCTGCGGGTGGCGATGGGCTTCATCGGGCGGACCGTCCCGCAGATGAACATCCTCAGCGTCGGCTTCATTTTCTACATCCTGGCGGGCGCCCTGGTCCTGGTCGTGGGTGCCACGGCGACGATGACGGTCTTTCGCGACACTTTGCAAGAAACTCTTCAACAAGTCTTGTCCATTTTTACGATGAACTAGTTAGAGTACTAAGTTCACTCGCCAAAGCAGGATGCTGAGGCGCACCGAGAGGCTAGGATGGCCGAGACCGGGCAAGACAAAACCGAACAGGCGACACCGCGCCGCAAGACCGAGGCCCGCAACGACGGCAACCTGGCCAAGAGCCAGGACCTCACCGCCGCGGTCATGCTGCTCGCCGCGATCATCGGCCTCCAGGTCTTCGGGCTGCGCGTCTTCTCCAATATGCGGCACACCGTCGAGACGCTGCTGACCGGCGCTCACACCTCCAACCCCGCGAGGATCGATGACCTCGGGGCGATTAGTGCGTATTCGATGCGGGCGTTGATCGCGATGCTCGCGCCGCTGCTGCTCATCGTGACCGCCGCCGGGCTCGTTGCGGTGGTGGGGCAGGTCGGCTTCCTGGTCACCGGCAAGCCGCTCGTCCCCGACCCCAAGAAGCTCAACCCGATCAAGGGCATCCAGCAGATGTTCAGCGCCCGCTCGGCCGTGCGTCTGGTGATGAGCATCGGTAAGTTCATCCTCATCGGCGCGGTCGCGGGCTATGTGATCTACCGCGACATGGAAAAGATCCTGCACCTGGCCGAGCTCTCGTCGGTGCAGGCGTTCATCGTCAGCGCTCGGATGGTGTTCGAACTGGCCATGATCCTCGCGGCGCTGCTGATCGTGCTCGCCCTGCTGGACTACTGGTACCAGAAGTGGCAGCACAACAAAGACCTGATGATGACCAAGGAGCAGGTCAAGCAAGAAATGAAGGACATGGACGGCGACCCGATGGTCAAGCAGCGCCGGGCCCGCGTCGCCCGCCAGCTCGCCATGCAGCGGATGGCCCAGGCCGTGCCCAACGCCGACGTGATCGTCACCAACCCCACGCACTACGCCATCGCCCTCAAGTACGACAAAAACGAAAACCAGGCCCCGAAGGTCATCGCCAAGGGCGCCGACTTCATGGCCATGCGTATCCGGCAGATCGCCGCGCTGAATGGCATCCCGCTGGTCGAACGCAAGCCGCTGGCCCGTGCGCTGTACGCCGGCGTCGAGGTCGGCGAAGAAATCCCGCAGGAACACTACGCCGCCGTCGCGGAAATCTTGGCCTACGTCTATCGCCTCAGCGGAAACAAAGTCGCGTAAGGGATTTCGTATTGGGGATTTCGGATTTCGGAATCCCGCCACTCAAGTTTTCCGAAATCCGAAATCGTAAATCCGAAATCAGGCACTCTCTTTAACCAAACTTCCTCTCTTACGACCCCATGGCCCAAGTCACCTCCTCACCCCTGCCCGCTTGGCTGAACCGGCTCGACCGGTATCGGCCGTTGCTGGTGCCCGGGGCGGTGATCGGGTTGATCGCGGTGATCGTCGTTCCGCTGCCGCCGTTCCTGATGGACATGCTCATCGCGACGAACATCGCGCTGGCGGCGTTGATCCTGATGACGACGATCTTCGTGAAGTCGCCGCTGGAATTCTCGGTGTTCCCGGCCTTGCTGCTGGGCACGACCCTGTTCCGCCTGGTGCTCAATATCGCTACCACGCGTCTGATCCTCGCCGCCGATGTGAATTCGCCCAGCGAGGCCACGGCCGTGGCGGGCAAAGTGATCGAGGCGTTCAGCGAGTTCGTCTCCGGCTCGTCGATCGTCGTCGGGGCGATCCTGTTCATCATCCTGATCATCGTGCAGTTCGTGGTCATCACCAAGGGTGCGACCCGCATCTCCGAAGTCGCCGCGCGGTTCACCCTGGACGCGATGCCCGGTAAGCAGATGGCGATCGACGCCGACCTCAACGCCGGCATCATCGACGAAGGGACCGCCCGCCAACGCCGCGAAGACATCGGCCGGGAAGCCGACTTCTACGGGGCCATGGACGGTGCCGCCAAGTTCGTGCGCGGCGACGCGATCGCCGGCATCATCATCACCATCGTGAACATCATCGGCGGCTTCGCCGTGGGCATCGCGATGAAGGGCTGGTCGGCGGGCGAATCGATGGACGTTTTCACCAAGCTCACCATCGGCGACGGCTTGGTCTCGCAGCTCCCCGCCTTCGTCGTTTCGATCGGTGCCGCTTTGATCGTCACCCGCTCGGGCAGCCGGCGCGACTTCGGCGAAGAACTCTCCGAACAACTCGCCAGCCGCGGCGCGGCGCTCGGCATCACCGCCGCGTTCCTCGCCGCCATGGCGTTCACCGGGTTGCCCACCGTGCCCATGATGGCCTTGGCCCTGGTTTGCGGGGTGATGGCATTCTTCGCCAGCCGCAACCGATCTGCACAGGCCGCCGCTGAGGCGGACGAGCAGAAGAAGCAGGACGCCGCCAAGGACGAGCCCCCGCCGATCGAACAGGCCCTGGGCGTCGATACGCTCGAGCTCGAGGTCGGCTACGGCCTGGTACGCATGGTCGATACCAAGCAGGGCGGCGACCTGCTCGACCGCATCACCATGATCCGCCGCCAGCTCGCCGCCGAGCAGGGCTTCGTGATGCCGCCGGTGCGCATCCGCGACAACATGCAGCACCAGCCCAACGACTACCACTTCAAGATCCGCGGCAACAGCGTTGCCCAGGGCCAGGTCTACCCCGGCCAGTTCCTCGCGATGGACGGCGGCCTCGCCTCGCCCGACAACGGCGAGCTCAAGGGCGTCCGCGTCAAAGAGCCCGCCTTCGGCCTCAACGCCGTGTGGATCGACGCCGGCCAAAAACAAAGGGCCGAGTCGCTCAACTACACCGTCGTCGACGCCACGTCCGTCCTCGCGACCCACCTCACCGAGGTCGTCAAGAACTTCGCCGACGAGCTGCTGGACTTCGAAGAGACCAACAACCTCATCACCCAGCTCAAGGAGAAAGCCCCCAAACTCACCGAGGCCGTGCTCGAAGGCGACCCGCCGTTGGTCAAGCCGTCGGACCTGCAGAAGGTGTTGCAGAACCTCTTGGGCGAGCGGGTCCCCGTCCGCGACCTGGCGACGATCGTCGAAACGCTCGGCGAGTGGGCCCCGCGTACCAAGGACCTGGACGTACTCACCGAATACGTCCGCAACGCGCTGCGGCGCACCGTGTGCAGCCAGTACACCGTGCAGGAAGCCGACACCAACGACCCCGGCATGCAGGGCCCGGGCATCACCAAGCTCTACTGCGTCAGCCTCGACCCGGCGCTCGAAGATCAGATCCTGGGTTACATCGATCGCTCGGCCGAGGGCACAAGCATGTCCATGCCGCCCGTCGTCGCCAACCGCATCACCGCGGCGATCATCGAAGAAGTTCAGCGGCTCATCGGCGCGGGCCACAACCCGGTGGTGCTCGCGTCGCCGCAGGTCCGGGCCCAGGTGCGATCGTTGATCGAGCCGCACCTCCCGACGTGTGCCGTTCTGGGGTATAACGAGATTAGCAAAGGCGTCGAGGTCGAATCTTTAGGCCTGATCCAGTCCTCGGCCGAAACACCGAATCCGTCAGAACCGCCATTGACCGCGCCGGGACCGGTCGATGCGCCATCATTGCAAGGGGCTAGTCGTTGACGATCCGTACGTTCACTGCACGCACCATGGCCGAGGCATTGGCTCTGGTTAAACAAGAGATCGGCAAGCACGCCGTGGTCTTGCACACCCGCACCATCAAGCGTGGGGGCGTGCTTGGGATCGGCGCCAAGACGCTGATCGAAGTCACCGCGGCCGACGGCCGCGAGATGGCCCGGCAACGCCAACGCGAAGCCCAGCAATCGCCCCGGGTTAAAGCCCTCCGCGAAGCCGCCGCCGCCGAAGTTCGCGAACGCAGCAACATCACCGCCACCACGCCCGTCGAAGAGCAGACCGCGGGCGACCTGATCCGACGCACGTACCAGGCCGCACGCACGCAATTCGACACGCCCGCCGCCGTCGAAGCCGCCGACACCTACACGCCCGCCGCCCCGACGGTCGCCATGCCAGCGCCGATGCCCAGCACGCAGCAGGATGCGCAGATGGCCAAGGACCTCCAGGCGGTGAAGCAGCTCGTCGAACAGGTCGTGCAGAGCCAGAAGAAAGCTGAGGTCTTCGCCCAGGCCCCGCCCGAAGAAAAGCTGCCCGACCCGCTGGTCGAGCACTACTCCGCGTTGATCCAGCAGGAGATCGCCTGCGAGCTCGCCAACGAGCTGATCCGTGGCCTCGACTCGTCTGCCACCGATGATGTGCAGCAGGCCCTGCGTGATGAGGTCGCCAAGCTGCTGCCCACCGATCCGGACGCCGGCGAGTTCAAAGCCACCGAAGACGGCCGCCCCCGCACCATCGCCCTGGTCGGCCCGACGGGCGTGGGCAAAACCACCACCGTCGCCAAGCTCGCCGCGACTTTCAAGCTCAAGCAGAACAAGAATGTCGCCCTGATCACCGCCGACACCTACCGCATCGCCGCCGTCGAACAGCTGCGCACCTACGCGGGCATCATCGGCGTGCCGCTCGAGGTCGTGTCCAGCCCCGAGGAACTTTCCGCCGCTCTGGCCCGCCTGTCCCACGTCGACGTCGTCCTGATCGACACCGCCGGCCGATCGCAGCGTAACGCCGACCGCCTCGACGAATTAGCGCAGCTCATCGAAACCGCACATCCCCACGAGACGCACCTCGTGCTATCCTCCACGGCGTCCCAGCGGGTGCTGCTGGAGACCATCGAACGCTTCGAACAGATCAAGACCGATCGGCTGATCTTCACCAAGATCGACGAGGCGGTGACCTGCGGGGTGTTGTTGAACGTTGCTCAAAGGGTCAACAAGCCGTTGAGCTATATCACGACGGGGCAGGAGGTCCCTCACCAGATCGAGCCCTGCACTTCGGGCCGATTGGCGGAGTTGGTGTTGGGCTTGGAGGTGTTGGCATGAGTGTCGCCGATCAAGCGGCCGCGTTGCGCGGCCTGGTGGAACAGTACGAACAATCCAACGGCCCACGCGGCGCCGGGATGACGCGCGCTCAGCCGCGCCTCGCACAGACCCTCGCGATCACCAGCGGGAAGGGCGGCGTCGGCAAGACGACCGTCACCGTGAACCTCGCCGTGCAGCTCGCCCGCTTGGGGCGGCGCGTTGTCCTGCTCGACGCGGACCTGGGCACCGCGAACGCCGATGTGATGTGCAACGTCAACGCCCGATCCACGCTGGCCCACGTCGTGGCGGGGCAACGCGAGCTCGAAGACATCATCGTCGACGCCCCCGGCGGGTTCCGCCTGGTCCCCGGCGCTTCGGGGCTGGCGAACATGGCCAACCTCAGCGCGCACGAACACGACCGTCTCAACGCGCAGATGCGCCGACTCGAATCAAGTTGCGACGTATTGCTCATCGACACCGGCGCGGGCGTCGGGCCGAACGTGCTGAGTTTCTGTGTGGCCGCGGAGCGTTTGCTTGTGGTGACCACACCTGAACCGACTTCAATCACCGACGCTTACGCGGTGATCAAAACGATCAACGCGCAGACTTCGCACCCCGACATTCGCTTGCTGGTGAACATGGTGGAAAACGAAGCCGAGGCCCGCGCAGTTTTTGCGCGAATCAATGGGGTATGTCAGCGCTTCCTTGGTTTATCCCCAAATTACGCAGGGCATGTGGTGACCGACGCCAAGGTGTCACGCGCCGTGCGACAACGCCGTCCGTTTGTTCTCGACACGCCCAACACCAAAGCGAGCGTATGCGTGTTAAGCCTTGCTCACAGGCTGGATAGACATGCGATGGACCCGCGCCGTCAGTCCGCGGGGTTGATTAAAAAAATGGCGTCCTGGTTGAGGCATTGATCACTCAGGACACTTAACTTTAAACTTTTTCATTTATTTTTCCACGTCGCAAGGCAAAGGCCTTTTTTCGTGCGCGCGATTAGGTATATTCTTCCATGAAGCCTCATGGATCGGGGCTTGGATGAGATAGCCATCGGGTAACGGAGTACTGGCCATCACCTCTCGAGTCATCGCAACTTGTTTCGCCTTGACCAGCTTTGCGGGGGCTATTCTTGTCGGCATGATGGCCGGCAATCCTTTACAAACCATTTTCTTGCGTGCTCTGTTCACGATGATCGTCTGCTACGCCATCGGACTGGTCATCGGATTGATCGCTCAGAGCACCGTGCAACGGCATATCGAACAGCACAAACTGGATCACCCGATCCCCGGCGAAGAGATGGACCTCGCCGCAGTGTCGCGTGAGCTCGACAAGTCGTCGGGTAATCAAGCCCAGGCCGAAGCGGCCTGACGCTTTTAAGAATGTAGAGAGCGGGTGGAGGGCTTGTCCCTCCCCTTTCGAATGACAGGGGCCGTGAAGGATCACGGCGGGAACGGGCAAAGGATGGACCCATGGGATTGGCATTAGCCGCAAAACGCTATCAACGACTCGAACCGGTCGACCGCGATACCGCGAGCTCGCTCTGGTCGGCGTACCGGGAGTCGCCCGACCGCACGAACCGCAACGCCTTGATGGAGCTCTACCTCCCGGTGGTGCGTTACAACGCCCAGCGGATCCACCTCAAGCTCCCCGAGTCGGTCGAGCTGGGTGACCTCATCTCCGCCGGCACCTTCGGCCTGGTCGACGCCATCGAGGGCTTCGACCCCGAGCGTGGCATCAAATTCGAAACCTACTGTGCACCGCGCATCCGCGGCGCGATCCTCGACGAGCTGCGTTCCCTGGACTGGGTGCCTCGCCTCGTGCGTTCGCGTTCGACGCAGGTCGAGAAGGCCCGCCGTTCACTCACCGCACAGACCGGCGTTGCCCCGACCGACAGCGAACTCCGCCAACAGCTCGGCGTCGACCGTGACGAGTTCGCCAAGATCAAACGCGACTCCACCGCCGTGGGCACCGTGTCGCTGTCCCGCCGGTTCACCACCGAAGAGTCGGGCCGCGAGCTCGGCGAGATCGACGTGCTGCAAGACACCCGTCAGATCAACCCGCTGTCCGCCATCTCCCGGCGGGACCTCAAGGAACTAGTCACCAAAGGCCTCTCCCGTCACGAGCGCATGATCGTGGTGCTCTACTACTACGAAGCGATGACGATGCGCGAGATCGGGCGGGTCCTGGACTTATCGGAATCGCGTGTCAGCCAGATGCATTCGTCGATTCTGCTGCGTTTGAAGGCCCAATTGCAGCACAAAGCCAATGAACTGGCAGAGCTCAACGGATAAGCGGGACCGCCGATAACGAAATACTTGAATTTTTTATTTTTTCCTCATGACCCAAATTTAGATCACCGATGGATGAACGGGTGCATTGGGCACGGAAGTGTCCGGATAACCCTCGCAACCGGCCTCCATCACATCAACGAGCAGGGAACGACAACATGACCGCAGTGAAGGCCCGAGCGACCAAGCCTAAAGTCAAAAGCAAAACCAGCCCGAAATCTAAAGCGAAGTCGGCGACCAAGACCAAGCCCCGCGCTAAGGCGGCCGTGAAGGAAGAAGAGGCTGTCGAAGCCGTTCCCGCCAAGGTCTCCGCCGCTCCTGTTCCCGAGGAGCACACCAAGGACGAGATCGAGCAGGCCTGGGAGAACTACCACAAAGACAAGAGCGAAGCGTCCCGCGACGTCCTGCTCGAAGCCCACCTCCCGCTGATCCAGCGTGTCGTCGAACGCATCTCCCGCCGCCTCCCCGCGGAAGTGGATCCGGGCGACCTCATGCAGGAAGGTGTGTTCGGCCTGATGCACGCCATCGACCGCTTCGACCCCGAACGCGGCGTCCGCTTCACTACCTTCGCCACCCAATCGATCAACTCGGCCGTCCTCGACTACCTCCGCTCGATCGACTGGGCCCCGCGCCTCGCTCGCAGCCGTTCGCGTAAGCTCAACACCGCCAAGCAGACGCTCACCAAAGAGCTCGGCCGCGAGCCGGACGAAGAAGAACTGTTCAAGCAAATGGACATGTCGCGGAAAGAGTTCCTGCTCACCGTTCGCGACGGCTCGCTCACCAGCACCGTCAGCCTCGCCGCGGGTGCCGACGCCCCCGACGCCGAGGGCGGCTACACCGGCCTGGGCCAGGTGCTCTCCGACAACACCGCCGCTTGCCCCGTTACCGAGAGCCATCGCCGCAACCTCAAGGACCTGGTCACCGGCAAGCTCAGCCGGGCCGAGCGCCTCATCGTCGTGCTCTACTACTACGAGCAGATGAGCATGAAAGAGATCGGCGTCACGCTCGACCTCTCCGAGTCGCGCGTCAGCCAGATGCACAGCTCGATCATGGCCCGCCTCAAGGTCCAGCTCGCCGACCGCATGGACGACTTCCATTCGCCCAACGAATAAGCGCCCCGCCACCAACGAAACCTCCTTCGGCAACGCCGCGATCGTCGCGGCGTTGTTGTTTTACAGGCATTCCCACACCCAAGCCCCACAGAACCCCACGCCGACGCTGAGCCGCAACGCGGCGAAGCGTCTGGTACCAAACCTGCATAACCCAAGCCCACTCCCAGCCCCGCCCCCAACCACACCTGCTACCATCTCCCGCGATATGAGCGACCTGCAATCCACCCTCGAATCCCGCCTGCAGCAAGCGGTTTCCGCCGCGCTCGGCCCCGACCACGCCGACGCCGACCCGGTCATCCGCCCCAGCAACAACCCCAAGTTCGGCGACTACCAGGCCAACCTCGCCATGGCCCTGGGCAAGAAGCTCGGCCAAAAGCCCCGCGACGTCGCCGAGAAGATCGTCGACGCCCTCGACTCGGATGGTTTGTTCATCCGCGTCGAGATCGCCGGCCCGGGCTTCATCAACCTCACCCTCGATCCCGCGCTGCTCAGTACCCAAGCCGCCGCGATGTCGGCCGACGCCAACCTGGGCATCGCTCAGGCCGATCCACAGCAAACCGTCGTCATCGACTACTCGGCGCCCAACGTCGCCAAGGAGATGCACGTCGGCCACCTCCGCTCGACGGTCATCGGCGACGCGCTCGCCCGCACCTTCGACGCCGTCGGCCTCAAGACCATCCGCCAGAACCACCTCGGCGACTGGGGCACGCAGTTCGGCATGCTCATCACCAACCTGCTCGACACCGGCTTCGACCCCCACGCCCCCGGAAGTGACAACGCCTCCCCCGGCGAACTCACCAAGATCTACAAGGCGGCCAAGCTCCGCTTCGACAACGAACCCGAATTCGTCGAACGCGCCCGGCAACGCGTCGTCCTGCTCCAAGCCGGCGACGAAGAAACCCTCGCGGTGTGGAAGGCGCTAGTCGAAGATTCCAAACAATATTTCGACACGGTCTATCAACGCCTGAACGTGCTCATTCAGCCGGAAGACGCCAAGGGCGAGAGCTTCTACAACGACCGCCTGCCCGGCGTCATCGAACGCCTCGAACAAGAAGGGCGGTTGCAGAAGAGCCAGGGAGCCGACGTGGTTTACGCCGGCGACTTCAAGGACCGCGACGGCGAGCCGCTGCCCATGATCGTCCGCAAGGCGGATGGCGGATATCTCTACGCGACGACCGACCTCGCCGCCGCGATGTACCGCGCCCACGACCTCGGGGCGAGCCGGGTGGTGTACGTGATCGGGCTGCCGCAGAAACAGCACGTCGAGATGTTCACCACGATGCTCTACGAGTACGGCTGGATCGAGAAGTCCGTAAGAATGGACTTTGTCGGCTTCGGCTCGGTGCTGGGCAAAGACAAGAAGATGTTCAAGACCCGCAGCGGCGAGACGATCCGCCTGGTCGATCTCATTGACGAGGCCGAGGCGAAGGCCGAGGCCGCGATCGCCGAGAAGAATCCCGATCTGCCCGAAGACGAACGCAAAGCTGTCGCTCAGGCGGTGGGGGTGGGTGCGCTAAAGTATGCCGACCTGTCGAGCGACCGGGTGAAGGACTACGTTTTCGACTGGGACCGCATGCTCGCGCTCGAGGGCAACACCGCGCCGTACCTGCTCTACAGCTACGCCCGCATCCGCTCGATCTTCCGCAAGGGCGAGATCGATTTTGATGGGTTAGCCAGCGATCAACTCGCGGTGAGCGAACCCGCCGAGCGTGGGTTGGTGTTGCAACTGCTGCAGTTCGCTGGCGTGGTGGAGAACGTGGCCGACACGCTCGAGCCGCACCGCTTGTGCAACTATTTGTACGAGTTGGCGACGCGGTACCACCGCTTCTTCGAGCAGTGCCCGGTGCTCAAGGCCGAGGATGAAGCGACCAAGCAGTCGCGTTTGGCGTTGTGTCACCTCACCGCCCGCACGCTCGACCGCGGCCTGGGCCTACTCGGTATCCAAGTCGTCGAACGCATGTAATTCCCCCCCTTAGCCCCCGGCTCTGCCGGGGGGGACGTTATTGGTGGCGTTGGATAACTTTGCGGCGACCCCCGGCAGAGCCGGGGGCTAACGGGGTTGGAGGTTTCATGATCGACATCGCACTCAAAGAATGGGCCTGCGTCTGCGACCTGCTCGTCGAGGGCAGGGCCTGCCTGCTCCTCCGCAAAGGCGGCGTCCACGAAGACGGCGGCCCCGGCCGATTCAAACTCGAACACCACCGCTTCGCCCTTTTCCCCGCCTGGGAACACGAAACCCTCGAATGGATCAAACCCGAGTTCCGCCCCGACCGCGGCCCGATCACCGAGGAGCCGGACGAGATCGAACTCAAAGGCTACGCCGAGCTCGCGGGCATCTGGGAAGTGCCGTCACGCGAGGCCTTCGACCAACTCGACGACCTGCACCCCTGGCTCCCCCCGCAGATCGACATGCGTTTCAACTACAAACCCGACCGCCCGCTCTACGCGATGCTCGTCAAAGCGTTCCGTTTCAACGAACCCAAGATCATCCCCAACCGCCGGAAATTCGCGGGGTGTAAAAGTTGGGTGCCATTGGAACTTGGAGATGGGATTACTCTGGGTAGTGAGTGTCAGAGTATTCCGAAAGCTCGGCTGAATACGCTTCTTGATTCGGTGGAGCAGCGTTTGTCGGCGGAATAAGCCCTCGCATTCGGTAGCATGCATCGGTTAGGACACGGGTTAGCTCTTCGCAAGTCGTATAGTCGAGTTGAGTGGTCACTACGACCGGGTGAGATATCTCTTCGATGAGTAGATAGACACCGTAGACCATTTCACCGTTGCTTAGGTCTACGTTGCCATCGGGTTGCACGTATCGCAGGCTGTTCAGGGGGTATCGACTGGATACCGATTTGCGGCCATGACCTAAGGTCTTCTTTATGGTCTTTCGGTTGATCCGAAGGCGAGCGTACATCTCGTTGCTGCACATGATTGCTTGAATTGTGCGATCCCATGCCTCTTGCAGAAGAGGCGGAAGAAAAAGAAGTAGGGCGAGTGAATACATCCAAAAGTCACGTAGGTACAGCCATGCAAGACACATCGCACCAAGCAATAGGAAGGAGATAGAAATACTCAGAATCGCCTTTCGAACGAATACTGGGCGAGATTCGGGCTCGGGCGCGAGGGCGGGGAAATAGATTTCGAACCGACGGGGTGTGTCTTCGGTGATCAGGAAAGTTCCACGCTCGACAGCCGGTGGGGAATTTACCATCGAATTTGAATTGTAATCACGCAGCCGCAAGACGCGCGCTGCGTTTTTGTTGGCGGGCGGCGAGCCAGCCGCGGGCGTGGATCGCCAAGCTGTTGAGGCCGACGTAGAGGTAGCCGCTGGCGAAGAGCATGAGGAAGGGCAGGCTCACGGCGGAGTTGAGGTTGCCGGGCTGCACCGAGAGGATGCCGCAGTAGACCATCAGCAGGCCGAAGGCGATCTCGATGAAGGTGATCCAGAGCTTGAGGCTGGGGATCGGGATGACCGACAGCTTGGACTTGGCGGGCTTGGGCTTGGCGTCGTTGTGCGGGGTGATGGGGGCGGTTTCGGTTTCGCCGGGTTCGGTGGTGCCGAGGTTGTCGCCGTACTTGGGGGTGCGGATGAAGGGGGACTCGTGGCCGAGGAGGGCTTCGAGGCAGGCGATGGCGTTGTTGAGCGCGATGCCGATGCCGATGGACATGAGCATGGGGACCTGGAGCAGCGTCAGCCAGCCGCTGCGTTTCTGGGCGCGTTGGCTGGTGATGTAGAACGCGGTCGCCGAGGCGGTGCCGAGCATGAACAGGCTGATGCCCAGGAAGACGCCGGCCCAGGTGCCGTCTTCGAGCGGCTGGACGTTGACGTACACGGCCGGGAAGAACAGCAGCGCGAACAGCGAGATGTAGAGGTACACCATCGGGCTGGTGAGGTGGAAGAACGCTTCGAGCTTGATGTGCAGCGGGACTTTGGCGCGGAAGAGCGTGGGCAGGAGCTTGATCGCGGTCTGGATCGAGCCCTTGGTCCAGCGGTGCTGCTGGCTCTTGAACGCGTTGATCTCCGGCGGGAGCTCGGCGGGGCAGGTCACCTGCGGGAGGAAGAGGAACTTCCAGCCCTTGAGTTGGGCGCGGTAGGACAGGTCGACGTCTTCGGTGAGCGTGTCGTGCTGCCAGCCGCCGGCCTCTTCGATCGCGGCGGCGCGCCAGAGCCCGGCGGTGCCGTTGAAGTTGATCCAAGCGCCGCTGCGGTTGCGGGCGGTGTGTTCGACGACGAAGTGGCCGTCGAGGAAGATCGCCTGGCCTCGGGTGAGCAGCGAGTCTTTGCGGTTGAGGTGGGCCCAGCGGGTCTGCACCATGCCGACTTTGTCGTCGGTGAAGTGGTGGACGGTGCGCTTGAGGAAGTTGGCGGGGGGGATGAAGTCCGCGTCGAAGATGGCGATCAGTTCGCCAGTGGCCTCGGGCATCGCTTCTTGGAGAGCGCCGGCCTTGTACCCGGTGCGATCGACGCGGTGACGGAACATGATGTCCACGCCCTTTGCTTTCCAATACTCGACGCGGTCGGCACAAATCAGCTTGCTCTGGTCGGTCGAGTCGTCGAGCACCTGGATCTGCAGGCGGTCGGCGGGGTAGTCGATCTTGCAAGCGGCGTCGATGATGCGCTCGGCGACGAAGCCCTCGTTGAACATGGGCAGCTGGATAGTGACGCGGGGCAGCTCTTCGAAACGGGTCGCGGGGCGGGCGACTTGTTTGCGGTGGCGGTTGAAGAGGAAGACCAGCCAGTAGCGGTGCAGGCCGTAGGTGCCGATGAGGGCGATGAGGAACACGTAGCAGAAGGTCAACGGCCACCGCAGCGGGACGAGCAGCTCGGCGAGGTCGGGGGAGAAGAGTGAAGCGATCGTTGACATAGTGGGGTGAGCCTTGATGCCGGGATGGGGCGGCGGGCCGTGGTGTTTGGGTTGATGATCAAGCTTGCCTTGGCGGGTTGCTGGAAGGCGAGCTTGCCGAGCGGGCTCGGCCTGGGGCCGGGACATCTCGGTGAGGGTCTCGGCGTTCGGGGTGTGGTGATTCTGGGTACGCCCGGGGAACAGATGTATCGGGCAACAGGGGGGTTAAGCGTGATCTCCCATGAGCTGGATCGCCTGGCCTGGGCGATGCCACGAATCCTTTTCGCGGTGGATGGTGTTCAAGCAAGCCTGTGGGGGCGTCCGATAAACACATAGGCGGACGCGGGTTAAGTTTTGCGCCCGGGTCGGTCCGATACCTCTCACGAAGCAAGCCACAGGTTAGCACAGTTTGAGCAAGGTTCAAGACGACACCGCCTCGGCAAAGGGCCCGCATATGCGATACCAACCCACAACCACCAGCTTTTTAGTCCTCGCTTTGAGCGGTTTTTGGGGTTGTAGTCAGTCGTACAACGGCGCGGTCAGCCTCGGCCAACCCGAGCAGGCCGAGATCCAGGACTATCAAGAAGCCCGGCGTGTCGCGGTTTCGCCCGCCAAGTCGACCCAGCCTTCTCAGAATCAAGCCGACGGTTCTCGGATCGCCCCGCCCATCCCGGCCCCCGCGCCGGTGGAAGCGTTGACGCTTCCCGAGGATGCGGCCGTGTTCGGTGCCCCGGTCCCCCAGACCATGTCGCGGAAGACCGTCGCAGCCGATCAGCCCCAACCCGCCACGCCGACCCAGCCTGTGTTCACCCCCGTGAGCACCGCTCAACCCGAGCCGGCCCCCTCGCCCAAAGTCACCGTCGATCCTCGCCGTACGGGCCTGCACCGCTTCGGCGAGCTGGACGACCTGCAGATGGCGACCGTCAGCCCGCTCGACCACCAGGGCAACCTCCGTCGAGTGACGTTCACCCACGAAGGGGCGGACTTCGACGTCGAGGTCGATCCCACCGGGCGTTTCCTCGCTTACGCCAGCACCCGCCACCGCCAAACCTCGGACATCTATCTCCAACGCGTGGACGGCACGGCCGTGACCCAGCTCACCACCGACCCCGCCAACGACGTGATGCCCTGCATCAGCCCCGACGGCAAGCAGGTCGCTTTCGCCAGCGACCGCGCGGGCACCTGGGACATCTACCTCATGGACATGGACGGCGGCCCGGCGATCAAGCTCACCGAAGACGGCGCCCAGAACATCCACCCCAGCTTCTCGCCCGACGGCAACCAGCTCGTCTACAGCTCACGCGGCAGCCAGTCCGGCGTCTGGGAGCTGATCCTGATCGACATCAACCGCCCCCAACACCGCAAGATCATTGGCCACGGCCTGTTCCCGGTGTGGGCCCCCAAGGGCAACAAGGTCGTCTACCAGCGGGCTCGCGAACGCGGCAGCCGGTGGTTCAGCGTCTGGACCGTTGAGATCACCCAGGACGGCGAAGCGATCCGCCCGACCGAGATCGCCGCCAGCAGCAACGCCGCGATCATCACCCCCGAGTGGAGCCCCGACGGGCGGAACATCGTTTTTTGCACCGTGCTCGACCCAACGGCCGATAGTCCAGCAGGCTCAAGGGCTGATATCTGGATTTCCAACGCCGACGGCTCGGGTCGCACCCGCATCACCCACGGCAACTACGGAAACCTGTATCCGACGTGGGCCTCGGATGGTTCGATCTACTTCGTCTCAAATCGCGGGGTGGACGCCATCGAGAACGTGTACGCGGTGAAGCCCGATCGGGCCGTGTACCTCGCCCAGCAGCGTGAGCAAAAGCAGGCGAGCGAAACCATGGAGGCCACCGCGCCCACCCCCATCCCCTGACGGGATGAACCGACTCTAAACGCTCCTCGGATCGAGTGAGCGACCCAACGAAACCAACGCCCAGGCAGGACGCCTCGGCTTCTCACGGCAGGACGCCATGACAAGTAAACAGATCGTGCTGATCCTCTTGTCGGCGGTGCTGCTGAGCGCTTCCCTGTCGCTGTCGGGTTGTAAAAAGCCCCAGCGGATGGAAACCATAAAAGCCCCGTACCCGACCCGTCAGGTCTTTGCCGTGGCCCCGTTCAGGAATGAATCGGGCTCCGCGTACGCCGACGGTGCTCGCATGGCCGACAAGGTCACCCAGCGTCTGGCCCTCGTGCGAGGGATCGACACGCTGCCGGTGAATCGCGTCTATTCCGCGATGGACGCCCTGGGCATCAACCGCATCGCCGACAAAGGCGACGCAATCCGCCTTCGGCAAACCCTTGGCGTGGACGGCCTGGTCGTCGGGACCATCACGGCTTACGAGCCGTACAACCCGCCGAAGCTCGGGCTCAACCTCGAGCTCTACCTCGACGCCCGTCTCGCCTGGCAGGGCAGCGAGCTCGACACGCGTGAGCTCTCCGCCGCCGCCACTGATAACACCGCCGTGCTTCCGGGTGGTGAAGCCAGTCGCCGCCAACCCGTGACCGCCCTCGGCGGCTTCTACGACGCGGCCGACCCCAACGTCATCGACCTGCTCGAAGCCTACCTGGCCGAACGCCGGCCCGACGACAGCCTCGACATGGCGCTCCGCCGCCACACCCTCAGCATCGATCTGTACAGCGAGTTCGTGAGCACCCAGGTGACCTCACAACTCCTTCAGGCCGAACGCCTCCGATTGCGTCGGCCGACCGCTTCGAACACCCAACGGCCCGACCCCAACGTCCCGGCCCCGCAATCCCGAACGCCCGAAAAACCTGCCTTCGTCCATCCCACGGCGAGCAAAGGCAGCAACAACTAACCCGGATCGGCACGCACGCCGGTCCACCCGACCGGCCACCCAAGCGTACCGATGCCCGAGTTCACCCCCATCCCGCCCGACGACGCACCCTTCCTTGACGAAGGCAACGAGAACCAACTCGTGCTGGTCAAGAAAGGCCACCGCTATGTCTTCGAGTGTGGCCCCGGCCAAGAGCACGAACTCCTGCAGCGTCTGCAGCTCCTCGTCGCCGATCCCAACAACGATCTGAACTGGTTCGACGCCGCGGTGCTCTCCCATCAGATGGGCCAACGCATGTCCGACCAACTCACCAAGCTGTATCGCAGCCGTCGCTCCGCCTGACCCCCGTCAGTCATCACACCGGCCCGTGTGCGGGCCACCGCACCCTGTGCCGTTCGTTAGAGAGGAAAATTGATCCATGGCAGAACAAGCCCCCGTCGTCCAGCAGTTCGTCGATTACCTGAAGCACGAACGCCACTTCAGCCCCTACACCGCACGCTGCTACGGCGCCGACCTGCGTCAGTTCGCCGAGTACCTGGCCGGTGACGAAGTCGGCCCGGATCAAGTCATCCCCGACCACCTCGTGCCGATCGTCGAGCAGAAGCTCCACGCCGCCGACGCCATGACCGTCCGCGGCTTCCTCGCCCACCTCGACAGCTTCGGCTACTCGCCCGCCACCACGGCCCGCAAGATCGCCACCCTCCGCAGCTTCTACAAGTGGATGCTCAAGAAGGGCAACTGCGACACCAACCCGATGCTGCTGATCCGCACGCCCAAGCAGACCAAGCGTCTGCCCAAGGCCATCGGCGTCGAGCAAGTCGAAGCCCTGCTCGCCGCCCCCGACAACCGCGAAACCCTCGGCGCCCGCGACCGTGCGATCCTCGAAACCCTCTACTCCACCGGCGTCCGCGTCAGCGAACTCGTCGACCTCGACCGCAACGACATCGACATGGAAGGCTCCACGATGCACGTCCGCGGTAAGGGCAAGAAAGAACGTATCGTCCCCCTCGGCTCGCACGCCATGGCTGCGATCCGTCACTACCTGACCCTGCTCGAGCCCGACCACCGCTTCACCGAGCTGCGCAACCAGTCGATGATCGACCCCTCGGTGCCCCTGTTCATCAACAAGAACGGCGGACGTCTGAGCAGCCGATCGGTGCGTCGTAAACTCGACAAGTACCTCAAAGCCTGCGGCCTCGACTCGACCATCAGCCCGCACACCCTGCGTCACTCGTTCGCGACCCACCTGCTGGACAACGGCGCGGACCTCCGCAGCGTCCAGGAACTGCTGGGCCACCAGTCGCTGAGCACCACGCAGATCTACACCCACCTGTCGAGCATGCGTCTCCGCACCGCCTACGAAGACGCCCACCCCCGCGCGGTGTAAACCGCGGCGTGCGGGCTTCAGCCCGCATGCTAAAGATCAACACGATCTCTCCTCCCGGACACCCACGGATTCAATCCGTGGGTGTCTGTGTTTTGAATTGACTTGCCAAAGAGCGAACCCGTGCTCCCCGCCACACCCGCTGCCGTGGCCGGCGTGGGGTGAGTGGGTTGGGATTCAGTTGAACCGCGAAGACGCGAAGGCAAACCATTGGTTTGAATTCAAATTCATCTGCCTTGCTTCGCGCTCTTCGCGCCTTCGCGGTTCAACCTTTCCCAGAACAAGAGCCCTCGACCAACGACGACGGGTTCCGACCTTGAGCGATCCCGGCAAGGTGGTGAGCTCAAGCGTCGCCACGCACCCGACGTGTGCGTCAGCCCGGTTCCACGGGTATGGGCGTGCTTGGTGCCTTGCCTGTGCGACCTTCACGCCTGGAGTGCCACCGTGCTCCGACATTAGGGGGTGAGACTGATCAGACGTGCGCACGGAAACGTCGGCCGTTTCACGGAAGCGAGTACCGACAAGGAGTAAGCAATTTTCTGCGTTGTTGATTTTCTGCGTTCGTGCGCGCCCCACCGTGCGCATCCGAATGACGTTGCCTTAACCCCCTCTCCCCCCGGGAGAGGGTTGGGGTGAGGGCACTCACCATGAACCTGTGCCAGACCCAACGCACAAGAAATCCAACCTGCCCTCACCCCGGCCCCCTCCCGGAGGGAGAGGGGGTAAGACAGAAACAAGTTTGTCACCCCCGGGCTTTGATGCGATTCAAACCAAGCTTCACGCCACGCAGGTCATCCCGCTTTGGGGCGGGGCGGGGTCGACGACCGAGAGCAGGATCGGCGCGGTTGTCAGCTGCGTAGGGAGAAAGATGCGGGTCTGGGTCTCGATCGAGACCGGGATCGGTTGTTCTTCGAGGGTCACCGGCAGGTGATCGATGTGGGCCTTGAGCTGATCCGCGAAGCGGACGACCTGGTGGTCGGGTTCGCCCGAACGCACAGCCATGACGAATCGGCCGTCGCCGACGTGGGCCACGACATCGGCGGGCCAGGCGGTGGCGTTGATGCGGCGGCCGACCTCACGCACGACCTGATCCACGGTGTCCTGCCCGCGTTCCTCGGCCATTGAAGCGAGGCCGGGGATCGTAATGCCGAGCATCCCGATGGTCTTCGGGTCGTCCTGGCTCCGGGTGAGGATGTCCTGCAGCAGGGCGGAGATCCCGATGTGGTTCCACAGCCGGGTCAGCGGATCGGTGAAGGTGGCGAGCAGCCGTTGTTCCATGCGGTCGACGAAGGCCGACATGCTCAGGTCTTCGGGGGGGTGGTTGATCTCGCGCTCGGTCAGTTCGCCCAGCCGTTTCAGGATGTCGACTTGGCGGTCGTCGAGGTTCCGGGGTTGGCGGTCGATGACACACAACGAACCGACGCACGAGCCGTCCTGAGCATAGAGCGGTTGGCCGGCGTAGAACACGATGCCGGGCTCGCCGGTGACCAGGGGGTTGTCGTGGTAGCGTTCGTTCTCCCGGGCGTCGTGGATGATCTGGGGCTGGCGGTCCACGATGGTGTGGGCGCAGAAGGCCACTTCCCGCGAGGTCTCGGTGGCGCTAAGGCCTTGGATGGACTTGAACCACTGGCGGTCGCTCTCGACGAGCGAGATCGCGGCGATGGGCATGTCTAGCAAGGTCTGCGCCAACTGGGTGATACGCTCGAAACGCCCCTCGACCGGCGTGTCGAGCAGGTTCAGCGATCGCAAGGTCTGGAGACGATGCGCTTCATCAGCAGGGAGGGGCGGTTGAATCATGGATACGTTTCTGAGTCGAAGCCGGAACGGCCGAATATGGGTAACTCTATATTTTCGGCAGTCTGGCAAGCTGGGGTAACCTCAGCCGCCTATGTGTGGGTTATCGGCCTGCGTTTCTAGGGGATTTCGGACGTTGGGGCCTTGTATATCGCGCAGACGGACACCCCAAAACAGAGCGCAGCGGATACGCAACCGCCACAAGAGACGGTGCAAGGCGAGCAACCGCGCGTCAATGGGCCGGGGCGTTTTCGATGTGCGGAGCGGGGACGCTGCCGGGGGTTCCGGGGGCGGCTTCGGGTTCGCGGACCGACTCGACCAGTGCTTGGACCTCGGGGCTGGCCCCCTTGAAGAAGGGGGTGAGCGCGAGGGTCACGACGAAGTTGAGCACCATGCCGACGGTGCCGATGCCCTGGGCGTCGATGCCGAAGAACCAGGGGTTGCGGATTGCGCTGTCGGGCGAGCCGAAGATCGCGGCGGCGACCTCGGCGTTGAGCAGGATGACATCGGCCTTCTGCGTGACGATGTAGAACGCCGTGAACGTGATGCCCACGAGCATGCCCGCCACGGCCGGGACGGTGCCGACGCGTTTGGTGAAGATGCCGAGCACGATCGCGGGGAAGAACGACGCCGCCGCGAGGCCGAAGGCGAACGCGACGACCTCGCCGACGAAGCCCGGCGGGTTGATGCCGAAGTACCCAGCGATACACACCGCCACGCCGATCGCGACCCGACCGACGAGCAGCCGCTGCTTCTCGGAAGCCTGCGGGTTCATGACTTTGAAGTACAGGTCGTGCGCGACGGAAGAAGAGATCACCAGCAGCAGCCCCGACGCGGTCGACAGCGCCGCGGCGAGGCCCCCGGCGATGACAAACGCGACGACCCAGTCGGCGAGCTGCGCCATCTGCGGTGTGGCGAGCACGATGATGTCCCGGTCGGGGTGGTGGGCGGCGCCGAGTTTAAGGAGTTTGGCCTTGGCTAAAAGGGAATACTCTGTAATGACCGCTTGAGATGTCGCCAGTTCTTCGGGAGTACTGCCTGCAATTCCATCCATCTCGGTGTTCAGAAGCCGATCGGAAAATTCTTGTAACCCCGTGACTCCATCAATCATCATCCATCCCGTGGGCGACTCGATTAGCTCCTTGCGAATGGCTTCCGGTACTTTGCCGATTCGCATCAATTCATTTGGATGAATGTAGACGTAGTTGTTCGTAACCTTTTCAGATTCTTTTAATGCTTCTGTTATCCCCGGGAATTCATCCTCGACTCTCTCGTGCTGAATAGTCGTGAATGGATGTTCGAAATCAGGATCATTGATGGGATCGTATCTAAGCGTGTGGTTTGTAAGGTTGTTCGTGAAAGCTAGTTTCCCGTCTCCATTGAAATCCACCCAAGCGATCAACCCGGTCTTGTTCCAGTCGTGGTACCACTGCGGGAGTTCTTCGGCGGTCTTGCCGTTGAGGCCGGCGATGTCGTCGACCATGTAGTAGCGGGCGAACGCGGCGACGGACGGGGCGGTGAGGTAGAGGAGGCTGATGAAGCCCAGGGCCCAGAAGGCGGACCAGCGGGCGGCCTTGACGCTCTTGACGGTGTAGAAGCGGACGATGACGTGCGGGAGCCCGGCGGTGCCGGCCATGAGGGCGAGGCAGACGCAGAAGACGTTGAGCCGGTTCCACTTGCCGGCGTTTTCGCCGTAGGCATCCGTGTAGCTGCCGAAGCCGAACTGCTGGTTGAGGCTGGAGAGTTTGTCGAGCAGGTACGGCCGGGCGGGGTCGACGGATTCGAGGACGGGGGACGCGAGGCCGACCGAGGGGACGGCTTGCCCCGTGAGCTTGAGGCTGATGGCGATGGCGGGGATGAGGAAGGCGGTGATGAGGACCCAGAACTGGGCGACCTGGGTCCAGGTGATGCCCTTCATGCCGCCGAACACGGCGTAGACGAAGACGATGGCCATGCCGATGAACACGCCGGTGGCGGGCGTGACGCCGAGGAAGCCGGAGAAGACGACGCCGACGCCTTTCATTTGGCCGACGACGTAGGTGAAGCTGACGAAGATGGCGCAGAAAAGGGCGATGAGGCGGGCGTAGTTGAGGGAGCGATCCGGCCCTTCGCTTTGCTCAGGGCTCGGCTTGAGGGGGCGCCCGGGGGCGTAGCGGTCGCCGATGAAGTCGGGGACGGTGAAGTGGCCGAACTTGCGGAGGTAGGGGGCGAGGAGGAGGGCGAGCAGGACGTAGCCGCCGGTCCAGCCCATTAGGTAGACGCCGCCGGCGAAGCCCATGCCACTGACGAGGCCGGCCATGGAGATGAACGACGCGGCGGACATCCAGTCGGCGGCGGTGGCCATGCCGTTGGCGGGCGCGGGCACGCCGCCCCCGGCGATGAAGAAACCTTTGGTGTCGCTGACGCGCGACCACCAGGCGATGCCGAGGTACAGGCCGAAGGTGAGGATGACGAAGACGACGGTCCAGGTTTTGAGGGTGGACATGCCGAACAGGCCGGCGAGGACCCCCGGAAGTTCCGCAAGCGTCGGCGTAAGGCTTGGGTGTAGCAGATCGATCACGCGTCACCGCCTTCCGCGTCGGTATCGGCCGCTTGCGGCTTAGCGCTGTCGGGCGAGCGCGGCGGAGCCGCGTCGCTTCCGGTGGCGATTTCGCGGTGGTACTTGTCGTCGAGGCGGTTCATCGAGATGGCGTAGACCAGGATAAGCAGCACGAACGTGATGATGCTGCCTTGCTGGGCGAACCAGAATCCCAGGGGCACGCCGCCGACCGAGGCAAGGTCGTTGAGCTTGTCGGCAAACAGGATCCCGCAGCCGAGGCCGACGAAGGCCCAGATCGCCAGCAGTCCAACCATGAGGGTGACGTTGCGTCGCCAGTAGCGCTGCTTGGCCTGGGACACCCGATCCGCGGAATCACTCATGAGCGATCGTCCTTTGCGAGTTCGTGAAACAGCCCGGCCAGAACGCCGGATAGAGAAAAGCCGTGAACCTCGGCTCGGCCATGAAAACCGAAAACCGTGTCCACGGCAAGAGGTGTGTGATGTTTACGAAGTGGCGAGCGTGCAAGTAGTGCACGCTTCTGCCGACTTTCGAGTTACCAGTGCTTGAATCGATAGGGCGAGCTGTCTAACTCGGGCCCGAAATCGACCACGACCACATCCGTCACGTGTCCCGCTTTCGATCCTTCGGGGATCGCGATCGTCAGGGTCTGGTCGGCGAAGGTGTAGTCGAGCTCCTCGCCGGTGCACATGAGTTTGACCGAGACCGGCTCGGCGGCGTCTTGCAAGACGATCGGGTCTTCGGCGGTGGCTTGATCTTTGGTGGCGTGGAAGTACCACACGGCGTCGCGGCAAGTGATGGGGACATTACATTTCTCAGGCCAGGGGCCGCCGCCGTTGATGCCGAAGACCGAGTCGCGGTTAGTCTTCATCCACTGGGCCATGTCGTCGAATAGGCGGTAGGCCTCGTCGGGGAACTGGCCATCCGGGCGGGGGCCGATGTTGGCCAGCAAGTTGCCGCCCATGCTGCGAGCCTCGGCGAGTTCCATCAGAAGCCTGTCGGAGGGCATGATGTATTCGGTTTGGCCGGGGCGTGCGTCGTAGTGCCACGAGCCGCGGGTGATGATGCTGTTGACCTCCCACCACCAGCCGTTGGCGACAACGGGTTTCTTGACGTACTGCGGCTCGGCCATGTGGAAGCCCTCGGCGGTGGCGTGGTCGCCGCCCTCGCCGCGGTTGTTGCAGACGATGCCGGGGCGCCACTCGCGGATTTGTTCGGCGGTTGCGCCGTGGCCGCCATCGCCCCACCAGATGTCGGGATCGAACATGTCGATCAGCTCGCGGACCTGGGCCTGGTTGTATTCGTCGTAGGCCTGGCGGAAGCTGGGCGGGCGCTGGGGCAGCGACTTCACTTGCTTACCGTGGTAATCGATCAGCACCTTCGGCGAGTGGCTGAAGTTCATGTAGTCGCGTTCGAAGTACCAGTCCATGCCCGAGTAGTAGAAGCCGACGCGGATGTTGTGGTTGCGGCAGGCATCGACGAAGGGTTGGACCAGGTCTTTGCCATCGAGGTGTTGACGCACGCCCAGCAGGGCGTGGTCCGAGTCCCAGAGCGCGTAGCCGTCGTGGTGCTTGGTGGTGAGCACGGCGTAGGTAAAGCCGGCCTCCTCTGCGGCGGCCATCCACTTGTCGGCGTCGTACTTCGTCGGGTTGAAAGTCTCGGCGGCGGCCCAGATGTCCGACTGTGGGTGGAATCGTCCGCTGTCGACCTTGGCCTGCGACCAGCGCCCGGCCCAGGCTTCGCCGGTGGGTTCAAACTCGCTGACGATGCCCCAGTGCATGAACAGGCCGAGGCCCGCTTGGGGCCACCACTGCGCATCGGGGTGGTCTGTGCGCTCGCCGCGCATCTGCATCTTGAAGTTCTTCCACTCGTGCCAATGGGGCCAGGTGTAGTAGTGCTTACCGTCGCGCACCTCGATCGTGGGTGTGATCGACTCGCCGGTCTTGGAGTCGGTGTAGGAGGCGGCGGAACCGTCTTCGCTTTGGCCGGGCACGACCTGGGATTGGGCGGCGATTGGCGCGAGACAGGACAGCGTGGCGAGGAGCAGGGTGGGGGTGGACATGAATGACACTTTCGGCAGGAGCAAATTTGAATCGCTTTGCACCTTACCGATTTACCGAACTGTGGCTATGCGCAAACACGAGAAAGCTATGCACATTTACGAGATGTGCCGATCTATCGGGGGTTGCCCGTTACCAATGCTTGAACAGATAGGGCGTGGTATCGAAGTCCTTGCCGAAATCGACGACGACCACGTCGGTGACATGGCCGGCTTTCGTGTCATCGGGGATGGAGAATTTGAGCACGTTGTTGGCGTATGTGTATTCGAGCTCCTCGCCGGTTCGCATGAGCTTGACCGAGACCGGCTCGGCGGCGTCTTGCAAGACAATCGGGTCCTCGGCGGTGGCTTGTTTTGCGGTGGCGTGGAAGTACCACACGGCGTCGCGGCAGGTGATGGGGACGTTGCAGCGTTCGGGCCAGGGGCCGCCGCCGTTGATGCCGAAGACCGAGTCGCGGTTGGTCTTCATCCATTCGGCCATGTCGTCGAACAGGCGGTAGGCCTGCTCCTGCATCCTGCCGTCGGGGCGGGGTCCGATGTTGGCCAGCAGGTTGCCGCCCATGCACCGGGCTTTTGCGAGATGCATCAGGACGACATCGGAGTCGTAGATGCGTTCGCCGTGGTTTTTGTCGTAGTGCCACGAGCCGCCCTGGATGATGGCGTTGACTTCCCACCACCAGCCGTTGGCGACGACGGGTTTCTTGACGAATTGGGGATGGGCCATGTGGAAGCCCTCGGCGGTCGCGTGGTCGCCGCCGCCTAGGCCGCGGTTGTTGAGCACGATGCCGGGCTTGAGGGCGCGGATGTCGTCGGCGTGCATGCCGTGGCCGCCGTCGCCCCACCAGATGTCGGGTTCGAACCGCTCCATGATCTCTTTGACCTGCGCGGCGTTGTACTCCTCGTAGGCCTTGCTGAAACTCGGCGGCCGTTTCGGCAGCGACTTCACGTGTTCGCCCTTGTAATTGACGGGCCATTGAGGGTCGTAGCTGAAGCTTTTGTAGTCGCGTTCGAAATACCAATCCATGCCGGAGTAGTAGAAGCCGACCTTGATGCCGTGGTTTCGGCAGGCCTCGGTCCACGGGGCGAGGAGGTCTCGGCCGTTCATGAATTGGCGGACCCCGATGAGGGCGTGGTCCGAGTCCCACATGGCGTAGCCGCCGTGGTGCTTGGTGGTGATGACCGAGTATTGGAAGCCGGCCTTGGCGGCGGCGGCCATCCACTTCTCGGGGTCGTAATCCGTGGGGTTCCATCCCTCGGCAGCGGCCCAGATCTCAGACTGCGGGTAAAACGCGCCACGGTCCTCGCGATCCTGCGACCAGATGCCCGACCAGCCCTCGCCGTTGGGCTCGAAGGCGCTGGGCAGGCCCCAGCAGAGAAATAAACCTAAGCCCGCGTCGGGCCACCACTGCGCATCGGGGTGGGTGGTTCGCGGGTTCTCGACGTGCATCTTGCCGTTGGTCCACTTATTCCAGTGCGGCCAGGTGTAATACGACTTGCCGTCATCGCGCACCTCGATGGTGGGTGTGATGGCCTCGCCGGTGGCGGGATTCTGATAGGCCTCGGCGGAGCCGTCTTCGGTTTGATCAGGGACGACCTGGGGCATCGCGGCGGGGGAGAACGCGCAGGAAATCAACAAGAGCAGCAGGGGGAGGTGTTTCATGGGCAGGGCGATTGAGAGGTGAGGGATATGCAAAGAAGAGAGCCACGCCGCAGCTTCGCAGCGGCGGGCATTCGGGGATGTGTTAGTTGTCGCCGATGGCTTTGGGCTTGTTGGCGATGGATAGGTCGTTGCCGGCGGGGCGGGGTTGGTAGTTCCATTGGCCGACTCCGGTCGTGTCTTCGCCGCGGCAGAGGATGGCGTTATCGCGCCAGGTGGGGTGGAAGTTGAACGTGTCCGGGGCGCAGTAGCGGATGGTCAGGCCGCAGCGGCGGCGGGCCGAGGGGTTGGGGGTGGAGCCGTGGGCTATCATGTCGGCGTGGAGCTCGATTTGGCCGGCCTTGAGGTTGATCGAGACGGGGTCGCCGTACTGCTCGATGTCCTGGATTTCCTGGTTGAGCACGGCCGGGCCCGCGGTGTCTTGCCATTCGAGCTTGCCGAGGGTGTGCGTGCGGGGGATGACCTTCATCGCTGCGTTTTCTTCGTCCGCGTCGTCGATCGCCAGCCACACCGTGACGGTGCGCGACTTCTCAAACGGCCAATACGACGCGTCCTGGTGCCAGGGCACGGCCTTGGGGTCGTGGGGCACCTTGCAGAAGAAGTGCGTCCCCCACGCGACGATATTCGGGCCGATCAGGTCCTGCACGATGTCGAGGATCGCAGGGTGGGTGGCCATGTCGTAGATCCCCTCGCAGCGCGTGTGGTAGCCGTTGATCGCGTAGGTGTCGCGGCCGTCGTTGTGGACACGCATCGCCGCGAGCAGGTAGTCGAAGTAGGCCCGGTTGGCCTGCGCTTCGAGCTCGTTGTAGATGGAGAACGGCATCAGGTAGCCGTCGCGGTTGTATTGCTCGACCTGGGCGGGGCTTAGTGTCTGGGCTTGGCTGGGATCTGAGGGCGCGAAACTCAGGTCGCGGCTGGCCATCAGTTGTTCGTAAGCGGGTTCGGTGGTGGTGGGCATAACGGCATGACCTTTCGGGTCGAGAGATAGACTGAATTGAACCACTTCACCTTACTCAGGCAACACGAATTGGCCATACACGAACCGTTGCTTTTGTATGCACGATCTTGACATTCAGTTCTGGGCTGTCAGACTTGCCGTATGATCGAAGGTACGTACAGGATCACGGTTGGGGGGCGTTTTGTGTGCACCCCTGCTTGGCAAGACAACCAGTGGCAGCCGCAGCGGATTTCACGGCTGTATTTCCCCCAGCGCGGCTCGGCCTGGATCGAATCGGATGCTGGACGCACCACGCTACGTCCGCAGCACATCTATCTCATTCCCGGTGGGGGGCGTTACACGCATGGCTGTGATCGTGAGATGGTCGTGGATTGGCTGCATTTCCAAGTGATTGGCGCGACCCTGGAGCTGGCGATGCTGCCCCTGCATGAAGTCATCGCCTGGCCCGCGAAAGATCACGCGATGTGGCGAGAGGTCTACCGTGATCTGGGGCGATCTCTGCCCGATCAGGATCGGCCGTCTGCGGTTTCGGCGCGGCTGCTGGCGATGGTGTCGTACTTTGCGTCGCTGGCCATCGACACCGCCCGGGATTCAGCGCCCGACCCGCGTAATGTCGAGCTGATGGAGCGGCTGGCCCCGGCGATCCAATACATGAACCATCACGACCTGGACCAGCCCGCGCTCGACGCCGTGGCCGAGGTGGTGGACCTCAGCCCGGATTATTTCCATCGGCTGTTTGTTCAGGCCTACGGGAAGACGCCCTACGCCTACATGCTCGAGCGTCGGATGAACCAGGCGTTGTCGCTGTTGACTTCTACCAACCAGCGTATCGCGGACGTGGGCGAGGCCTGCGGGTACGACAACCCGTTCTATTTTTCGCGCACCTTCAAGAAACACTTCGGGATCAGCCCGCGTGCGGCGCGGCAGGGCCGGATCGAGCCGTGAGAATGTTTAAGCGTGTCGGGTGAACCAGGGGAGATTCAGCTTTTTCCCGCGGTGGTGAAGGTGAGTTCGACTTCACCTTCGCCATCGGCAAGCGTGGCAGAAAAGATATAGCCCACGCCCGGCTCGAGGGGGATGCCCCGACGGGGAATGCCTTCGGCCCGCCGCATGCCCCGCATCCCTTGGCCGTAGCGGAGAAGGTCGGTCGCGGGGCGTTCGATTTCCTCCTCGCCTTCTTTGGGTTCACGCGGGATCAGGTGCCAGACGATCTGGTCCTCAGTGACCATGTAGAGCTCGCCTTCTTTGGGTTCGACGGCGGGACGGACGACCTTGATTTCTTCGAACGCGACCTCGTCGTTGAACGAGAAGAGGGCTCGGTCGGTGGCCTTGGGTTGGATGAACATCACTTCGACGGGGGGAAGTTTGCGGCTGTTGAACATTACCGCGTAACCGATCCCGATCAGCACTAAAACAATGATCAGACCGACTTTGCGATTGTCCATGGGAGATTTCTCCTTTGAGGAAATGACGGCAAAAAAGACCAGCGATGCGAAATATTCGTGAAACGGTGTCGTCTATTAGACGTACATGCTATAGCATGGTTTTCGTCAAGGATGAGAATTTTTAAATGTTTTTACAAGGGGTCAGGCCGTCATGTCACGTCACACACGCTCCGGATTCACACTGATCGAATTACTGGTGGTCATCAGCATCATCGCTTTGCTGATCGGGCTGCTCCTGCCCTCGCTCGCCGCGGCCCGTGAGACGGCCCGTACGATGCAGTGCTCCAGTAAGATGAAGCAACTGGTCTTGGCGGCGGAGATCTACGCCCAGGAATCCAAGGGGAAGTATCCCTCAAGAGCTGGCGACAACGGCGATGCTCGTTGGCCTCACTATTTCCGGCAGACGATCCAGACTCCCGAGTTGTTGGTTTGTCCTAACGATGAATCGCCGATTAGCCTGACGCCGCCTCAGGTCGTTGAGGAATTTGATATTGCGGATCGGAGCTATCTCTTCAATGGTTTTAATGACCTGAAGCACGATGCAAACGTGAGTGCGCCAAACGGCACATGGGACGAAGACGATGAAACCGCGATGCCACAGGCGGCCTTGGTGAACTTTTCTGAGGTCATCTTTTTCGGGGAGAAAGAAAGCAGCGAGGCGAGTTTTTACCTCGACATCTTTGCCAATGATCCCTACCGCGTGTTGGAACGCTCCCGCCACGGTGGCACCGGCAACCCCGAGCGGGGCGGCGTCTCGAATTACGCATTTGGTGATGGCCACGTCACCGCGTACGAGTTCAACGATACCACCGTGCCGGTTAACCTCTGGGCGGTGACCGCAGACAACCGTTAACCGGCATACGGGCTCCGTTTGGCAGTCCGAGATGTCCAGCGGGCCACCGGGGCGTTTGGCTGTGCTTGATATACTTGGCCGACCGGGGGTGCGGCGTTCAGGCCCCGCGTGCCTTCTGTATTCCTGTGGCTCGGCCTTCCTCGTTTCGGTGTGACCCAACTTGTCCTTAGAACAAAAGATCCGTGACCGCTCAGCAACCGTCGGGGTGATCGGGCTCGGCTACGTCGGCCTGCCGTTGTGCCACGCCTTCCACGAGGCGGGGTTCGGTGTCCTGGGCTTCGACGTCGACCAGAAGAAGATCGATCGGCTCAACGCCGGGGAGAACTACCTCAAGCACCTGGGCGAGGAACTGGCCCAGAAGCTCAGCGGCTCGGACCGCTTCGAGCCCACCACGGATTTCGCCCGCCTAAGCGAAGCGGATGTCGTGATCTCCTGCGTCCCGACCCCGCTGGGCAAGCACCTCGAGCCGGACCTGTCGTACGTCGAACGGACCACGGCCGACATCGCCGCAGCCCTGCGTCCGGGGCAGCTGGTGGTGCTCGAATCGACCACCTACCCGCGGACCACGCGTGAGATCATGCTCCCCGCGTTCGAGGCCAAGGGTTTGGCGTGTGGCAGCGACGACGGGTTCTACCTCGCCTACTCGCCGGAGCGGGAAGACCCGGGCCGGCAGAATCACAACACCCAGACGATCCCGAAGCTGGTCGGCGGGATCGACGATGAGTCGGGCCGATTGGCGGAGTTGCTCTACTCCGCGGCGATCGCGCAGGTCCACCGGGTGGACAGTGCCGAGATCGCCGAGGCCGCGAAGCTGCTCGAAAACATCTTCCGGGCGGTGAACATCGCGCTGGTCAATGAGATGAAGGTCGTGCTGACGAAGATGGGGATCAACATCTTTGATGTGGTCGAAGCGGCGTCAACCAAGCCGTTCGGCTTCATGCCGTTCTACCCCGGCCCCGGCTTGGGCGGGCACTGCATACCGATCGATCCGTACTACCTGACGTGGAAAGCGCGGGAGGTGGGGATTGCCACACGCTTCATCGAGCTGGCGGGTGAGGTGAACCGCGACATGCCGGGGTACGTCGTGCAGCGTCTGGCGGAAGGCCTGAACCGACACGGCCTGGCGATCAGCCGGTCGAAGGTGCTGGTGCTGGGGTTGGCGTACAAGCCGAACGTGGACGATGTGCGGGAGAGCCCGAGCTTCGAGATCATCGAGAAGTTGATCGACGCGGGGGCCGATGTGCAATACAACGACCCGCACATCCCCAAGCCGTGGAAGGGCCGGAAACACGACCTGACGCTGGAGAGCCAGCCGGTGACGCCCGAGACGCTGGCGGGCTACGACGCGGTGGTCGTGGCCACGCACCACGACGCGTACGACTGGCAGATGATCGCCGACCACGCCAAGCTGATCATCGACACCCGCAACGCGTTGCGGGACGTGTCGGGGGATCGTTCGCACATTGTGATCGCTTGATTAACGGCTTGCCCCGGGCGAGGCATGGGGTATGCTTCCGGTCCGGCAGAGGCCCGTTGGGCCGCTGTCAGCGGGGGTTTTGCACCCTCAACGCGTTGGGTCCGATGGAGGAGTTTTGCCCGGAGGTCCGGTCGTAGCGTTTGGGGGGATTGAATCGGTTCGGTCGGAAACCTGTCCACGCTCTTACATGCAGATTCTCTTCATCAATCAGACTTACGCCCCCGACGTTGCGGCGTCGGCCCAGCTGCTCGAAGACATGGCTCGGCAGTTCGCCGACGCTGGTCACGAGGTGGCGATCGTTACCTCGCGCTCGCTCTACGGCCAGGCCGGGGCGGTGCTGCCGCGTTACGAGAAGCGCGACGGCGTCGAGGTCCACCGGGTCGGGGTCGCTCGCTTCGGTAAGGGTTCGGTCCGCGCCCGGACGTTTGACGCGACGATGTTCTACCTCGCCGCCACGTTCAAGGCCTGGCGGGTGCGGATGCCCAGCGGCAAGCCGCAGGTTGTCGTCACGCTGACCAGCCCGCCGTACATCGGGTTCATCGGGGTGATCGTGCGTTTCCTGCTGGGCGGCAACCGCCGAGGGCGCTACGCGATCAACTGGTCGATGGACCTCTATCCCGACGTGCTCACCTCGGCGGGGATCGTGAAGCCCGAATCGTTGTTCGGCCGGATGATGCACCGGTTCAACCTGTGGTGCATGCGGCGGGCCGACCGGGTGGTGACGGTGGGGCGGTGCATGCGCGACCGGGTGGTGGGCCAGGGCGTGGAGCCCGCGGACGTCGAGATGATCAGCGTCTGGCCGGTCAGCCGGGTGTTGGAATTGGAGGAAGCGCGACAGCCCTCGAGCTACCGCGAGGCGTGGGGGCTGGAAGACAAGTTTGTTGTGATGTACTCGGGCAACCTGGGTGTGGCTCACCGGGCCAAGATCCTGGCCGAGGCCGCCCAACGGCTTCAGCACCGCGACGACATCCGCTTTGTCTTTGTGGGCGGCGGTCGTCGTCGCGACGAGATTACGAAATATGTCGCCGAGCACGGCCTGACCAATGTGTTGGAGAAGGACTACGAGCCCCGCGAGAAACTCGAAGACCTGCTGCGGCTGGGGGATGTCCACCTCATCACACAGCGCTCGGAATTCACCGGCGTGGTCGTGCCCAGCAAGTTGTTCGGCATCATGGCGTCGTGCCGGCCGTCGCTGTACGTCGGCCCGCCCGAGGCTGAGGTGGCCCGGGTCTTGACCGAGAGCGGGGGCGGGCAGGTCTGCTCGATGGAGAGTGCCGATGATCTGGTCGCCCAGATCGAGCGTCTCGCGGACGACCGTTCGATCGCCTTGGATATGGGGCAAAAGGCCCGCGAGGCGGTGCTGACCAGCCACACCCTGCGGGACCGGTTCGAGAAATTCAATGCGATGCTCGAGGGCTTGCTGGGCCCCGAAGCCGCCCGTGCGATCCATACGCCAGCGATCAACCATGGGCAGAACCTGCCCGCCAAGCCGCTGCGGGTGTTGTTCATCAACCAGGCCTACGCCCCGGACGCCGCGGCGACCGCGCAGCACTGCGAAGACTTGGCTCGGTACCTCGTCGAGCAGGGCCACGGCGTGTCGGTCATCGCCTCGCGATCGATCTACGGCCAAAAGGGTGCCGACCTCCCCGGGCGGGAGACGCGTCACGGCGTGCACGTTAACCGGGTCGGCTTGTCGCTCTTCGGTAAACGTGGCATCGTCCTGCGGGCCGTCGACTTCGGGCTGTTTTATGTCGCCGCCATGTGGCGGGCGATCTGGATCCGGGTGCCGATCGGTGACCGGCTCAGCAAGCCCGACGTCGTGGTCACCCTGACGACGCCTCCGCTCATCGGCATGGTCGGTTGGATGATGCGCCTGCTGCGTCGCTGCCGGCAGGTGGTGTGGACCATGGACCTGTATCCCGATGTGCTCGTCGCCGCGGGGGTGAGCAAGCAAGACAGTCTGCTGACGCGCTTCTTTGCCTGGCTCAACCGGCGTGAGATCGGCCGGGCCGACCGCGTGGTTGCGCTGGGCCGGTGCATGAAGGACCTGATCAAGGCCAAGGGCATCGGCGAGGACCACATCGAAGTCATCGGCGTCTGGTCGCCCAACGACCCGCCGGAAGAACTCAGCGATCCGGCCGAGTCCAGCTACCGCGAGGAGTGGGGCCTCGAGGGCAAGTTCGTCGTGCAATACTCGGGCAACTTCGGCCTCGCCCACGACTACCAGACCTTCTGCGACACCATCCTTGAGCTGCGTGACCGCGACGACATCGTGTTCCTCTTCGCGGGCGGCGGCAAACGCATCCCGCCGTTGAAAGCGTTTGTCGAACAGCACGGCCTCAAGAACGTCATGATCCAGCCCTACCAGCCGCGTGAACGGCTGCTGGACCTGCTGAGCCTGGCGGATGTCCACCTGATCAGCCAGTCCGAGTCGTTCACCGGCATCGTCGTCCCCAGCAAGTTGTTCGGCATCATGGCGGCGGGGCGGACGTCGCTGTTTGTCGGCCCGCCCGATGCCGAGGTCGCCCGCGTCCTCGACGAAACCGGGGGCGGCATCCGGTTCCCGCTCGGCGACGCCAAGGCGCTGGCCGACGTCATCCTCCAACTCGCCCACGACCCCGAACGCGTGCAGCGGATGGGGCAGGCGGCCTTGGATGCGTCGCGCGGCGAACACCACCGCAACAGCCGTTTCCACGCCTGGGAAGACCTGCTGGTCGAGGTCGTATCGCAAGCCCCGGCGCCGAGTCTGCCGGTGCCCCCTCTGTAAATTCGAAGATTGGGCCGCTCAGGACACCTTGGCCGAAGCCGGTGAATCCGCACGCCCCCAGCCGCGGATGTCGCCTTGGTTGGCCTTACACCACGCGACCGTCTGTTCCACACCTTGTTCCAGCGGGACCCGAGCGCTCCAGCCGAGTTGCTCGTGGGCGCGTTCCATGCTGAGGCAGCGTCTGGGCTGGCCGTCGGGCTTGTCGTGGTCCCAGGTGATTTGCCCCTTGAAGCCGGTCGCGTCGGCGATGATCTCGGCCAGTTCCTTGATGGGGGTTTCACGGCCCGATCCGAGGTTGATCGGCGTGGTTTCATCGACGCGGTCCGCGGTGTGGATCAGCCCGTCGGCCGCATCGGTGACGTAGAGGAACTCGCGGCTGGCTTTGCCCGAGCCCCAGACGCTGACGGTGTCCTCGCCGCGCTCGATCGCGTGGAGGAACTTTCGGATCAGCGCGGGCATGACGTGGGCGGTCTGCAGGTCGAAGTTGTCGTTGGGCCCGTAGAGGTTCACGGGGATGAGCATGCACGATTGGAGGCCGTACTCCCGCCGGTAGCCGTCGAGCATGACGCCCAGGGACAGCTTGGCGATGCCGTAGGGCGCGGTGATGGGGGCGGGGTAGCTGTTCCAGAACTGGTCTTCGGTGAACGGCCGGGTGGCGTTTTCGGGGTAGGCGCAGACGGTGCCGCAGTGCACGAACTTCCGCAGGCCGTGGATGCGGGCCTGCTCGATCAGGTGGATGCCCATCGCGAAGTTGGCGTAGAAGAACCGTCCGGGGTGGGCTTGGTTGGCCCCGATCCCGCCGACTTCCGCGGCAAGGTGGAAGATCACATCGGGCTTAAACCGCTGGTACATCGACGCCACCTGGGCCTCGTCGGTCAGCTCGACCTCGGCGTGGGTGGGGGCGTAGAGCCGGTCCGCGGTCACACCGCGGTCACGCAGGGTTTGGCACAGTTGTGTTCCAAGAAAGCCGTGCCCACCGGTGACCAGGATGCGGTCATGTTCAAAGTTGAGGTGACTCATGGGAAGCAAACGAACAAAAGGAAGTGACGAGAGGAGTATATGCTTACTGTCCCGAGGGGGGTAGAGTTCGTTGAACTCTTTCATACAAACAAAAAGGTGTTGGGCGGCTTCTCTATTTTCTCAGCCCGACGCCAGCATCGCCAGCAACATCACCCCAAACACCAGGGCCCAACTCACCCGGTCGCCCACCGCCCAGGCCACAGGGTCTTCGTTCATGTGCCCCCGCTGAGCGATCAGCCAGATCCGCGACACCCAGTACACAAACAGCGGCACCACCGGCCAAAGCATGGCCGGCTTGGCGTAGAGCTCCTTGCTGATCGGGTCGTTGAGGTACAGGCACAGAATCACCGCCCCGGCATACCCCGAGACCACGCCCATCAGCTGGATCAGCCCGCGGTCCTCGGGCAGGTAGCCCCGCTCGGTGTGACGGGCGGGCTCGCCGGGCTGCGTCGCCGCTTCGTCGGCCATGTTCCGAAGCTCCGCGTATCGCTTGAGAAAACCCAGGCTCAGAAACAGGAAGATCGACAGCGTCAGCAACCAGAACGACGGGGTGATCTGGACCACCGCGCCACCGGCAAAGATTCGCAGGGCGTACAAACCCGCCAGCGTGATCACATCCAATAGCAGCCGGCTACGCAGCGTCGTGCTGTAGAGCACCGTCACCACCAAATATGCAACCAGCCAGCCCAGGAATTCGATCGGCAGGAACACCGCCGCGAACAGCAGGGCGGTCCCCATCAGCACGGGCACCGCGGCGATCGCGGTGGGGATCGGTAATCGGCCCGACGCGATCGGCCGCCGTGACTTGGTCGGGTGCGTGCGGTCGGCGTGGACGTCCAGAGTGTCGTTCACCAGATAAATGCTCGACGCGGCCAGACAGAAACAAACGATCCCCCAGAACACACTCAGCAGGTTGCCCGCCGTGACCGCGTGGCCCGCCAGCATGGGCACCAACAGCAACCCGTTTTTGACCCACTGCCGCGGACGCATCCCCGCCAGCAACGCGCCCCACGCCGGGCCTTGCATCTCGAAGGCTCGGCAGGCCCCGCCGTCGCTGGTGACCCGTTGGTACAGCTTTTCGTTACCCCCGGCCATAAGGCGTTCGTCGGCCTCGGCCCAGATCGGCTCGTCCGCCGAGCTGTCGCCCATGTACGCAAACGGCTGGCCGTCGGCGTGCTTGCGGATGGCTTCCAACTTGGCCTTGCCCTTCAGGTTGGTCTGCCCGTCCGTTGCCAGCACGTCATCGAAGAGGCCCAGGTGCTCGGCGACACGCTCGGCCGCGGGGCAGTCCGCCGCCGTGGCCAGGATCAGCTGGCGACCTTGGTCGCGTTGTTCACGCAGATACGCCAACACCTCCGGGCGGTAGGGCAGCTCCGACGCCTCGGGCATCGCCCGCTCCGCCAGCTGCCGCTTGAGCATTGGCCGCCCTTGAGCCAGCCAGCCCGGCACACACCACAGCGACGCCGGGTCGGCCTTGACCAGCCCGACCGCGCTCTCGATCAGCAGGTCGCTCTGGATCAGCGTGCCGTCGAGATCGACGTAAAGCGATGGGCCGATCGCCGATGCATCGTTGGCCCCGGGCTTCGGTGAGGTGTCGGCATCGATCGTCATGGTCTCGGTATCAATGCGGGAAATCCGCCGTCTGCGTTGACATGCTGTTCCAGAACATCATTCCTACGACAACACTGCCTTAGGGTTCAACATCCACTTTGATATCGGCTCACGAGAACAAGTATCTGATGAAATGTCCGGGCCCTGGAACCGCATCAAAATCCTATGAAGATGACGCGCTGGATCGATGTTCCAAAACCTAGTGCACCTCTCGGCAGCCTCCGAAGGTGGATTCTGCGATCTGCAGGTGAGGGGATCCGTTCAGGTTATCGGTAGCAAGATGCGGGCGAAGCTCCCGGCAGCCGTCCGGCTCACTTGACCACAATCAGTTCGAGCACCGCACGCCGGCCGAACAGCAGATGGACGGCCTTGGCGTAACGGATCAGCCAGATCATCGGCCGGGGGCTGGTGCCGTGGCTCAGCAACCAGTTGATGGTCTTGGGGGAATACTGAGCGGAGCCCAGCCGGGTCCCTTGGATACGGCCGAGGATACCCATCTTCGCTTCCTTGAAAACGCTGCCGCAGTTGGGGGCCGAGTGGTCCTGGTTCTCTTTCGAGTACGCGATGCGTTGGCTGATGGGCAGGCTCTTGCGATCCACGGCCTTCTTTTTTTTGTCCGAGCCGTCTTCGGCGGGTGACGCCCCGTCGGCCGCTGCGTCCTCGGCGGCATCGGGCTGACGTTCGGGCAGCTCGGGGAAATTGAAAGTTGCTTCGAGGATGAGGGAGTTGTTCAGCCCCGTGAACATGGTCTTGCGGTATGACAGTTCGATTTCGTCTCGGCGGAGGGTGATCACCTCGTTGCCGTCGAAGTACGTCACGGTTTCCACGAAATCGAAGATCGTCTGGTTGTAAATCCGGCCCCGCCCGGCATTCATCGCCAACGCCCCGCCGAGCGTCGCGGGGACCGAGGCGAGGTAGTAGAAGCAGTCGAGGTTGCGGTCCTGGCAGTGCTTCAGGATCACCGAGATGGGCAGCGAAGAGCTCGCCTTGACGTGCGTCTCGTCACCTAGCGTGGTCAGGTCTTTCTTGAGCTTGTTGCGAAGAACCAGAGACCGTACTTTGGTTTTTGCAAAAATGGTGTTCGAGCCGTTGCCGAGGATGTAGAAGTCAACGTTCTTGTCTTTGGCCCAGGCCACGCAATCTTTGAATTCCTCGATCGTTGAGAATTCCGCGTAGTTTTCGAAGTGGTGGTGGGTCCGGAAAGTGCTGAGTTTGTCTGAGTCGAGTGGTTCGATCACGCCAAGGCCTCCGCAAGAAACCCCGTGGATTGATCTCGAAGCGCCGCGAGCTTTGCTTCAGATTCGGTGAAATCGATGGGGCTGTCCATGGCGGATTCGACATGGTCCGGGCCCTCGATCACCCGGTGCGACAGCCCGACCCGGCTCAGCACATCGTCGAGGCGCTGCTGATCGGTGCCCGGCATCCGGACGACGAAGAAGGGCAGTTTCCATTTGATGCAGAAGCACACGCCGTGGAAAGAGTTGGTGACGAGGTAGCTCGCGTTGCGAATGCAGTAGAGCCATTCGCGGGGGCCGATACCGATCAGGCCTTCGTCGGCACCCGGCGAAAGGACCCCTAGGGAGATCGCGGGCAGTTGAAGTTTGGCCTTGGCGGCGTTCACCGCCTGGCCGAAGACCTCGGCACGTTTCAGGCAGTACACCGCCATATATTTCTCGGGGAGCTTGGGTACCGGTCGCTCCACTCCTTCGAAGTCATCGAGAAAGACCGGGTCGAGCACTTCGGTGGGTATCCGGCCGCACGCCTTTTCAACCATCTCACGGCTGACCACATCGCGCACCGAGAGGTGGTCGAATTTCAGCAGCTGCTCACGGATTTCTTGCTCGTGGGGATCGAAGGAAACCGTGGAGCCCACGGACGCGGCGTAACTGATTCTGCGGTGGTTGTGCTCGGGGCTGATACCCTCGAAGAACGGGCGGTCGTAGCCGCGGTATGAAGAGATGTTCCAAACCTGGTCGCTGCCGATGATCACCGCGTCGAGGTCTTGATTGGAGCCTGCGAGGGATGCGATATCGTTGTGCGTGTTTTTACTTAGGTGCAACGCTTTCTTGCGAAAACTACCGAACTTCAACCGCTTCTTGGCCGTCACCCAGGCCGTGCCGGACCTGAGGCCGAAGCGGTTGTAGTGCTTCCGGGCGGACTCGGGGCGGTAGTCGATCACCCGGACGTCGTGCCCGGCTTTTTCCAGATAAGACTGCGTTGCGTAGGTTTGTAAGACTGCGCCGAAGTTGTCGGCGGCGTGGAAGGTCAATATGCCGATACGCATCTTGCAGAATCCTTTCTACGCTCCAACACATCGAACAGGGGTCGATATTATGGCGTAGCTTAATTACGCCGGATAGACGGCGCAGCCTCGATATCCGCGAAACTATACCAAAACGACATGGCTCAGACCCAAAGCAACAACCTTGGCCAACGCGCGGCTCAGGCGCTTGCTTGGACACTGCTGCTCACGTTGTTTTCAAAGGTCATTTCACTGGGCGGGCAGGTCGTTTTGGCTTGGCTCCTCGCCCCCCGGGCGTTCGGTTTGATCGGCTTGGCGTACACGCTAACGGCGTTCACCGCGCTGCTACAGCGGGCCGGGATCCGAGAGGTCCTGGTCCACCGGCACCGGCGTTTTCACCTGTGGGCGACGCCGGGATTCTGGATGTCCCTGACGTTCGGTGTGCTGACATCGGCCGTGATGTTGGGGATGGCCCCGGTCTTGGCCAGGGTCTACGGCGAGCCCGAATTGGTCGGGCTGATCATGGTTCTGGCCCTGGCCGCACCGATCAACGGCGTCGCCTCGGTCGCCGATGCGAAGCTGCAGAGCCAGCTACGTTTCGGCCTGATCTCGCGGGTCGGGATGCTTCAAGCCATCCTCACCATGGGGCTGACCATCTTGTTCGCCTGGTTGGGTTTTGGGGCATACAGCTTCGTGATGCCCCAGCCGATTGCGGCACTCTTTAACCTAGTCTGCCTCTGGCGCGCCGCCGACGTTTCGGTGACGGGCAAGCCCCGCTTCAGTTGTTGGCGTTACCTGCTCAGCGACAGCTTGGTCATGCTGTTGGGCAGCGTGTTGATTGCCGTGATCGCTCAGGGCGACTACTTCATCCTGGGTCTGGTGCTGGACGCCACGGAGGTCGGCCTCTATTTCTTCGCTTTCAACTTGTCGATTCAGGTCATTACGTTGTTTAGCAGCCAGTTCACGCGCGTGCTGTTTCCGACCCTTGCATCGATCGACGATCCCTACCGCCAGACCGAGGTCTATCTGCGGGTCAGCCGGATGTTGACCCTGGCTGCGATGCCGTTTGCGGGCATGCAGATCCTGATCGCCGATCCGCTGATCCGCCTGATGTTTGATGAGCGTTGGTATCCCGCCATCACGATCTTTCAGGTGCTCAGCCTCGCGACCGTGTTCCGCGTGGTCAGCACCTCGGCGGGTAGCCTGCTTCAGGCGCAGGGCCGATTCAAATTTCGGCTCTACATCTTTTGTTGCTACACGCCGATCTTCCTGGCTGCGGTGTATCTCGGGACGGTCAGCCGTGGAGACGCGGTGGGGGCCGCGCTCGGCGTGTCGTCGTTCTACTCGGTGATCGGTTTCCTGCACGTCTGGCTGATCAGTCATAAATACGGCGGGACGTGGAAGGACATCGTGACGATTTATGCGGCGCCGCTAATCGCCACCGCCTTGTCGATGGGGATCGCGTGGTTGGCGATGGAGCAGCTGCCGGATGCGACCCCGATCGGCAAGATCGGCTGCATCGCCCTGGGGATCGCGTTGATGTTGCCGATCTACGTCTTGGTCGCCCGGCTGCTCGCACGAGAGATTTTTGACGAGATCATCCAGCGGCTGATGAAACTGGTGAAACGAAAACGCGGGTAAAACAGTCCCCGGTTTTTGCAATCGGTGTGACGCGGTGGAGTCGCGCGCTTGTTTTCTGATACACGGGTGAAACGTTAGTACTTCATGAGTTCTCGCGATTACGAGAGCCTCACTGGAGCCCATGTTTGGGTGATTTCGTTTTACGCAACGCTAGGGCGAAAGCCCCGCGGCTGCGGTGAGTGAATTGAAAGAAACGGTCGGCACTATTGCCGTTCGCTTTCGGCACCCCACCGGCTCCGGATCATGCCCCAGAACCGGTTGTAGTGCACGAAGGTGGCGACGACAAAAACTTTCAACAGGGCCAGCCATCCATGCGTCCGCCATACCGGCGATCGGTAGGCCCGCCCGAACATGTAGAAGGGCGGCAGCAAGGTGCGGGCGACGGTTTTCCAGAAGTGGAAGGTGAAGGGGCGGTACTTGCGGCCCTGGCTGATGCGGGTGTCCATGCGTCCGCCCGCGTGGCGGCGGGCCTGGCGGAGCAGGTCTTCCAGCGTGAATCTTGCGGGGTGGAGTACCAGCACATCGTCGACAAACGAAAAGGTTCGGTCGGCTTCGTTGAGCCGGTTGCCCCATTCTTTGTCGCCACCGGATTTGAGTTGGTCGTCGAACATGCCGTGACGATCCATTTCCTGACGCCGGGTGATCATGTTGGCGGTGGCGGCAAAGTCGAAGACTTCGATGTTGCTCTTCTGGTTCAGGCCGAAAATCATGTCGAACAGCTCGACGCCCCGCGGAGACTCGGGTTCTTTTGGGAACAGATCGATCCGGCCGCCTAGATACCCGAGGGCCGGATTATCGAGCAGAAACTTGATGCCATGTTCCAGCCACGAGGGATCGGGGATGCAATCCGAGTCGGTGAACGCGAGCAGCTTGGAGGTGGTGGCGTTGATCCCCGCGTTGCGGGCGGCGTACGACCCCACCTTGGTTTCCTTGATGATCCGGGCGAAGGGGAAGCGTTCGACGATCTCGGGCTTCCAGTCGCTGGAGCCGTTATCCACGACCACCACTTCGAAGCAATCCGCAGGAAGGGTCTGGGCCGCGAGGGCGTCGAGGCACAATTCGAGCCGTCCCCAATCGTTGAAGTGGGGGATGATCACCGCAATTTCAGGAGCTTCTTGAGTCGTGATCGAGGCTCCTTCGTCGGTTTGCGTTTGGGCCATGTGCTTCGCCTTCTCCGGGCTCGGTAAGATATTATAATTCGCCAAAACATGCGAAATCTTCTTTTCTACGAACCCGAGTACACCGGCCACCACTACCCCTACCTGGCTCGGATGATCCCGGGCTTTGTCCATCCGGAGATCAACATCGTCTTGGCGACCACGCCCGAGGGGGCCGCTTCGGATCACTACCAGCGGTTTCTCGCGCCCCTGGCCGAGCACTTCACGCTTGTGACCGATTGCCAACGGCTCGGCGACACGCCGTACAAGATCGCGGCCAACCGTCTCAAGGAGATCAAGCGGCTGCAGCAACGACACCAGTCGGATCACGTGTTCGTGGCCTATGCGGACGGGGTCTGGCAGGTCCAGGCGGTGCGCTCTTTGCTGCCGTGGGAAAGCACGAAGCGTTCCTACACGCTCGAGGGCATTCTCTACCGCGGTGAGTTCAGCTACCCCAACAACCATTCCCGTTCGGCGAAGCTCAAGCGGTACCTCTTCCGCCGGGTGTTGGCCAAGGGCATGTACGATCGGCTGCACCTCGATGACGAATTCCTCCACGAGTTCGCCACCTCCATCAAGCCGAACCGGCAGACCCAACTCGAGCTGGCGGTGAACCCCGTCGAGTTTTTCGAGATCGATCGGGCACAGGCACGGCAACGCCTCGGGCTCCCCGCGGAAGGGCGGATCGTCTCGCTCTCGGGGGTGATCGATAACCGGAAAGGCGCGGACCTGTTGGTCCGTGCGTTCATCTCGGCTTTGGAGCAGGGGCTGGAAGACACCTCGTTGCTGTTGGCGGGCCCGCACTACGACGACATCAAGGCGGTGATCCAGCAGCCCGAGATTCAACGGTATTTCGACTCCGGCCAGATCATTTCCCTTGATCGTTTGCTGGACGAGCAGGACATGTTCAGTGCCGCAGCGGCGGGTGATTTGGTCGCTGCGCCGTATCCCAACCACTCGGGGCGTTCGAGCATCATCCTCTGGGCCGCGGCGGCGGGCACGCCCGTGCTGGCGACCGACCGGGGGTGCATTGGTCATGTGGTCGAAACCGAGAGCCTCGGCAAAATATGCGATGTCGCGGATCTCGAAGGATTCACCAAGACCCTGCTCGCGAGCTTGGACGAGCCGTGGTCGGACGCCGATCGCGAACGGGTGATTGGTTATGCCCAGCGCCACTCGGTGGAGAACTACCGCACGCTGAACGCGAAGCTGATCTTGTCGCAGCTCGACGCAAGTTGACCGACCCAACCGCGTGGGGGTTGCTGTTGTGTTGCCCGCCCGTGCTTGGATTTACTGGCCGTGAATGGCGCGGGTGATCCCCGACACCATGTTGGGGAGGTTGTAGTCGTTGCGGGCGGTGCTCAGGGCGTTGCGTGACAGCGCTTCGAGCTGAGCCGGGTCTTGCAGAACCTCGTCGAGGGCTTGGGCCAACCCTTCGGCGGACTGGTCGGCAAAGGTCTTGCCGTTCACGCCATCGGCGATCGCTTCGAATTCCGGGTTCTGGATGTCGGCGTTGTCGCCGGTGATGACCGGGAGGCCGTAGCCCATGGCGTGGTGCACGCTCAGCCCGATGTTGGAGGGGTAGCAGAAGACTTTGGCGGTCAGGAACCAGGGCGCGATGTCGTCCTCACCGTAGATCGCGCCGGGGAAGATGACGCGGTCGGCGATGCCCAGCTCTTTGGCGAGTTGTTGCAGCCGAGTGGCTTCGTCGTTGACCTTGCCGATGAGGTGGGCACGCAGGTTGGGTCGGCTTTCGGAAAGCGACGCGATGGCGTGAAGCAGCAGATCGACACGGTTGGCCGGGTCGAAACGTGAGACGTAGAGCATCGTGTCTGCGTCGTCGGGGAGGCCTTGTTCTTGGCGGAAAGTATCTAGGCGAGCGGGATCGGATTGCCAAGCCTGGCGTGCGGCCTGGATCGGTTCCTGGTCCAGGCAGTTGGGGGCGACAAAGACGTTGTCGGGGTCGACGCCGTCGGCGATGTAGCGGTCGGCCACGGTCTTTGAATAGAACAGGATGCCGTCCGCCATCAGGCCGACCCGACGCCGGAGTTTCGCGCGGCGGGGGGATTCGTTCTTGGAGTAGCCGTGGCCCCAGACCACGGTGCGGACACCGTTTTTGCGTGCCTTGCGTGCGGCCAGGGGCAGGCTCAGCCACCGGCTGTTCCAGACCGTGATCAGCACGTCGGCGTGTTTCGGGTCGGCGTACTTGAGCTGTGCGGGCTGCCAGACAAACGGTCGGCGTTTGCCGATGCCGACGTGGGCGTGGGGCTCGAACGAACCTTCGAAGCCGTCGGGCTCGACGTTGGGGATCCCGGGGTCCTGGCCGTAGACAACCTTGAGGTCGATCCCGGGCTGCTTGGCCAGCAGGCGGTACACCGGCACGCGGTACTTGGCCAGCGAGGGCTGGATGATGACGACTCGGGTTGGCGAAGAAGTAGTCAAGGGACGATGGCTTTCGAGTTTAGTCGTCGGGGTTGGGGGTGAGCTGGCCGTAGACGTCGATCCACCGGCGGCCGATGTTCTTCCAGTCGAAGTGTTCGAGCGTCGTCGATCGGGCGCGACGCCCAACGTCGGCCAGGTCGTCTCGGCGGATGGTCTGATCAAGGCTCTGGCGGAGCTGATCGACGTCCTGGACGGTGATGGTACCGAGCTCGTTCGATTCGACATAGCTGGCCAGGTTCACGTGTTCGGAGATCACCAGCGGAAGGCCCGCGGCGCCGGCCTCGGCGACGACGATGCCGAAGTTTTCCTGGTAGCTGGGCAGCACGAAGAACGACGCGTCGACCATCGCTTCGATCCGCTCGGCTCCGCGCTGCATGCCCACAAAGAACATCTCTTCGTCTTCCACCATGCCCAGCGATTTCGTCAGTGCTTGCAGCGATTCGAGGTAGGCATCGTTCTCCGGCGGGCCCGCGACCACCAGACGCCAGTCGGGGTGTTGCTCGCGGAGCTGGGCGAACGCGGGCAGGAGCAGTTCCAGCCCTTTCTTGTGGTGCAGCCGAGACAGGAACAGGGCGTAGGGCTTGTCGCCGAGCTTGGGGTAGCGGGCGCGGAAACGCCCCGCGTCGGGGAGCGGATCGAATTCATCGAGGTCGAGTCCCAGGGGCACGACCATCGGCTTGCCGGGGTAGCCGAATCGACCGACGCTTTCGCGTTCCTCATCGGTGGTGAAGTGGAACGCGTCGACGTGTTTGAGGTGTTTGCGGAGTCGCCAGGCGAGGTAGATCTGTTTCTTGAGCTTGCTTTGTTCGAGGCTCCAGCGATCGAGCATGCCGTGGGGGGAAAGCATCGCAGGGCGGCCGAGCTCTCGCGCCAGTTTGAACGCCAGGTGTAACGGTTCTTCCCACAAACCGTGGACGTGGACGACATCGTGGGCGGGGATCTGCTGTCGCAGGGTGGGCTCAAGATCGGGGTGGCGACGGAGCGAGCCGGAGGTGGGGCCGAGCAGTGTGACATCGACCCCTTGCTCGGTGAGAAAGGGCGCGAAGGTCTCCACGCCGTCCTCGGCGTACGTCGCGACCACGCTGACCTTGATCCCGGCCTGGGCCTGGGCGGAGGCCATTCCGGACAGGGCCGCGGAGGTGCCGCCGGCCAGGATGTCCAGCGTCGGGATGACGTGCAGGGCTTTGAGACTCATGGGGTCCCCTCGTTCTCGGTGGGTTGGGCATTCAGACCGGTGGCCTGATCGGATACGAAACTCATTGTGGGTTCAGCCAACGATTCAGCTTGTTGGCTTGCCAGATCTCATGATTCAGTTGTGCGGCGACGCTGTAACCCTGGGCCAGTTTCTCTTGGGCGATCGCGGGGGTCAGCTTGCGTTCGGTGAAGAGCTGGATGACCTCGCCGTGGCTGTGGGCGTCGCGTTCCATCCCGCGAGCATCTGCGTGGCGGGTGGGGTCGCTGCGTTCCCAGAAGGACTCCACGCTGATCATCGGCCAGTTGTGGAGGTGGGGTTTGTTGGTATCGGGTCGGGCTTCGACGTAGACCCGCACGCCGCTGTCGCGGAGGTCGCGGATGAATCGGAAGCCCGGGTGGTTTTCGGGCAGGTCGGCTGATGAGTCCACCGCGATCGACATACCCGCGGCGAGGGGTAACGCCACGCTGGCCCAGGCGCGTGCCTGATAGCCTTCTTCGTCGCTCGCGTCTTTCAACGCTTCAAACCCGGGGGCTTCGTCCAGGCGTCCGAGGTAGCAGATCACCTCGACCGGATCGCCTCCCGACCACCGACCTTCCACCACTGGTTTCCACGCTTCGACAAACCCCTCGACCAGCCAATCGTGGCCCTGCTCGTCAGCGTTGAGCGAACCGTCGAAGGCCATCGTGTTGTTTGGCAGCTCGTGTCCGAAGGGGTTGTGCAGCAGCACACGGCGGATTCCGCCTTCCAGCCCGGGCCTGACGCGCATGAATACGAACTTCCCCCAGCCGCTTTGTCGCAGGTCCCAGCCGACGTATCGGTCCTCGGGGGTGGCGCTCGATCCGCCGATGAGGAACCAGGAGACGACGTGCTTCTCGGGGCTTGTCGTGATTGTCGCTTCGACGGGTTCGTCCGCGCTGAGGGTGCAGCAGAGACTCAACGCCACGACGCAAGCAACGCCTTGAATCCAATAGCGCAGGGTCGAATAGCGTTGCGTAGATGGATTAGTCATAGGGTCAACCCGCCACTGCCATCAACGATCCGTGCGGCGCAGGCGCTAGCCCGCACCTCCCACCGGGGTGGGGTTGAGCGTGGTTTGTGAGACAGGGGTGAGGGAGTTCCGCATGAACATACGGCTGAGGAACAAGCAGAAGTAGATGCCCACCAATCCGCCCACGATATTGATCGTGAAGACCGTGAGGTCGCCGCGTGGGAATGCGATGATGTGGCCCGAGACCGAGGTCACGAAGGCGACCATGAAGAAGTTTTTGGGGTAGCCCGAAAGCTGGTCGTCGACCCAGCGCAAGAAGGTTCCGATCAGGAGTGGGTACAGCCACACGGCGATCCAGAACACATCCTGCACCACGTGCGCAACGATGCCGGGCCCCCAGTTGATGTAACCGAAACTCCATTGGCCGAGATCGCGTGGGAAGGTCTGCCCCAGGGCCTCGGGCTTGTCGGGCCAGACGGCGCGGGGCACGGGGTTCACGGCGACGGCCATGAGCGAGTGCAGCGGCCGACGCTCCCACGTGGGGTCGTACAGGAACAGCTCTGCCGCACCTACCGAAATCGACGCGGTGTCCCCGCCCAGCAGCCCGGAGCTCAGCATGATGTCGGGCCTCGTGGAGCGCTGGACCGTCATCCGGACGTTCTCCACGATGTTGCGGGCTTGTTCTGACCGGCTGGTCATCATGACGTTGCCGACCCGGTGGCGGATGCCCGAGTAGCCGCCGAGCAGCTGGCCGACGATGAGGCCGGCGGCCAGGGTCGTCAGGACGATGCGGTAGCGGAAGGTGAACGGCTGGGCGCGCGTCCAGTAGATGATGATCACGATTGCCAGAAGCAGCGACAGGAGCGGGCGTCGCCCCGTGGTGCCGATCATGCTCAGCAGCAGCGACATCGCAAACGAGGAGCAGGCCAGCCCCGCCCACAACGGGTTGGATTTGTCTTGAATCCAGCGGTAAAAGCACAGCGCGGCGACGCCGATCGACAGCGGTTGGCCGCAGAGGTAGCCGAACTGAGCGATGCCTGGCAGTTGAACCAGCACCAGGCCGCCGAAGAAGGAAAAGAACAGCCCCAGCAGGATAAACAGGCTAAACCCGGGGGACCCGGTCGCGGGCACACTCTTAAACGTCAGGTATTTCCACGGCACCCAGCGGGGGTTTTTGTATGACAGCACCAGCACGCCAAAAAACACCCAGCTCAAGACGATGTAAGCCATGACGGCACGCGGCGTGAAGTCCGCGTACCGGGCCATCTGAAACTGGTCCCAATACGTGGCGGCCTGGATCGAAGAGACGCCCATGAAGTTCATGTAACCGAGCATGAACAGGTTCTTGGACGTGACCAGGTGTTCCTTCATCTTCAGATAAGGAACGATGATCCACCACAGCGACACGAGTATCGTGACGACACCGTGCCAGATGAGTAAATCTTTATACATGATCGGAGTCCTCCTCAGGCGCCGGCGATGCGGGGCGAGATGCGAGCCGCTTTGCAGGATTGCCGCCGTAGATACTCCAGGAATCCATGTCTTTAAATGCGCAACCGCGAGCCCCGAGTATAGCACCTTTGCCTATCTTCACCCCCGGCCCGACAAACGCGTCGGCCGCGATCCAGGCGTCGTTCTCGATCGTGATGGGGGGCTTGATCAGCGGGAAGTCGGGCTTGGTGTAGTCGTGGGTACCCGCACAGAGGTGGACGTGCTGGCTGACGGTGACGCGGTCACCAATCGTGATACGGCCCAGGGCGTAGAGGTTCGCAAAATCACCGACCACGGAGTTGGCTCCGAGCGTGATGTTCCAGGGGCACTCGATCCGCACGGAGGGGCGGATGCGTGCGGCGGGATCGACGGTGGCTCCGAACCGACGTAGGACCCATCGGCGGTAGCCGTAGCTGCTGTGCCAGCTCCAGCGCCAGACGGTCGCTTGCACAAACCACCACAGCACCCGGCCGATCTTCTGGCGGGTGGTCCACGGGCTGATGTGGCGGTCGTCCACGGTCGCGGCGGGTGACGCTTCGGCGGGCGTATCTGGGGCGCTGGCGGAGGCTGGATCGGCGTGGGTCGTCATGGATCAGGCGGAGTCGGAGGCGTTGCGGGGCGCGGGTTCGCTCTGCTTGGCGAGGGTCATGCTTTCGTAGGCGGCCAGGAGGCGGGCCAACTGGAGCCCCAAGTTTCCCTCACGAAAGCCCTGACGCAACCCAAAGTGGTACCAGAATCGCAGCGTGGGGCGGAAAGGGAGGGATTTTGCGGCCTTTTTCATCCAGCGCCGGCGTTGTTGGGGGCTTCCCCAGAACGTGGCGGGGATCCCATCATCCACGCCCGACCGGGCCACGGCCGCTTCCCAGGAGCTGTAGCGGTTGTGTTTGGCCACCCATTCGGTGAAATCCGCGATCTCGTAGTGCAGCAGATCGTGGTCCAAAAAACCCGCTTCACCGGCCTCAGGGGCCAATTTGACGTGTTCGTGGACCTCCATGTCCCCCGATCCGGTGTCCCCGGCCGAGGTCAGCCGCTCGAAACGGCCCAGGGCGTGCTTGAATAGACGCAGGTTCCACGCGGGGTAGTAGCCGCCGTAGCGGACCCATCGGCCGTGGAAGATGAACCGGCGGTTGATCCAGAACGCCTGCCCGCCCCCGGGCTGATTGGGCTGGGATTTGCCGGTGACGATCTCGGCGATCTGTGACGCGAGGGGAGCGACCACGTGCTCGTCGCCGTCCATCAGCAGGACCCACTCGTTCCGGAGCGGGGCGTGGTCGAGGGCCCAGTTACGCTTCTTGGGCCAGCCGGTGGGGGAGTGCTTGGCGTAGTCGAAGTGGACCACCTCGGCACCGAAGGCCTGGGCGATCGGCACGGTCGCGTCCGTCGAGCCCGAATCGATCACCATCACCTGCTCCGCCCAGCGGAGGCGTCGCAGGCATTCCGGCAGGTCTTCCTGCTCGTTCTTCACCGACACCAGCACGGTGACGGGCACGGAACCGACCACGGGCCAGTCGCCGTTTTGCCCGGAGATGTCGTCGGGGCCGGGCGGGGCGGTGGCGTCCAGACGCTGGGCCCATGCGTCGGCCTCCGCGTGCCGGGGCAGCGGTTCAACGGCGGGCGGATTGGCGGAAGCGTCGGTCATGAAAGCAGGCTTAGGACGCAGATGCTACGAGTGCGCAGTGTATCGAGTTCATCCCCGGGGCAGGGGCGTTCGTCGGAACAGCCGAACGCCCAACGCCACGGCCAAGACCAGCAGGGCCACGTTGTGGTGGGGCAGCAGCCAGGCCTGCCACAGCCACGACTCGGTGAGGCCGGTGGGGATCATGCCCTTCCGCGCGAACGTGACTAACATGGACGGCCCGGGCACCATGAACGTGGCCATACACACCACCATCACCCACGCCCAGAGGTCCTTGCGACAGACCGCAAGACGACGCCAAACCCACAACGCGGGCAACACCAGCAGCACCGCGTCGTAGGTACGGTGGTAGTCCACGAGCAGGGTGAGTGCCACGCCCAGCGACAGGGCCAGCAACAGGAAATCATCGGTTTCCCAACGGTTCTTGGACGATGAGGAATCGCGTGTTTTCTGTGGAGCCGTAGAGGAAAGCTTCCACACGCAAGCGGCACCGCAAACGGCCGCCGCCAGCAGCACCACTTTCCCAAGCACGTGGATCGGCCCGGCACCATCCAGCCACAGCCGGTGCAGCCAAGGCTCAAGGTTGATCATCTGATAGGTGAGCGGGTTTTCCGTGGTAGGCAGGGCCTGTCCTGATTGAGTGAAGAACGTGAGTTGGTCACGCCAGTGTTGCAGCCAATCCGGGCTGCCCGTCTGAATCCAAACCATCGAGACCACCGCGATCCCGATCGCCCAGCCCAGCGACCACAACGCCACACGCCAGCGCGGCGTCGCCAGCAGCAGCATCGCCAACACAACCACCAGCTGCGGCTTGATCGCTCCGCCCACCGCCAGCATCAGCCCAAGCCCCGCCGTCTTCAAACTCATCCACGGCCACTGCCCCAGCTCACCCCGCCCGCGCCAGGGCGCCAGCACCGGCAGCATCAACGCCAACGGCACCACCGACAGCTGCCCAAACGCCACCGACGTGTGTAACGCCGAGCAGGCCAACCAAAGCCCGACGGCCATCACCGCAGGCCACCAAGGCTCGGGGCTCGCCGAATCCTCGGCATCCGCGCCACGCCGCGGCCGGTGTCGGACCAGCCAAACCGCGACCGCCGCCGTGGCTAGCAAGTTGCATCCCACCCAAATCGTCTTCGCCGCCGACCATTGCAGCATGCCCAACGGCGAGAGCAACGCGTAGGTGAACGGCGGGTACAGCAGGTTGAATTTCACCGGGTCACGCTCGCGCCCGGTCCCCCCGGCCTCGCGAAACGCATCGTAAGTCTCCTCGAACAGGTAGGGGTCTTGCCCCTCAACGAGTCGCAGCGCCCCCGCGTAAAGCATCGTGAAGTCCCAAGACCCCTCCAGCCCCCGCATCACCCCACGCGTGGTGAACATCCCCGCACCGATGATCAGCACCACAATCGATAACGCCATCCAACCCCGGCGGGGCCGGGCGGAAGGGCGGTCGGTTTGCGGGTCTTGGTTCGAGGCCATGTCATCTCATCGGACGGATCAGACAGAAGGCATGTATCCCATCGTCACGCAGATCAGGCCGGGCATGAAGGTGTGGTGGACAAAGGCCGGGCTCAATAGCCGGGCGAGTCTCCGGATATGGGTCTTACGACAGGCCCTGAATCGGGTTCGAAAGGGGGGTTGGCCCGAGGCCGCTTGGGGGCATGATCCGGTGGATCGCCGTAAGCGGACGACTTATCGGAAATGAGTCATGAAATGGAGCCGATGGGGATCGAACCCACAACCTCTGCATTGCGAACACAGCGCTCTCCCAATTGAGCTACGGCCCCGTTCAGGGCCGCGTATTCTCTCCTTAGCCCGCCGTGAGGTCAAATCCACCGGGGCACAGGCCGCGCGATCCTTCAGCGGGTTGGGGTCGTATGGATAACTGATGCTCGGACGTTACGAAAGTTCTTGACCTTCGTGCTCTGCACGGGTTTAATAAGAATGAAGATGGCATTGAGCATCCGACGGGCACAGGCCGACATCCGTTATCCCCTTTTGCGCCTGGCCGCCCCCATCCCGATCAACATTATGGTGTAATACCCATGCGCTCTCCTTTTGCGGGGAGTGCCTTCAAGTACCTCTGTTCGGCGATCGTGCCGAACGACTGACACTGTGTTGTTGAGGTTTACGCAACACAACGTCTCAGGCCACCAGCATCCACACGGATCAGGCATTCAGTTCAGGAGATTTCAGACATGGCCAAGAAGAACGAAGCTTGGGGCATCGACGTCGGAGCCAACGCGATCAAAGCGGTGAAGCTGATCCGCAATGGCGACGACGTCCAGGTCGATGACTTTGCCGTCCTCCCGTTCAAGCAGGTCCTCACCACGCCCGACCTCGACGTCGACCAAGCCATTCAGGTTCAGCTCGAGACGCTGATCCAGAAGCACGAGATGGAAAAGACCCGCGTGGTCGTGTCCGTGCCGGGCAACATGGCCTTCGCCCGCTTCGCCAAGCTCCCGCCCGTCGAGCCGAAGAAGATCCCCGACATCGTCAAGTTCGAGGCCCAGCAGCAGATCCCGTTCCCGATCGAGCAGGTCGAATGGGACTACCAGGTCTTCCAGCAAGACGACTCGCCGGACGTCGAAGTCGGCATCTTCGCCATCACCAAAGAACGCGTGATGGGCTACCTCAACAACTACCGCACGGTCGATATGAAGGTCGACTCGCTGACCCTCTCGCCGCTGGCGGTCTACAACACGTTCAACTACGAGTCGCCCGAGGGTGAAGGTGCCATCTACATGGACATCGGCACCGTCTCGACCGACGTGATCATCGTCGAAGACGGCGGCATCTGGCTCCGCACGCTACCCATCGGCGGCAACAACTTCACCGAAGCCCTGGTCAAGCAGTTCAAGATCAGCTTCCCCAAGGCCGAGAAGCTCAAGCGCGAAGCCGCGACCAGCAAGTACGCCAAGCAGATCTTCCAGGCGATGCGTGCGGTGTTTGCCGACCTGGTTCAGGAAGTGCAGCGTTCGCTGGGCTTCTACCAGTCACTCAACCGCGACTCGAACCTGACCAAGCTCGTGGGCGTGGGCTCGACCTTCCGCCTGCCGGGCCTGCAGAAGTTCCTGAAGCAGCAGCTGCAACTCGACGTCGTCCGCCCCGATGGCTTCGACCGCATCTCGGTGCTGGACGGCAAGCGTGAGTCGGAGTTCTCCAACCACGCCCTGAACATGGCCACGGCCGTGGGCCTAGGCCTGCAGGGGCTGGGGCTCGAAAAAGTTTCCGCCAACATCCTACCCAGCCACGTGCTCGCGGCGCGGATGTGGAAGGCCAAGCAGCCCTGGATCGCCGCGAGCGCCGCGTGCTTCGTGGTGGCGGCGGGCCTGGTGGGTGTCAAGCACTTCACCGACGCCGCGACCGTGGACTCGAACCTGAAGGCGATGAATGCGGCGGTGGGTCCGGTGATCAACGAGGCGAACGGTTACGTGTCGCAATGGTCCGAGATGCAGCAAGAATCAGACCCCCGGCAATTCATCAAGAACCTGCGCCGCACCCTGGATCACCGCAACATCTGGCCCGGCATCCTCGAAGACATCAGCTTGGCCACTTTGGCGATGGAACCGCAGCCCGAACTGCTCTCCAACGATTACGAGAAATACGGATCGATCCCGCGTGATCAGCGTCGCAAGGTCTACATCGAATCGATCGTGCCCCGTTACGAAGTGATGCTCGCCGACGGCAGCCCCGCGCCTCCGGGGCTGGGCGACATGGCAAGCAAGACGTTTACCGCGGAAGAATTCTTCGGTGAAGAATCCGGGCCTAGTTTCGTGGTGACCCTGACTGGTAGTACGCCTTTGGCAACCGCCGATGCTGAGCTCAACGCCAAGCTGGTGCAGTGGTTCCGGGATAATGCCGATCGCGAAGATCGTCCGTACCGATTCGTATTCGCCGACAACACCAACCCGATCAAGTCGCTGCGCAAGGTTGCGGTCGACCCGTCAACTTCGAGGCCGGGGGCGACAGGCGGCGGCTTCGGCGGAAATCCCTACGGCGGTGGTGGTTTCGGGGGTGACCCGTATAGCGGCGGCGGCTTCGGGGGTGACCCATACAGCGGTGGTGGCTTCGGCGGCGGCTTCGGCGGCGGCTTCGGCGGCTCTCGCCCTGGCGGTGCCCGCGCCGGCAGTATCTCAGAGTTGATTCCGTTGCGGCCGTTTACGGAAGAGTCCCGAGCGTTTGATCGCGAATTTGTGATCGAATTTACGGTCGAGTTGAAATCGCCCCTGGCGGCTCGCCCCAAAGTTGATGACACGCCTTCTCGGCCGGCATCGCCGGTGGAAGATGGCGATGCAGCCGCCAGCCCGTCTGCGGAATCTCCCGCTGCCGTCAATGAATCTCTTGCCCAAAGTCAGCCCCAAACGGAGGCCAATCCATGAAAAACGTTATCGCCTGGATGAAAACGAATCCCATTTCCGTCGCATCTTTTGTGCTGATGGTCGCATCGGTGGGAGCGATCGCGTACTTCATGTTTGTCGCCAACCCGGCGTTGCAGGCAAGCGCTGAAAAACCTGCAAACCAGAAGCTCAACCAGATCAAAGCGCTGATGCGTCAGAGTGTCGATGTGCCCCCGAGTAACGCCGACGACCCGCCCGAGTCGCGCAGCGTCACGATCACACCTGCGGTGATTGAGGTGCTCGATGGTATCTACACGGACCTGAATCGCGAGTCGGAAGACATCTTCGCCGCGGCCCTCGGGATCAATAAAGTCGGACACAGCGAGATGCTGCCCGGCCTGTTCCCGGATACCCCAAATGACAAGAAATTCCGTGCCCAGACCGTCTACGGTCAACTGCTCAGCGCGATGATGGGCACTCAGCAATGGTCTCAGGAGGTTGCCCAGAACACCGGCATCGCCATGCCCTACCTGAATGCGCAGCCGCCACTTAGTCCCGAGTACATCCAATCGTTCTTGGCTGAAAAGGTCGACGCGTTGGCAAGAGAGAACAGCCTCGGCGGAGCGCTCAGCGAAGCCAAGGTTCTTCAGCAACAGAAGGAACAGCAGCGTGAGCTGATCAATGAACTGCTCGTGCATGCTCAGGGAATCAACATTTATGCCGACCCCGAATTGGGCAACATGTTGACCCCCAACCCCGCCTTCCCTCTTCAGATCGCTTCGCTGGGTTCCTCGGCCGAGTCGCCGACGCCAAGTCAGCTCTGGGAAGGTCAACTCGAGTTGTGGATCCTGCAAGACATCGTTCAGGCAATCTTTATCGCCAATGATGTGGCTAATCAGCGTAAGCACTTCAACGCCGAGGGGAAAGAGGTTCCTTCAAGCGTTCTAAACGCTCCGGTTAAGAGATTGATCCGTGCGGAAGTGATCCCCGGATACGTCGGGCTCCACGACATCGGGGGTATTCAAAACACCGCAGGCTTCACTAATACTAGCTCCGCAAAGTCGAAGGCGGGTGTGGGTGGTGCCGCAGGTTACCCCCCGCCCGCGGGGGGGATGACTGATAAGCCCCGTGAGACGAAAATCTCGGAGAACTTCGCCTTTGGGCCTACCGGCCGATCCTCCAATGGCCTCTACGATGTTCGCCACGCCCGCGTGATCGCTCATGTTGATTATCAACGCTTGCCGGAATTTCTTAATTCGATCGCAAGGGTCAATCTGATGACCGTCTTGAACGTCAACGTGCAGGCTGTGGATGAATACGAACTGCTTCATGAGTTGTATATGTACGGCCAAGGCGATGTGGTCGAGGTGGAGTTGATTATCGAGTCGCTCTGGCTTCGTGAATGGACCGCCGAGTTGATGCCGGAGGACACGAAGCGTTACGTGGGGCTGCTTGAGCCCGCCGAAGGTACGGGTGTCCCGGGCTTCCCCGGTGGCGGCAACCCCTACGGTGGTGATCCCTACGGCGGCGGAGGCTACGGCGGCGATCCCTACGGCGGTAATCCTTACGGCGGCTATTAACCTCTTGCCCATGACGAATCAGGCGATGATTCACCCTCGTTTATTTTGAATCAGAAAATCCTTTAGCCCACCGCTGCGGCGGAATTGAAAGCAGGCTGAATTATGAAGAGCAAAGACCTCGGTTTCTTCCAACAACACGTCGAAAAAATCGCCATCGGTGTCGGGGGCTTGGTGCTAGTCGGCGTTGGTGCAACCCAGTTTCTTCTGGGCGAGCCCAACGCGATTGAGGTCGATAAGAAAACGATCGCACCGGGCGCGATCGAAGAGACGGTAGTACGTCAAGCCGATCAACTCAAGAATCAACTCGGTCGTCCGAGCCCGATCGCGCCTTTCGATGTGCCCGCCTACGCGGAATTCTTCAAGAAACTGTACGGCCTGCCCGTCGCCCCAGATCAGCAACTTGCCGCTATCGATGACACGGGGCTAGCTCAAACGTGGGTGACGGTTAAGACACCCGATTATGAATACAAGCACCTTCCGACCCCGCCGATCGCCGTGGATGTCTTGGCGAAAAGTGGTCACGGCGTGCTCGAAAACGACGGCACTGAAGGGTATTTCGCTCTGCAGCAACTCATCGGCGATACCCGTCCGGCCGACTTCAATTATGTTTCGGTCAGCGGGGTATTCCCGCTCAAGGACTTGATTGAACGGTATGAGTCCACCGACCACCCGGTCGAACAACGTATCGATGAGGGGCTTTGGCGTGAACGCCTGGCGGTGACTTCGGTACAACTGCTCCGTGAAGAGTTGGACCCGGTTACGGGAGAGTGGGGCGGCCAGACCATTATCAACCCCTTGCCCGGGAATTATGCGGTCCTCCCCTCTGAACAACCGGTTTTGAGCTTTGAAGAATCTCAGGCTCTCGAAGCAGAGATTCGCCAAAATCAGGCTGAGATCGTTCGCGCTTCATTCCCGACCATCAGCAACGGCCCGTGGACTCCGCCAGACATCGGCAACCGGGTCTACACCTCCGAAGAGCTCGCGCGGCGGGATGAGATCGAGAGGAAATTAAAGACTCTCAACCGGAGGCTTGATAGCCTTACCGGTCGGGAGCAGCGAGAGGAACGAAGTTCCGACCGCCGTTCGCGTCGTCAAACCGGAGCCGATTCCTTGGGTGATCCCTACGGTGGCGGTGGATTCGGCGACCCCTACGGTGGTGGTGGCGGCGCTACCCGTGATCGTGGTAGCCGAGGAAACAGCGAACGCGAAGCTGAGCGTGAGCGAGTCCGCGCGGAGAGAAACGCGGAAAAAGCCGCGGAAATTCAGCAAGAGATCTTCGATTTACAAGTCGAACTCAATGAGTTGATGGGGATCGAAGATGACGATGCCCTGCAGACCCCGGGTCTGCCCGGTGGCGGCGGCGACCCCTACGGTGGTGGCTTTGGTGGCGACCCCTACGGTGGTGGCTTTGGCGGCGACCCCTACGGCGGTGGTTATGGAGGAGATCCTTACGGCGGTGGCTTCGGCGGCGATCCCTACGGCGGCAGTCCCTACGGTGGCCCAGCGGCAACTCCACGTAGCAGCCCCCGTGCATCCGCAGCGAGCGACAACCCCGACGAGCTGAAGGTCTGGGCCCACGACCTGACCGTCGAGCCCGGCAAGACCTACCGATACAAGGTGCTTGTCTCGGTCATGAACCCGCTGTACCGCTTCCCGCGCCTCAACGCCGATCAACTCGCGGATAACCGCAACCGCATCTCGCTTGGCCCGAGCCAAGAAGAGATCGATGCTGCGGAGTGGTCGCTCTCGGCCGAGGTGGAGCTTGATCCCAAGTACTACTTCTTCGTGGACAGCGCCAACAAGGACCAGAAGCGGGCCGACATCGAGGTCTGGACCGTGTACGACGGCATGTGGCGTAAGAACGAGTTCGTCGAGTTCCCCGGCAACGAGGTCGGTGGCAACGCCGAAATCGACGGCCTGGACACCGGCGGTCAGGGCATCCCCATGAACGTCGGCCCGATCGTCCTCGACGTCGATTCCATCACCAACGACCGTGGCCAGGGCGAAGTGCGTGTCCTGCTGCTCGACCCCGAGACCAACCGGATCATCACCCGGCTGGTCAACGAGGACAAGAACAGCGACGACCGTAAGCGCCTCGAGCTCGAAGCCGACAAGCAGGCCAAGCTCGCGGCCAGCCGGCTGAGCGAAGCCCGCTAAGCGGGTTTACGGCAGCCGATTACATTCCGATTCTCAACACGCCGACGCGTCCAACGCGTCGGCGTTTTTTTTATACCCCGCGCACCCCAAAAACCGCTGCGGCGCACCAGCCGTTGCCGATCCGGTCGGTGATCGGGAAGCCGCGCACCGCGGGCGGCCCGACGGGATACCCCTTGTCGATGCACCGGGTGTGCCACGCGGCGAGGTCGTGCTCGGCCACTTCCTGATTCGCGGTGAACAAGATCAGCAGCAACCCGCCAAACCGGATGACCCCGTCGGACCAGATTTTCTTGACGTCCTTGGTCACCGGCTGCAACAACTCCGATGAGTACCGGCGGAACGGCCCCGACGTTTCGAACTGGGCAACGGTCTTGATCTCCAGCCAGTAGGCCTGGTCGGCGTCGGTGGCGGGTTGGCCGCCGAACAGCGTGCCCTTGACGTCGGGGTCGCGTAGCGGAAGCCCGTCGGGGGTGAGCACCACGTCGCATCGCAGCCCCTCGGCCTTGGATTTCTTGTGCCAGTGCCCGGGATAACGCTGTTCGGGCCACACCCCAAACCCCACCCGGGTGAAGGCCTGCTGCACCACGGGGTGGAGGCCGAGTTCATCCCGCGCATCGAAGCCGTACACCGATTGCTCCGCGTCGTCGTCGGCCGACTGGGCCCGGAGCCCGGCCTCCACCACATCCGCCAAATCGGGGACCGACCACCTCAAGCGATTCGCCTTGTTGTCGTGGAGGTTCGGCCGATGACTCGCATGGTCTCAGGATAGCGTATGCCGCTTTACCAGTTGCGTAGGTCGCCGGTGATCGGCTCGACCAGGTCTTTCACCGTGACCACGCCGACGGGGCGCTGTGCATCGGCGACCACCGCGATCGCGATGCTGTGGGTCTGCAGGTGCTGCAACGCCTGACGCAGCGGCATCTCAGGCGTCAGCGTGTAGGGCTCGGTCATGAGTTCACGGATCGGGGGGCAGTCGGCCTGGCCGTGCAGCAACGCGTCGAACACGTCGATCAGGCCCACCACTTTGCCCTGCGCATCGGTGACGGGGTAACGGGATCGGCTGCTGCGTTGGGCCAGCTCCCAAAGCCGACTCGGCGGGTCGTTGACCTTGACCGACAACACGTCCCCCCAGGCAACCATCTCCTGCCGCACGGTTCGGCCGCCTAGGCGCAGCACGCGGTCGACGATGGCCGACTGCTCGTCGCTGAGGATGCCGTGGCCCACGCCCTCGCGGACGAGCATCTCCACACGTTTGCGTGGCGGGAACCCGCGGTCCTTGCCGGGCTGGCCCAGCATCTTCAACACCCCGGCGCTGAACAGTCCGATGAGCGGGACCAACCCCGTGATCGTGAACAGCCAGCGCGACCCGGTCAGCACGGGCGTGAGCGGGGGCATCAGCCGATCACTGTGGGCCGCCATCGTGTCTTTGGGCAGCGTCTCGCCGAAGACGAAAAGCAGGGGGGTGACGATCAGCGTGTTGAGCACGATCGACTGCCACTCGGACAGGGCCATCGACTCGAGGATCACCGCCAGGCCTGCGGTACCGAGGTAGTTGGCCACGTTGTTGCCGACCAGCAGCGTCGCCAGAAGCGTTGCCGGCTTGTCCACGAGCCGGCGTAAGGCCAACGCCGTGCGTTGCCCGCGGTCGGCCAGCACCTGGAGGCGGACCCGGTTGAGCGTGTACGCCCCGGTCTCCATGCCCGAGTACACCGCCGAGCCGATGAAGCCCGCGAGCATGACGCCGATCCAGAAAAGCGTTTCGCCGGTCGTCACGCCTCACCCCCCTCGGCTTCGGCGACGGACTGGTCGATCGAGTCGCTGTCGCGCAGCTCGATGATGACGGTCTCGATGCGGTGGCCATCCATGTGATCCACGGCGAGGTGGACATTGCCCAGCGTCACCTCATCGCCGATGTCGGGGATTTTGCCGAGCTTGGCCATGATCAGGCCGCCGATGGTGCTCGCCGAGGCGAGGGTGCGGGCCGCTTCCACCTGCTGGTGCTTGCCAAAGACGTCCGCCCATTCGTGGACCGACAGGTCCGCGTCCACCCGCCAGCGGTTGGTGTCGATCATCTCGACCTCGACCTCGCCGCTCTGTTCGTAAGCCCCGGGGATGTTGCCGACCAGGTGCTCGACGAGGTCTTCGAGGGTGATCAGCCCGGCGGTCCCGCCGTATTCGTCGACGGCGAGCGCGAAGGTGGTGCCGGTGCGCCGGAGCTCGATGAGCGTCTGGTCGGCCCGCTGGAGTTCGGGCAGGAATTTCACCGGCCGGATCAACGGCTTGAGGTCCTCGGCCGACTGCGGCAGGGCGAGCATGGCCTGCCGGGAGTAGACCATGCCCACGACGTTGTCGAGGCTGTCGCGATACACCGGTATGTGACGCAGCCGGGTCCGGCGGATCAGGGACATCAACTCTGCCGGCGAGTGGTCCAAGTCAAACGCCTGCACATCCACGCGGGGCACCATCAGGTTGCGGACCTTGAGCTGGCTCAGTTCGAGGACCTGTTCGAGGACGCGCTGCTCGCCGTGGTCGATGACGCCGTGGTGTCGGCTGAGCCGGAGCATCGCCTCGAACTCGTCCGGCGTGAGGTCGGGCGACGGCGCGGGCGGCGTGAGCAGGCGTGAGAGCGGCGTGATGACCAACGCCGAGGCGGACACGCGGATCGGCGCGAGCACGCGGTGGACCACAAACAACGGCAGGGCGGTCAGCGTGGCGAAGCGGTCGGGCAGCCGGGACGCGACGAGCTTGGGCATGACCTCGCCCAGCAGCACGATCGCGAGCAGCGGGGCGATCGAAAGCGCGGCCAACCCTATGCCGGTGGCCATGTCCAAGGCGCTGAGTTTGATCAGCAGCTGGGCGCTGACCACGAAGTACAGCACGTTGACCGTCATGTTGCCCAGCAGCAGCGTGATGAGCAGCCCGCGGGTCTCGGCGATCAGCTTCAGGATCGTGCGGGCGGTGAGCGACTCGCTGCGGGCGAGCCGTGAACGCTGGTGCCGGGTCAGGCTGAACAGTGCGGTTTCGCTGCCGCTGAAAAAGCCGCTGGCGAACAGCAGCAACACGAGGAGCAGGAGCATGAGAAGGATCGAGGGCGGCATCGTCTGGCGTGAAGTATCGTCGGGTGGAGACGCGGCGACAAGCGGACACACGTTGGTTGGTTTTGCTCCCTCTCCCTCCGGGAGAGGGTTGGGGTGAGGGCACTAGACCCGTGACACACTTGGGGCGTTGGTGGACTTACGTTCCCCCTCCGACCGGCTACGCCGGCCACCTCCCCCGGCGGGAGAGGGGTTTATCCTCCCAACCTGCTAAAATCATCCAATGGCCAAGACCCGTTCCAACCTGCCCCAGCCACTGGGCCGCAAGCCCGTCATCGGCATCACCATGGGTGAGCCTGGCGGCATCGGTCCGGAGGTCGTGGTCAAGGCCCTGGCCGACCCCGAGATCCGCAAGCTCGCCCGCTTTGTGATCTACGGCATGAACGAGCTCATGAGCTACGCGGCCGACCTCGGCGAGATCGAGCCGTATTGGCACCGCCTGCAGCACGACTCGCCCCGGGCGGATTTCGGCCTGGTCCACGACGTGGTGGTGCTGGATTACGACGAGTATTCGATGCTGAGCGTCCGCGACAACGGGCCATCCAAGCTCGGCGGGCAGGCCTCGGCCCGTTTCCTCGACGACGCGATCGCCGCCGCCAACCGTCCGATCGACGACGCGGGGATCGACGCCATCGTCACCGCCCCGATCTGCAAAGAATCGTGGAAGCTCGCGGGTGTGCCGTTCCCCGGGCACACCGAGTACCTACAGAAGCGCTGCAAGTCCAAACGCGTGGCGATGATGTTCCACGCCCCGCCCGCTCCAGGCACACCCTCCGCCAGCGAGCGGGCCGACGCGCTCAACGTGGTGCTCGCCACGATCCACCTGCCGCTCATGGATGTCCGCCACGTGCTGACCATCGGCTGCGTCTTCGACCCGATCGACCTGGGACACCAGGCGCTCGTCCGCATGGGGATCGAGAACCCGAAGATCGCCGTGTGCGGCCTGAACCCCCACGCCGGGGAGAACGGCTTGTTCGGCGACGAGGAAACGCGTCTCATCACCCCCGCGATCCAGATGGCCCACCAGGCCGGCATCGACGCCCACGGCCCGTTCCCCGCCGACACGATCTTCACCCCCCGCATGCGATCCAAGTACGACCTGATCGTCGCGATGTATCACGACCAGGGCCTGATCCCGGTGAAGATGCTGGCGTTCGACGACGCGGTCAATGTGACGCTCGGATTACCGATCATCCGCACCAGCGTCGACCACGGCACGGCCTTCGACCTCGTTGGCAAGAACCAAGCGAACCCGGGCTCGATGAAGTCGGCGATCCGCTTGGCCGTGCAGATGGCCAGTGGCGAAGCGGCCTCGGGCAAGCAACGCGCGGCGGTGTGACGCTGCCTTGCTCCCTCTCCCGTCGGGAGAGGGTTGGGGTGAGGGCACTAGACCCATGACACGCATGGGGCGTGGATGGACTCACGTTCCCCCTCCGACCGGCTGCGCCGGCCACCTCCCCCGGCGGGGGAGGGGTTAGGGCCGAATTGGCTTGGGCCAGACGACTTTGCCGGTCGCGTTGATGTATTTCTTTTGGCCGTCGATCTCGACCGAGGCGAGGCCGTGCTCGTGGGGCCAGGCTTCGTCGAACTTGGGGTCGATGACGTATTGGCCATCGGGGTTGATGTAGCCCCAAGCGACGCCGTTGTGGGCGGGGGCCAGGCCTTCGGAGAAGGGGCGGGCCTGGGCGTACTTGGCCTGGATCTCGAAGATCCCCTTGCGGTTGATGTAGCCCCACTGGTCGTCTTTCTTCGCGGCGCAGAGCCCTTGGCTGAAGATGCCGACGCCGTCGAAGTCGGGGCGGATGCGGAGCTTACCTTCCGTGTCGATGAAGCCCCATTCCTTCTTGACCAAGACCCCGGCGAAACCTTCGCTGAAGTCGTTCACGGCGTGGTACTCCGGCTCGATGACGACTTCGCCTTCACCGTCGATGAACCCGAAGCGGTTGCCGTTGCGGTTGGCGAACCAGGCTAACCCGTTGTGGAAGTCGCCGACCAGGGCGTAGCCGTCTTCGCCGTCGAAGCGGGGGAGGATGGCCCACTCGCCTTCGGTGTCGAGGAAGCCCCACACGTTACGTTCGTTGCGCACCGCCGCGAGCCCACCCCAGAACGGCCGGGCCGCCAAGTCGTTGCTCACGTCCGGGGCCACGATGAACCGGGCGGCGATGGCCCACTGATCATTCGCATCGATGTAGCCCGCCAGCCCTTCGAACTCGACCAGGCCTCGCCCGTTGAGGAACAGGTCGGCGTGGTCGTACTTCGGCGGGATGACGATCTTCGCGTCGGAGTCCAGGTAGCCCCACTTGCCGGTCTGGGCGTCCTGGAAGGGGAAGAACTCGGACTTCTCGATGGGCGGGATCGGGTCGGGGCGGTTAAGGATGAAATACGCCGCGATCGCGGTGACCACGAACGAGACGCCCAGGGTCAGGACGACGGAACTGGATTTCTTCGCGGACTCGGCCATGCCGTGGTTATCGGTCATTCCGAGGGATTGGCTCGATTCAAACCCCTCCCCGACGGGGGAGGTGGCCGGCGTAGCCGGTCGGAGGGGGAAGGTGAGTCCGCCTGTGGCTCGGAGCGTGTCACGGGTCTTGTGCCCTCACCCCAACCCTCTCCCGGGGGGAGAGGGAGCCAAGACCATCCGTCGCTCAGTTCGCCGCTTCCATCAGCGCGGTCAGCGAATAGGCCGTGACGAGGTTCGCATCGGTCTCCATCCAGCGCTTCTCGGTGTTCACGAACGAGCCGTCAGGCTGTTGCAACTCGACGAGCTTGGCGATCAGGGCGTTGGCCCAGTCGATCTGCTGCGTCGACTCGGTCAGGGCAACGTTGATCTCGCCGTTGTCACGAGCGGGCCCGCCGTCAATCGCGGTTTCGAGGTCGATGGTGACTTGGTAACCCTTGTTTTGCTGAGCGATCCGCGCTTGTTGGAGGGCGTGCGCGGTGGCGCGTTGGCCGACGTGCAGGACCGCGGTGGGGGTCTGGCCCCGGGCGTTGAGGTAGGTGCTGCCGTAGGCACCCAGCGCCCGGGCGTGGGTCATGTAGTAGTAGTACAGGCCCTGGTATTTCACCGACTCGGGCATGCCGGGGTTTTGGTCGAGGGTGTAGTTGTTCTCGATCCAGTCGAGCGCGGCGACGACGCGCGGGTCGTCACGTTCGAGGTCGGCATAGAGGAAGCTCTTGAACGCGGCATAGGTGATGCTGCCGTAGCCCCGCAGCCCGGACACGGCCCGCCCGGCCTTGGCCTCGTCGACCTGCTCGGGGTTGGCGTAGCTGACGGGGATATGCTTGTTGTCCTTGTTGACCGAGGTGGCGTAGATCACGCCGCCGTCGTTAACGATCGTGCCTTCGGGGAAGAAGTCGTTGGACTCGATGCCCTGGCAGCGGGAGATGAAGGTCAGCGCCGCTTGGAAGGCGGGGTCGTTGCAATCGACGCCCGAGTCGTAGAGGCCTTGGAGCAGGAGCTGGGTGTTGCTCATATCGGGTCGGCCGTTGTTGCCGTAGCCCGCGCCGCCCATGTAGGGGTGGTCGGCGGTGATGGTCTCGCCGTCGGGTGTGACGTCACCCACGGTCCACTGCAGGCCCTTGAGAAACCCCTGAGCGTTGCGCACGACCTGGGCGACCTCGGGGTCGTTGTCGATACGCGCCAGGGCCGAGAGGCAGATGGCGGTGTTGTAGTTGGCGAGGATGCCGTCGGGCGAATCGCGGATCGAGCCGTCGGGCTGGACGCGGTCGAGGATGTACTCGAGCGCCTTGGCGATGGTGGGGTCGGTCGCGTCGAGGTCGGGCTGGTCGAGCATGACCGCGACGATGAGGCCGGTGACGGCCGGGCCGGGGTCGGGGGTCCAGCTGCCGTCGGCGTTCTGCGTGGAGCGGAGGAAGTCGAGCCCCTGGTCGATCGCCACACGGGCCTTGGCCTGGTGCTCGGCGTCGAGGGCGTGGATGTTGGGGGCCGTGGCCGTGGTCAACAGCAGCGCGAAACCCGCGGCAATGACGGGCGAAAACTTCCGGATGAACTTGGGCATGGGGCACTCCTTGGGCTACGGAAGTCTACGCCTGACAATCAGAGCGAGTTCTCCCACGGGTCGTCGTCGTACGGCCGTGTGGGTTGGCTGGGTGTGCCGTGTTGATGCATGGGGGCAAAGGCTTGGTTGCCGTACACGGGGTCGATCTGGGTCAGGGCTTTCTTGAGCGAGAGGATGCACCACACCAGGCTGGCCTCGATCAGCAGGAGCAAGCCCAGGCTGCACACATCGATCAGGCCCATCCTGAGCATCACCACCACCCAGGCGATGGTCAGGGCCCCGTGCACGATCGCCGCGCCGATCGCCAACCCGAGAGCGGCCAAAGTCGGCCCGCGTCGTCCTTGCCTCACCCCGAATCCCAACACGAGCATGACCACCGCGGGCACCACCAGCAGGACCGTGACCACGACGCCCACCGTGGCCAGGTAGGGCTGAGACGCGCCGATCTGATCCCACAACTCCGGCGGAATGTCTTCAGAGCCGGCCGACTGCTTGAGTTCATCTAAGGGCATCACGCCCATGGAACCCATCACGCAGGCGCAGCAGGTCGAGCTAATCAGCAACAGCGCGGCACTGATCCACACCGCCAGTGATGCAGTGACCCCGGCCCGATTCTGCGGGGCACCGGGGATCCCGGGATAGTTGGCGTAGGGATCGGGCGGCAGAGGTGGGGGGGCCATGGACATGCCCCGATGATATCGCATCGCGATCTGGAGTCGGGGGCGATTGTCTTTACTCCCTCTCCCTCCGGGAGAGGGTTGGGGTAAGGGCAATAGACCCGTGACACACTTGGAGCGTAGGTGGACTCACGTTCCCCCTCCGACCCGCTACGCGGGCCACCTCCCCCGGGGGAGGAGTTGAGGTCAGCGTCGTGCCGAAAGTGGTCATCAATCCATCGCGACCGCGACGCCGACGCGGTCGATGCAGAGGATCGTCAGGTCGTCGTCTGCGGGGCGGGGATGGCGGTGCGTGCCGACGTCTCGACGGAGCGTGGAGACCACCTGATCGCAGGCCATTTCGAGGTTGTCGATGAGTCGTTCGAGCGGAGCAAAACCGAACTGCTTGTTGGCGGGGTTCTGGGCTTCGTTAACGCCGTCAGAAGTCAGCAGCACGCGGTCGCCGGGGTGGAGATGGACCGAGGACTGAAGCTCTTCGCCGTCGAGCGGGATGATCACGCCCAGCGGGGGGCGGTGGGAGTCGAGGTGCGTCACGCCGTGGTTGGCGGTGCGGATCATGGCGGGGGCGTGCCCGGCGTTGGCGTAGGTGAACGTGCCGTCGTCGTCGAGCACGCCAAGGATCATCGTGATGAATCGGCCCTCGGTCAGGTCGGGCGTGAGGTGGTCTTCGAGCCGTTGGATCAACTCGCCCGGCTCGAGCCCGGTGCGGGCCAGCGCGTGCAGCGCCGAGCGACACGTGGCCATGATGAGCGACGGCCCCAGGCCGTGCCCGGTCACGTCGGCCATGACCACCACGGTGCGCTGGTCGTCGAGCTTGAACGCGTCGTAGTAGTCGCCGCCCGTCGCGTCGCAGGGCTCCGACGCCCCGGCCATGCGGTAGCCCCGGCAGGCGGGCAGCTCTTCGGGGAAGAACCCCGCTTGGATCGACCGGGCGACGTTGAGCTGGTCGGCCATCACATTGAGTGCTTCGCCCAACTCCTGGAACTCGTCGCGGGTTCGGATGTCGACGCGGTGGTTGAAGTTGTGTTCGCCCAGCGCTTCCAATCCCTTGTGGATCTTGTCGACCGGGCGGATCACGATCTTGTTCAGCACCAGGTAACCCAGCAGCGAAGAGATGGCGATGCCCACCACGGCGATCAGGGTGTTGACCAGCAGGAGCTGGTTGTACCGGGCGAAGTACGCCTCGGAGGGCTGGGTGACTTCGAGCAGGCCCACGACTTGCCCGGCAGAGCTGTAGATCGGGGCCGCGGCGGAGATCCACTCGCCGTTGACGTCTTCGTAGAGCCCGGTCACGGTGACCTGGCCGGAGGACAACGCTTCCTGGTGGTGGGACTTGAGTTCGTAGACGTCGCCGATGAAAGGATCGCCCTCGTGGGGCATAACGCCGAAGTGGAGCAGGCCGTCGCTGCCGAAGTAGAAGGTGTAGATGTGGTCGGACGCGAGCCCGTTGACGTCGCGGATCGCCCGGAGCTGATCGCGGAGCTGGAGGAAGGCCGGGTCGTTGGCGTCTTGCGTCTCGACGACGCGCTGGTGCAGGCCGCCGTCGAGGTGCAGCGCCGCGGTGCTGGCGATCGCGGCGAGCTGGTTCTGCAGGTCGACGGTCACCTGCTCCCGCATCCCCGAGCGTGTGGGCACCAGCAGCGCGAAGGCCAGGACGAGCAGCACCAGCTCGGAGATGACCAGGAGTTTGGTGCTCAGACGCATAACGATTCAACCTTGGAGCGGGGGCGATTCATCCATGAACAGCCCCGATGGATCAAACTTTTCTCGGATCAGCGTACGGCCGAGGCGAGAAGAGCGATGCTTGGGGCAGCCCTAATTTCCTATAAACCGGCGGGCCGGGCAATCCTTTTTTGGTTACGTGTTGGATTCCGGTCGTGGCGGCGGGGCGAGTGCCTCCGGGAAAACGCGTGACTTGACCGCGGAGCCGCGTACACTTGAGGTGAGGCTTACGCACGGGATGGGAACCCGCGTCCGGCTTGTGACGTATCAGTCAGGTGGTTCCCAGAGATGAGTTCACGTATGCAACGATCCAGCAGTAGCGTTTGGTTTTTCGCCTGGGCGGCCGTGATGTCACTTGTCGCCACGGCGGTCGCCGAGCCGACGTCGGTTTTCGATAAGCCAGCCCCCGAATCACTCGAGGACCTGCGCGAGATCGAAGCGCGGGTCGAAGCGGTGGCCGAACTCGCCGCCCCGGCGACGGTGTCGCTGGACATGGGGCGGGGCGGGTCCGGCAGCGGCGTGATCATCGGCGACGAGGGGTACATCCTGACTGCGGCCCACGTCATCGGCGAGGCCGGCCAGATCATCCAGGTCCGCTTCCCCGATGGCACGGTCGAAACCGCCGAGACCCTCGGCCTCGATCGTAAGAACGATGCCGGTCTCGCCCAACTCCAGGGCGAAGGGCCCTGGCCCAGCGTCGAGATGGCCGCGGCCGGCACGGTCGGCACCGGCGATTGGGTGGTCTCGCTTGGACACCCCGGGGGGTTCGATCTCGAACGGAGCGTCGTCGTCCGGCTCGGCCGGGTGCTGCGTGTCCGGAGCATCGTCCTTCAGTCCGACTGCTCGCTCATCGGCGGCGACTCGGGCGGGCCGCTTTTCAACATGGACGGCAAGGTCGTGGGGATCCACAGCCGCATCGGCAAGTCCGAGCGTGCCAACCTCCACATCTCCATCGGCGAATACCACAGCACGTGGGACAGCCTCGTCGAAGGCCGGCAGTGGGGGCGGCAGCAGTCCCCCGAGATGGGCATCGTCGAACTCGGCCCCGACAAAGAAGACCGTGGCGTCGTGGTGATTCGTATGGTCAAGCCCAGCGCCGCGTCGGAGGCGGGCATCAAGCTCGGCGACATCATCACCGGAATCGGCGACCGGTCCATCCGCGACGACCACGAATTCCATGAAGAGATCGCGACGCTGATGTCCGGCGACAAGGTCGCGATGAGCGTCTTGCGCGACGACGAGGAACTGCAGCTCGAATTGACCATGGGGGAACAGTAATGAGCAGGCCGCGTTCGACTCCACATGCCGTGGCCCACGCCCGATCGCGACGCTCTCGGTCCGTCTCGTCGGTCGTCGTGTTTTTCTTGGTTGTGACGCTGCTGGTTTTGTTCGCCCGTCCGGCGATGGGGCAGAGCTACCTCAAACGCGGCTACGACACGGACGGCAAGTACGTGCTCAAGGCGTTTGCCCCCGTGGTGGCGGAAACCAGGCAGAGCGTGGTGCAGTTTGTTGCGGATGGCAAGAAGAGCGTGTTGGGCACCATCGTCACCGCCGACGGCCTGGTGCTGACCAAGGCCAGCGAGGTGCGTTTGGCGGAGAAGCTCACGGCGAAACTGTCCGACGGCCGCGAGGTCGAGGCGCAGCTCCTAGCGGAAGATCGGCTGGACGATTTGGCGTTGATTCAACTCGACGCCGAGGGCCTTCGGCCGGTGGCGTTTGAGCTGGACGCGAAACCCCGGCTGGGGCAGTGGGTCATCGTCCCGGGCTTGGACGAAGCCCCCGAAGCGGTGGGGGTGATGAGTGCGTTGCCCCGGCGGGTCAACGGCGTGCGCTTGGGCATCTCGTTGTTCGATCACCCCGAGAATGGGAGGCCGGTGATCAGGTTTGCGATTCCCGGGATGGGGGCCCAGGCGGCGGGGCTGCAGCCCGGTGATGTATTGCGTTCGATTGCAGGGCACGAAGTGAATAACTCGCAGGATGTCATTGACAGCATGCAGAACGTCATCGCCGGGGATGTGATTGAGGTGGTCGTCGAACGGCGAGGCAAGGAGATGACTTTTGAAGTCGAGATGCGGCTACGCGAACTCAACACCAAACTAAAAGAAGACTACATGAACTCGATGGGGAACCGGATGTCCGAACGCCGCGACGGCTTCGCCTCGGTCTTCCAACACGACGCCACGCTCACCCCCGCTGAGTGCGGTGGCCCGCTGCTGGACCTCGACGGCCGGTGCATCGGGATCAACATCGCCCGGGCGGGCCGGATCGAGGCCTACACGCTGCCCGCCGAGGTGGTGGTGGAATCGCTCGAGGCGTTGACCGCTCAGACAATGGTGAAGGACGACGCTCCCGATACGACCGAGCACTGAGCAGGCCGAAGCATCTCCCCCGGTTTACCTATCTTCACTGCCCCGCAAGACCCCACCCGAATCCCGGGCATTTTTTCGGTTCGGGTTTGCCCCGATGGCTCTTGAATCGTAAGCGGGCATAGTTCATCATGAACACGGTTCGGCTTTTCCCCATAGCCGAACACCACAATCCACCGGGAAGGGAGAGATTTTCCATGCAAGGTGCCTCGTTTGCACGCCGATCCAAGTCTACTGCGTTCACCCTGATTGAACTGCTGGTGGTCATCTCGATTATCGCATTGATGCTTGGCATCCTCCTGCCGGCCCTGGGCAGCGCCCGCAACACCGCGACTCTGGTCAAATGTGCAAGCAATCAACGACAGATCGGCATCGCGCTGAGCGGCTATGCAACCGATCACGATGATCGGTTGCCGCCGTCGTATGACAACGGTGGACGCCTCGTGGCATCTTTGTTCTACCTTCCGCCAGCCGGCTACGATCTGCGGACCCATGTAGAGAGCTACATCGGTGATTTCTCGGTTTGGACCTGCCCGTCCACCAACAACCCCGCCAATCTTGATGACCCGGCCAATACCCGGGCTCGCGGTTGCTACGGTACCTATGCCTACTACCCCGGACGAACGACGCCAGACTTTGGCCTTCCCAACGGCAACCCCGATACCTTAAACAACCTATACAGCGCTTCATCGCTCACATTGCTTCAGGATGTTTTCCGAGAGGATACCGTCGGCTTAGATCAGGTTTACAACCACGGGAACGGCAGCCTCGACACCATTTCGACGGGCGATAACCCTTCGTATTTCGCCTACAAAGGCAACGACGGGGAAGGGGTTAACACGCTCTTCTTCGACGGCCACGTAGCCTGGACCGCAGCCGAGCAGCTCGAAGTGATTGGTGGTGCCGATATTGTTGGCAGACGTGCGTTTGGCGTTTTGCCCAACAACTAATCATCCGGCTCGTAGATCCAAAGGCCTCGCTCCGAGCTCACATTCTGGATTTTTCTCGACAAGCACGGCCCAGCACCGTGCTTGTATTCTGTACCGATCCACCACTCGTCACGCCCTACGAATCTGAGAATCATTCTCAAGCTACTAGAAATAAAGGACTTACGTTGAGTTGAGGTCGAGCCTTGCCTATACTACAGAGGCAGTTCGAATTTCCTAACACTCGAAAGGGTTACCCATGATTTCTCTGACCGACGGCCAATGCGGCCTCTGCAAGCACTACGGCGAAGACCATTCCGATCAGCCCCAGCTCATCCAGATCCGCACCTCGAAGTCGGCTCCGGAAGACTTCAAGGACACCTGCGGCCACCCCCAAGTGGAGCCGCTCCAACTGACGGTGACCGCCGACTCGGGTTGCCAGGGCTTCGAAGCCGCGGCGTGAGTCCAAGCCCAGATTAAAAACAAGCCCACCGATGATCTAAATCATCGGTGGGCTTTATCGTTGTGGGTTTGCGTGGAAGCGTTACGAGGAGGCTTGCTGCTTGGCGTACTCGTCGATCTCCTCGCGGGTGACCTGCAGCCATTCGAGCATGTGCTGCTCG